>NZ_OZ386212.1:3238931-3562825 GCF_977968315.1 Kushneria sp. EE4
AACCGCGTCACCGACGGCGCGGTTCTGATCGGGGGCGAGCGCCACGTCTTTGCCAACGCTCGCGAGGCACTGCGCCTGGGCATTGCGATCATCTATCAGGAGCTCACACTCTCGCCCAACCTGTCGGTGGCGGAAAACCTGCTGCTGGGCCAGCTGCCGCAGCACTACGGCATCGTCGATCGAAAGCGCCTGCGCGAGCGGGCGCTCGGCATTCTCGAGGAGCTAGGCGAGGGCAGCGTGCATCCGGCCACGAAAGTGCGTGATCTCTCGATCGGTCAGCAGCAGATGATCGAGATCGGTCGGGCGCTGCTGCGCGACGCCCGCATTATTGCCTTTGACGAGCCGACCAGCTCGCTGTCGGTACAGGAGACGCGCCAGCTCAAGCGCATCGTCCAGCGCCTGCGCGATGAAGGCCGGGTGGTGCTGTATGTCACCCACCGCATGGAAGAGGTCTTCGAGATGTGCGACGCCGTCACGGTCTTTCGCGACGGGCGCCATATCTGTACTCACGACGCCATGGCGGGGCTCACCCAGGACCAGCTGGTCAGCGAGATGGTCGGGCGTGATATCGAGGACGTCTACGGCTATCGCGCCCGCGAGCCTGGCGAGGTCATCCTGAAGGTGGACGCGCTGGAAGGCCGCGGGCTCAAGTCCCCGGTAAGCTTCGAGGTTCGCCGCGGCGAAGTGTTCGGGTTTTTCGGGCTGGTCGGCGCCGGTCGCAGCGAGCTGTTGCGGCTGGTGTGCGGCGTGGAAACCCCGAAAGCCGGCGAGATTCACTTCAACGGCCGCAGCGGGCGGTTTGGCTCCCCCGGAGAGGCAATTCGGGCCGGCATCGCCATGTGTCCGGAGGATCGCAAGTCGCAGGGCATCTTTCCGGTGGCCAGCGTCACCGACAACCTCAACATCAGCTGCCGGCGCTTTTTCAAGCGTCTGGGGCTGTGGCGCGACCCAAAGCGCGAGCTTGAAAACACCCGCGACTATATCCAGAAGCTGCGCATTCGCACCCCGGGCCCGCGCACCCGCATCAGCACGCTCTCCGGCGGCAACCAGCAAAAGGTCATCCTGGCGCGCTGGCTCTCCGAGCAGATCGAGCTGTTCGTGATGGACGAGCCCACCCGCGGCATCGATGTCGGTGCGCGGCGCGATATCTACAACCTGCTGTATGACCTGGCCGATCAGGGCAAGGCGGTGGTGGTCATCTCGAGCGATCTGACCGAGGTCAGCGCGATCTGTGATCGCATCGGCGTGATGCGCAGCGGGGCACTGGTCGACATTGTTGATCGTGGCGCCGCCACGCCCGAGCGGCTGCTGGGACTGGCGCTGCCGTCCTGATGCCGGGATACGGTCAATAACAACAGGCAATAACAACACGATGTCTGGAGAAGAGTGAATCATGAGTAGCGACAAGAGCGTTCACGCCGACGACAGCGGTCAGGCCCCCGGACGACAGGGTCTGATGAAGCCGCTTCGCACCCTGCTGGACACCTCCGGGCTGATTGCCATTTTCATCGTGCTCTTTATCGCGCTGGCGGTGGCGATCCCTGATTTTCTGACCAGTCGCAACATGGTCGGTCTGCTGCTGTCGGTGACCATCATCGGCACCATCGCCACCACCATGATGATGGTACTGGCCCTGGGTGAGGTGGATCTGTCGGTCGCCTCGATCGTCGCCTTTGCCGGCGTCAGCGCCGCGGTCATCACCAGCGCGTCAGGCAGCGTGCTGATCGGTGCGCTGGGGGGCATCGCCGCCGGGGCGCTGGTAGGCGTGTTCAACGGCTTCGTGGTGGCCCGCTTTGGCATCAATTCCCTGATCGCCACGCTTGCTGCCATGGAGTTCGTGCGCGGGCTGGCCTACATCACCTCCGGCGGTGATGCGGTGATGATCACCGTGCCGGGCTTTTTCGAACTGGGCAGCGCCTCCTTTCTGGGGCTGACCCTGCCGGTATGGACCATGATCATCTGTTTTGTGATCTTTGGCTTTGTGCTCAATCTCACCGCGTTCGGGCGCAACGTGCTGGCCACCGGCGGCAATCCGGAGGCGGCGGCGCTGGCCGGGGTCAACGTGCGCCGGCTCAAGATCATCGTGTTCGGCCTGCAGGGATTGGTCGCCGGTATCGCCGGGGTGCTTTTGACCTCGCGCATGGGACTGGGCGACCCGAATACCTCGATGGGGCTGGAGCTGGCGGTCATCTCGGCCTGTGTGCTGGGGGGCGTGGCGCTTTCCGGCGGGGTGGCCTCGATCACCGGCGTGCTGGTGGGCGTTTTGATCATGGGCTGCGTGCAAAACGCCATGGGGCTTTTGAACGTGCCGACCTTCTATCAGTATCTGGTGCGCGGGGCGATTCTGCTGCTGGCGGTGCTGTTTGACCGCTGGAAACAGCAGCGGCGTCAGCGGGCCTGATCAGACAGTCATTGTGGTTTCAACGGGAAGGAGCGTGCCATGAAAGGACAGTCCCTGCGGTTTTGTCTGGGCCTGAGCGCCGGTCTGCTGTGTGCCGGTACCGGTCAGTCGATGGCGGCGTCTGCACCGATGCCGCCGAACGTTGAGCAGTTCGTGTTTGGCACGCTGCCCGACGGGCGCACCGTGCACGGCTATCGCATCTCCAATGATCGGCAGCTGCGCATGGAGGTGATCGAGTACGGCGGCATCATCACCTCGCTTGAAACGCCGGACCGCAATGGCCACATGGCCGATATCGTGCTGGGCTTCAATTCGCTGGAGGACTACCGGTCGCCGGCCTATCAAAAGCTCAACCCCTACTTCGGCGCGCTGATCGGGCGCTACGGCAATCGCATCGCGGACGGGCGCTTTACGCTGGAGGGCCAGACGTATCAGTTGGCCACCAACGATGGCCCCAACCACCTGCACGGCGGCGATGAAGGCTTCAATCAGAAGCTCTGGCAGGCCACACCGTTTTCCTCGAGCGAGGGCAGCGGCGTGGTGATGCGCTACACCAGCGCCGACGGCGAGGAGGGCTATCCGGGCGAGCTGGCCGTCGAGGTCAAATACACCCTGACCCATGACGACCGGCTTGCCATCGACTACAGCGCGCGCACCACAAAGGCCACCCCGGTCAATCTGACCCAGCACAGCTACTTCAACCTGGACGGCGAGGGCAGCGCGAGCATCCTCGATCACGTCATGACGATCGATGCCGCCGCCTATACGCCGGTCAACGAGACGCTGATTCCCACCGGCGAGATTGCCTCTGTTGCCGGCACGCCGTTTGATTTCACCACGCCCATGCCGATCGGGGCGCGCATCGAAGCCGACAACGAGCAGCTCGATCGTGGCCAGGGCTACGATCACAACTTCGTGCTCAAGCGTGCGTCGTCCTCAACGCCCGAGCGGGCCGCGCGGGTCACCTCGCCGGCCAGTGGGCGCGTGCTGGAGGTCGAAACGACCGAGCCGGGCCTGCAGTTCTATTCGGGGAATTTTCTGGATGGCAGCGTCAGTGGCAAAAGCGGGCGCGCCTATGGTCAGCGCTCGGGACTGGCGCTGGAGACCCAGCACTTCCCGGATTCGCCCAATCAGTCGGGCTTCCCTTCCACCATTCTCCAGCCCGGCGAGACGCTTGAAAGCCACACGGTCTATCGCTTCACCACTGAAGACTAATCCTCGCGTCACGCCACACAAACAGCGCCCCGCGGCATCTGCCGCGGGGCGCTGTTGTATCCACCGATGTCGCAGGCGTTGGTCAGGGCTTTTTATCACCCAGCCCGCACTGTCCCGACGCGCAGCTCTCACAGCGCTGGCGGCCGGTCAGCCAGCCCGAGATGCGATAGCGCCTGGGGGCAAACCACAGATAGACCCGGTCGGCCACGGGGCGAATCAGCGGCCAGCGCAGCGGCGCGGTCAACCAGCCGCGGCCGACCAGCGACCAGGCGCGGTGAGTCACATCCAGCCCGCGAATGCGCTTGCCGTCGACGTCGCCCAGCAAAATGGCGCTGGCCTCCTCACGATCCACGTTCGGGTAGCGGCTCGTGAAATTCTCGGCGTGAATGTCTTCAAACGCGATGCGCTGATCGCGGTCGAGTCGCTTGAGGTGGTTGATCTCGTTGACGCACAGCGGGCAAGTGCCGTCATAAAACAGCGTCAGATCGGCCATGGAAGGCTCCCGGCGGGTGAAGAGACATGGGTAACAGGATAGCCCATGGGAGGCCCCGGCGGGGGATGGCCGCCTCGGATCAACGCTTCGAACCTCGTGTAAGGGGACTGACACCTCGGCGTGCTACAACATGGCCCTCATGTATCGGGTGAGATGGTTGCCCGACCGGTAAACCGGGGGCTTTCATGTCTGAGGTTGCTCGTTTGAACAGTCGCGTCGGTGAGGTTTTTCTGGCCTTTCTGATGCTGGGCCTGACCGCCTTTGGCGGGCCCATCGCGCATCTGAGCTATTTCCGCAATGAGTTTGTCACGCGGCGTCGCTGGCTATCGGAGCAGGACTACGCCGATCTGGTGGCGCTGTGCCAGTTTCTGCCGGGCCCGGCCAGCAGCCAGGTGGGCTTTGCGCTGGGGCTGATGCGCGCCGGCGGCCGGGGAGCCGCGGCGGCATGGACGGCCTTTACCCTGCCCTCCGCCGTGGTGCTGGTACTGTTCGCGCTGGGTTCGGCGGTCATGGACGGGCCCGTCAGTCAGGGCATCATCCACGGCCTCAAGGTGGCCGCGGTGGCCATCGTGGCCCATGCCGTGTGGGGGATGGCGCAAAATCTCTGCCCCGACAAGCGCCGTGTCGGCATTGCGCTGGTGGCAGTGCTGATGGCGCTGTTGGTAGGCGGCTCGGCGGGTCAGGTGGGGGCGATCGTGATCGGTGCTGTGGTCGGGCTGTTCTGGTGTCGGAGGCAGGGCGTGCCGGCGGCGCATGACATGGCGCCTGGCGTCTCGCGACGGGTCGGGCGGTTTGCAGCGATCGGCTTTGTCGCGCTGCTGGCCGGGCTGCCCCTGCTGGCCTGGGCCACGCCATCGCTTGTCGTTGCCATGATGGACGCCTTCTATCGAGCCGGCGCACTGGTCTTCGGCGGCGGCCATGTGGTGCTGCCGCTACTGGAATCCGGGGTCGTGCAGACCGGCTGGGTTTCGGAGGATGATTTTCTGACCGGCTATAGCGTCGCCCAGGCCGTGCCGGGGCCGCTGTTTACTTTTGCCGCCTATCTGGGCGCGGTGATCGCGCCGGGAACGGGCGCGCTGATGGGCGCGGTGCTTGCGCTGCTGATGATCTTTCTGCCCGGCATGCTGCTGCTGGTCGCCGTGCTGCCCTGGTGGCACGACTTGCGGCAGCTGGCGCGCGTTCAGGGGGTGATGCGCGGTGCCAATGCCGCGGTGGTCGGCATTCTGGGTGCGGCGCTCTATCAGCCGGTCTGGACCAGCGCCATTGTCGGCCCTCGTGAGTTCGTGCTGGCCCTGACGGGCTTTTTGCTGCTGGGCGTCTGGAAGCTGCCCGCCTGGGCCGTGGTGATCGCGATGGCCACCGGCGGGCTGCTCATTACCCTATAGGCGTGTTGCCTGCCTTTGAGCCGACAGCGCTCAGCCGGTGCCGGCAAGCTGAAGCACCAGCGGCATGGCCAGCATCGCCAGCAGCGTCTGGCCGGTGATGATCGCCGCCATCAGCTCGGCATCGCCGCCGAGCTGGCGGGCCAGAATGTAGGCAGACGTTGCCGTGGGCAGCGCGGCAAAGAGCAGCGCCACGTTGCGCTCCACGCCGTGCAGTCCCACCAGCCAGGCAAGGCCCGCCACCAGCAGCGGCGTGACCACAAGCTTCACCGCGCTTGAAAGCCAGAATGCCCGCCCACCGCGCCATAGCGCGCTCAGACGCAGCGCCACCCCCACGGCCACCAGCCCCAGCGGCAGGGCGGCCTGTCCCAGAAGCTCAAGGGCCGGCTCGGTCACGCCGGGCAGACCGATACCGCTGACGTTGAGGGCCACCCCCACCAAACAGGCCAGAATCAAGGGATTGCGCAAAAGCGCCAGCACGCTTTTGCCCACGCTGGCCGGCCCCTGCGTGCCGGAGACGATAAAGGCCAGCACGCACAGGATATTGGCCGTGGGCACCGTCAGCGCGATGGCCACCGCCGCCACGGTCAGGCCCGGCTCGCCGTAAAGCGCCGCCGCGCCGGCCACGCCGACATAGGTGTTAAAGCGCACCACGCCCTGAAACGCCGAGGTGAACGCCGGCGGTGACAGGGCCAGTCGAGCGCGCGCCAGCCACAGCGCGCCTCCCAGGGTGATCATGGTGCCCAGCAGGGTCACGGCCAGCGCCAGCACCGACACCTGACTGACCTCTGCCGTGGCAAGGGCTGCCACCAGCATGGCGGGAAAGAGCAGGTAGTAGATGACGCGCTCGAGCCGCGGCCAGAAGTCACCGCCGGGAAAACGCGCCCGGCCCAGCACCGCACCCAGCGCGATCAGGGCAAAGAGCGGGGCCAGCGCATCAACGATACCGGTCATGGGGGCGTTCCCGGAAAGCGCTAGCGCGCCAGAAAATCGATCGCCGCCAGATAGCCGAAGCTGCCCATGCCGGCGATGACGGCCTCGGCGCGGGCGGAGACATACGAATGATGGCGAAACGCCTCGCGGGTATGGATGTTGGACAGATGCACTTCCACGACCCGACCCTCGAACGCCTTGAGCGCGTCCAGAAGCGCCACCGAAGTGTGCGACCACGCCGCCGGGTTGATAACGATGGCATCAAAGCGTCCGCGCGCCTCATGGATGCGATCGAGCATCACGCCTTCGTGGTTGGTCTGCAAAAAATCGGTCCCCACGCCCTTGTCGAAGGCGCGGTGGCGAATGGCATTTTCGATGTCGGCAAGCGTTTCATGACCGTAGATGTCCGGTTCGCGCTTGCCCAGCAGGTTCAGATTGGGGCCGTTGAGGATTAAAACGTTCATCGTGACTCCGGACGGATGGGGCGTGACGCGGCATACGCCGGATCATAGGCGATATCGCGGGACGGCGCACATTCCGGGATCGTGCCGGGCACCGGGGTCAGCGCGGCGGTGCGCCGTGCAGACGCGACTGCGCCGCCAGTCGAATCGGTGCGTTGGCCGCGCCGAAGTGGGCGTAATTCCCGCGGCGTTCAACGACTTCAAAATGAAAGCACCCGGCAAATACTTCAGTGTAGGCGTGGAAGAACTCGCCCTCTTCGTTTCGATCGTAAAGGACGTTGCGACGGCGCATGGCCTCCAGAAGCAGGTCATCAAGCTCGATCCGGGCGGCCAGGTCGTCGTAATAGTTGTCCGGAATGGGCAGCAGCGTCACGCCGTTGGCGATCAATCGATCCAGCGTGGCAAAGATGTCATCGGTGGCCAGAGCAATCTGCTGGATGCCGCCGCGGCCCTCGTTCATGAAACGCCCGGGCAGTGTCTCGACGGCAGGCGAGGTGTTCAGCGCCATGCGGATGGTGCTGTCATGGCTGATCAGGGCCTGGCTGAAGATCAGGCCGTTGGGATCGGCCAGCTCGTTTTCGCCATCGGCATCAAAGTCGAAGACGGTACGAAAGAACAGCTGCCAGCGCAGCATCTGCGTCGGCGCCACCGCCGTTGAAAGGTGATCGATGCCGGTGATGCCGGCCTCGATGCGCGCGGGCGCCTCGAACAGGTTGAAATCGGTCCGCCACTGTCGATCGCGGGCGGTCTCGGGGTCGACCAGATAGATCAGGCTGTCATTGATGCCACGTACGGCCGGCAGGCGCATCTCGCCGGGGCCCACGGGCCCGTCATGGGCGCGGGCGCCGAAAGCGCGGGCGCGTGCCATGGTCAGGCCGGGGTTGTCGGCACGAAAGCCGACGGCACACACCGAGATGCCGTGCATGAGCCGGTAGGTATGGGCAAAGGTGTGCGTGTCCATGTTGAGCACCAGATGGACCTCGCCCTGACGCCAGAGCTCGATGTTCTTGGAGCGGTGATGGCCGATATGACAAAAGCCGAGCAGGGCCAGCATCCGGCCCAGCGCCCTGGCCTGCGAGGCATCGAGGGTGAACTCCAGAAAGTGAATGCCCCGAAAGGTCGGCGACGTGGCCAGCGCGTCAGAGGCGGTCGCCTCATCCCGCAGATGCTCGGCCAGAATCATCGAGCGCATGCCATCGAGTGCCGTGTCGCGGGCGCAGGCCATGCGAAAATCGGTATTGAATATCTCGTGCGACAGCGGCCCGGCATAGCCCGTACGCCCCAGCGCGCGCATGAAACCTGCCATATCCAGACCGCCCTGGCCTGGAAAGCAGCGATAGTGGCGGCTCCAGTTGAGCAGGTCCATCTGTTTGACGGGCGCATCGGCCAGATGCACCAGCGAAATGCGCTCGCCCGGAATGTCGGCGATCGGGGCGGTGGGCAGGCCGGGCGCGAGCACGTGAAAGCTGTCCAGCACCAGCCCCAGTGCGGGATGATCGGCGCGCTCGACGATCGCCCAGGCGTGGCGGTAGTCGTTGACATGGCGTCCCCAGGCCAGCGCCTCGAAGCCGATGCGCAGACCGTGGGCGGCGGCCCGCTCGGCGAGTTCGCGCAGATCCTCGGCGGCGCGGGCATCGTCGTCCACGCCAAGTGCCGAGGTGTTGCTGCAGATCAGCATGAAATCGGTGCCCAGCGCCTTCATCAGGGCGAACTTGCGCTCGGCGCGGGCGAAATTGCGGCTGCGCTGCGGCTCGGGCATGGCCTCGAAATCGCGAAAGGGCTGCAGTGCAATGATGGTCAGGCCCAGCGACTCGGCCAGCGCCCGCACGGCCTCCGGGGTGCCGCCCCAGGAGAGCAGATCGTTTTCAAAGATTTCAATGCCGTCATAGCCGGCCCGGGCCACGGCCTCGAACTTGGCGCCCAGATCACCGCTGAGAGAGACGGTCGCAATCGCTCGCATCCTGGCTACTCCACGAACTGTATCGAAACGAAAGGGGGGTGCCGCCTGGGATCAATGCTCAAAAAACACCGTCTCGCGTGCGCCCTGAAGATGAATGTCAAAGCGATAGACCCCGTCTGTCTCGCATCGGGCCAGCAGGGTCGCACGGCGCTCGGCGGGTACCCCGGTCAGTACCGGGTCGGCGTCGTTGTCTTCATCCTCGAAATAGATCCGGGTGGCCAGCGTGTGCAGCAGACCGCGAGCCATCAGGTGTATTGCGATGTGCGGGGCCTCTTCGCCCGCCCTGCCCGGCTTGAGCGTGGCCACCGAGAAGCTGCCGTCCTCCCGGGTGGCGATACGGCCAAAGCCGTCGAAATCGGCCCGGGCAGCGTCGGTATGAAAGTGCCCTGCGCCGTCGGGCTGCCAGAGCTCCAGCATGGCGTCGTTGACCGGCGCGCCGGCGCCGTCCAGCAACCGTCCTTCAATTAGAATGCGCCGGCCCGGGGGCAGATCATCGCCCCGGATCAGGGTGATATCACCCCTGGGCAGCAGCGCCTCGTGGAAAAAGGGGCCAACGGTCTGCGTGCCGGTGGGCAGATGCGCCGGCCGGGCGGGCGCCTCGTGCTCGGCCTGCATGATCTCCTGCGGGGTCGGGATGTGCTCAGGGGTCTCGCGGTGGGTCATGTGGTTACTCCAGCGGGGTGCCGTGGGGGCCCAGGAACATGTCAAAGCGATAGCCCAGCGCCTGACCGGGGATATCAAAGCGCCGGTCATAGCGGGCGACCATCAGCTCGCGCACGCGCCGGTCGGGGTTGGCCATGAAGATCGGGTCGATGGCCAGAAGCGGGTCGCCGGGGAAATACATCTGCGTGATCAGGCGCTGGGAAAAGGTCGCCCCCAGCACCGAGAAATGGACATGCGCCGGGCGCCAGCCGTTGAAGTGGTTGCCCCACGGATAGGCGCCGGGCGCGATGGAGATAAAGCGGTAATACCCCTGCGCGTCGGTGAGGGTGCGCCCGGCGCCGGAAAAGTTGGGGTCCAGCGGGGCCGGGTGCTGATCCTTTTTGTGGGTATAGCGACCCGAGGCGTTGGCCTGCCACAGCTCGATGAGCGCATGGGGAAGGGGCTGACCGTCGGTGGTGCGTACCTGCCCGGCGATCACGATCTTTTGTCCCAGCGGGGCGCCATTGTGCTGAACGGTCAGGTCGCTGTCCTCGCGCCCCAGGTTGTGATGGCCGTAGACCGGCGCGGTGCGCTCGGCCAGACCGCCCCGGGTAATGATGAGATTGTTGCGTGGCCCGCGCAGTCGCGTGGACTGGTAGGCGTCAAAGACCTGTGGGGGCTGGTGCTGCTCTACCGGGCCATTGAGGGTCGGGTTGAAACCGTAATCGGAATCGACGGGCATGGTGACGTCATCCTTGTCATTGATCACTCCAGCCGTGCTGGCGGGCCAGTGAAAACGCGTGGTTGGCGGCCGGGACGCCGGCATAGGTTGCGACATGCGTCAGAACCTGGCGCAGCTGAGCTTGTGTCACGCCGGTGCGATGGGCCGTTTTCAGGTGCAGGGTCAGCTCACCGTCGCGGCCCAGCGCGGCCAGAATTGCCAGCGTGATCATGCTGCGCTGGGTGACCGACAGCGTCTCGTCACCCCAGAGCTCACCCCAGGCGGTGCGGGTAATCAGGGACTGAAAGGGCATGTCCAGTTCGGTGGCGCCGGCCAGCGAGCGTGCCACGTGGTCAGGGCCCAGCACCCGGCGGCGCACTTCCAGACCCGCCTCGAAGCTGACGCCCTCCTGACGCGGCGTCAGCGGCTCGCGCAGCGCCGTGTGGAGATGGCCTGCCATGGTCTCGGGCGCCTCGACGGCGGGCACATGGCCGACGTTGTCCAGCAGGATCACGGGGGCTTCATCGAGCAGATGGCCCAGTGCCTCCAGACCCACCGGCGGGGTGGCCGGATCGTCCCGGCCGCCCAGCAGGGTCAGCGGTGGCAGTACCGCCGCCAGCTCGTTGCGTGAGGTGGCAAAGCCTGCCAGCGCCTCGCAGAGCCGGGCATAGCTTTCGCCGTCGCTTCGGGCGAGCTGATCCGTCCAGCCCTCGACCAAATCAATGGCAGCGGCCCGTGTGGCCGGCGAGAACCAGCGTTCGGCAATGCCGGCGGCCATGGCAGGCAGGCCATCGCGTCGAACGCGCCCGGCGCGGTCGTGCCAGGACTGCGGCGTGGCGAGGGTGGCGCCGGTGCTGGTCAGCACCAGCCGGTTCAAACGCTCGGGCGCATGGCGCAGCAGGGTCTGACCGATGGCGGCACCGATCGAGGTGCCCACGAAGTGAAAGCGCTCGGCGCCGGCTGCATCGGCCAGCGCCAGAGCGTCATCGGCCAGACCTTCAAGCGTCACGGGTGCCGTGATACCGGCGCTGGCGCCGTGGCCCGGCAGGTCCCAGCTCAATACTCGAAAATGGGACGTCAGGTGAGAGACGAGCTCATCCCAGATGCCCTGATGCATGCCCAATGGATGGGCCAGCATCAAAAGCGGTGCTGCCTCGGGGCCGGTCAGGCGCCAGGCAATCCGGCGCTGATGTCGAACAAGAAAGCGCATGATGACCTCGCAGAGGAAGGCGTCGCGATGGCAACCGAAGGTGCCCGCCCATGGCCAGGGGAGCTTTTGCATTCTGGTGGGGGCGGTCGGCAGCAGGTGTGCCGATGTGCGCCTGCCAGCGACAAATGCGCGCACGTTAGACGATTGTTGCTCGGGGGAAGGTCGGAAAGTCTTACGACCCCTCAGGCAGGGGCAGGGAAGACGGTAGAAGGGGGTGGCCAAAGTGTGGTGGACAGCGCCCCGCTATCGGGACAGATGGGCAAGCACTCGCTGGATCTGAGCATGACTACTGCCTGTATCGACGACGGCATCGGCCGGGACCGTCACGGCGAGATGGCGTGCCATGGCCTCACCATGGACCTCCAGCCCTTCGGCAATGACGGCAAGCTGCTCAAGCGCCCCTTCAAGAAGCTGCTGGGTGTCGATCAGCGCCGTCCATTCGCTGTGCCATTCGCCGGCGGCGCGCTCCAGCGGCTGGCTGGCGGCATGAATGACGGTGGTCACGTGGCCGTGAATGCGCCGGCTGGCGGCGCGGATCAGGGTAGCGCGCACGGGATTGCGCTTGTGGGCCATGGAGGAGGAGCCGCCCACGCCCTCACCGGCAGGCTCTGAAAGCTCCTGAAGCTCGCTCTGGGCCAGCAGGATGATATCGCCGGCGATCTTGTCGGCGGCGACCGCCAGGCCATCAAGGGCCGTCATCAGGGCATGGATCGGCTGACGGTTGGTATGCCAGGGCAGCAGGGGCGCGCGAAGGCCCAGCCGCTGGGCCAGCGTCGCCATGACCGCCAGACCGTCAGGCAGGCCACCGTGCACGCCCACCGGGCCGCCAAACTGGACCGGCAGACCCGCTGCATCGATATCGGCCAGTCGGCTGCGCGCTTCATCCAGCTGCACCGCCCACTGCGCGGCGCGCACGCCAAAGGTAGTGGGCAGTGCCTGCTGCATCAGGGTGCGGCCGATCATGCCGGTATCAGTGTGGGCGCGCATCAACACCGCCAGCGCGTCCAGACTGCGCTCGACAAGGCCCAGCAGTACCGGCAGCCGCTGCGCGCTGAGCTGCATCAGGGCCGTATCGAGCACGTCCTGACTGGTGGCGCCGTGATGACACCACTGTCGCAGCGTCTCGGGCAGCGCGGCCTTCGCCTGCTGCACAAACGGTATCGCGGCGTTGCCGCCCAGCACGGTATCACGCTCAAGCGCGGCGGCGTCGAACACCGCCGGCGTCAGATGGTGCGCCATCGCCCGGTGCGTCCCGGCCGGCAAGATGCCGTGGTGCTCCTCGCTGTCCGCCAGTGCCAGCTCAAAGGCCAGCATGGCCTCGATCAGCGCCGGGGTATCAAAGTGCTCAAGCGCCGCCCGACTCATGAAGGGATGCTGCAACAGCTCGCGTGACATGACGCCTCCTGACGCTTGAGTCGATTGCCGGATCAGTGCTGCTGTGCGCCTGTCTCGGGCACAAAGCGCGGCTTCAAAACGCCGTCGAGATCGCTGTAGGGAATGGTCAGTGTCGGCTGGCCGATGGCGTAGGGCCCCAGGGTATAGACGCCATAGGTGACGGCCATGTTGTCCTCGAGCGGGGCGGCGTTGTCGCTGGGCGAGAACGGCCAGTCTTCGGGGTCGAGATCGCGTGCCTGTTCGCTGTCTTTCATCCAGCGCTGCCAGGCGCTTTCCAGCGCTGCCTCGAAAGCCGGCTTCTGCCCTGGCTTGAGCATGTCGTCCAGCGTCACGATCTGACGGGTTCTTTCATCGATGACCATATAGGCCGTGCCCGGCAGGCCGTGGGCGCCGCCGGTCATGACATAGCTTTGAAGCTCGAGAACCAGCAGATCGTCGTGGTGACCGATCTGGCTGGCTTCCAGCGAGGTGTGATAGGGGCGCGGGTTGTCGCTTTCTTCGTTGGCGCGGGCGCTCTGGTCGAAGAAATCCTCGGCGTAGGCGTCTACCGTCGCAGGCAGCGCGTCCTCATCCACCGAGGCATCACTGATCGGGCTGCCCATGCGCACCAGGCGTCGCGCCACCTCATCGGTCAGTGCCGGGTCGTTGTCGAATTCGACCGTGCGAACCTCAACACTGGCGCAGTCATCGCCTTCGCAGTCCGGTGGCGTGAGCGTGCGGTTGACGAAGGTGGGCGAGAGGCCCTGCTGCTGATCCGGCGTGTCGGTGGCCTCAATGGTGGTCGAGGCGCTGTCCCGATCATCAACGGTCTGGTCATCGCCGGTCTGGTCGCAGGCGGTGAGTGTGAGCAGCAGTGCCGGCACGGCCAGCCATCGGTAGCGTGTTGAGGTCATCATGGGGTGTCTCTGTTCCAACGGGTGGTCGCAGTATAGGAGCGTTCAGGGTGCCGGGGCAGCGGCGCCGCGATAATGGCTGCGCCAGTAGCGATTATCCAGACTGGCCAGGGTAACCTGACGCCCGCTGCCCGGGGCATGGATCATCTGGTTGTCGCCCATGTAGATCCCGACGTGGCTGACGCTTCTCCCCGAGCCGAAAAACATCAGATCCCCCGGGCGGGCGCGTTTGATGCGCTCGAGCCCGTCGAACTGCTGCTGCGAGGTGCGGGGAATGTCGATGCCGGCGGCCAGAAAGCTGGCCTGAGTCAGGCCGCTGCAGTCCATGCCCGACGGCGTCGTGCCGCCATATCGGTAGGGCGTGCCCAGTGCGTCGCGGGCGTGGTTCATCACCAGCACTCGCTCGATCGAGAGATCCTGCTGTCCGGAAATCGGCCCCATCATGTCAGTGGTCTGCATCTCGGGCGTACCGGCACAGCCGGCAAGCCACAGGGCTGTGAACAGCAGTGACATGTCACGCAGGCGCTGTATCGGGCGCAGGGCAGGGCAGGAGAAACGCGAGACGACAGACAAAAGCATGAGCAGATTCCGATGGGCAGCGAATGCCCTGATAGTAACCGCGGGCGTCATGCGTTTTCGAGCCCTTCAGAGCATAAAAAAACCCGACGGCAGGCCGAAACCGTCGGGTCTGCGCCGGTCGAGAGAGCGGCGCAAAAAGGGTCGTGGTCGTTAGAAGCGGTAGCTGATACCGCTCATGATGACGACCGGGTCGATATCCAGGTGCGTCTTGTAGCTTTCGCCGCCGGCGCGGGCGGTGACGTTGGAGTCGATGTCCAGATACCAGGCGGCGGCGTTGACGGCCCAGTGCTCGTTGATCAAAAAGTCCACGCCGAGCTGGCCGGCCCAGCCCCAGGAGTTTTTCATCTCGAGGCTGGCGCCTTCGATGTCGACGCTTTCCGCCGAGAAGCGGGTGTAGTTCACGCCGGCGCCGACGTAGGGCTGTACCACGGAATCGGTGCCGCCCAGCGGGTAATACTGCAGGGTCAGGGTCGGCGGCAGGTGCTTGACCGAGCCGCCCTTGTCCCCGTCCAGATTGAAGTCATGCTTGAAGCGCTGCGCGGCCAGCAGTTCGACGCCCCAGTTGTCGAGAAAACGATAGCCAAAGGTGATCGCGAAGCCGCGGCCATCCTTGACGTCGACCTTGTCCACGCCGAGGGAATCGTAGTTGCCGTTGTCGTCCTTCGGTGACACCTTGGCAAGGCCGGCGCGGGTGAAGAAATCGCCCTGGCCGTAGGTGGATTCTGCAGCCTGGGCGGTGCCCATGGTGGCCGTGAATGCCAGAGCGGCTATGGAAATGAGTGGCAGCGCGCGCATGTGTGTGGTTCCCCTGAACAGTTTTTCTGGCGTGGCTCGAGTACCCCTCAGGCAAGCTGCACCTGACCCGACCCGTGGTTGCTTTCAGACATTGTGACAAGCGAACGCTGTTCATTTATTGACGCACGTCAAAACACCTCAAAACAGAACATTGGCGCACAGGTGGCATGCCCGAATCATTTCAGGCAGGAGGGATAAACCAAGTGAGAGCAGGTCATTAACACATCGGTGGCGTTTCACGGGTGTGTCTTCAGGTGCCGGCTCAGGGAGAGCCTGCGCGGGGAGAGGGCTGAACGAAAGGGGGCACTGAACCAGCATGGGGTCAGCAGACGTTCAGCCCTGATACGGCGTGAATCTCATAGGGTTTTCCTGATGTTCCAACGCCGGTAATTCGAGTGTGGAACAGGCAGCGCCCGCCTAACCAAACACGGCCAGCACGGCAAAGACGCCGCCGATGGCCAGTCCTGAAATCACCAGCCAGACGAGGAGATAGCCCATGATGTCGCGCGCCGAAAGACCCGCCACGCCCAGCAGCGGCAGCGCCCAGAACGGCTGGATCTGGTTGGTCCAGCCGTCTCCCCAGGTGAAGGCCATGATGGTCTGGGCCGGGTCGGCGCCAATGGCGGCAGCCGCCTCCATCATGATCGGCCCCTGAATGGCCCACTGACCGCCGCCGGAAGGAATGAAGAAATTGACGATGCCGGCACACAAAAAGGTCAGGATGGGAAATGTGGCAGGCGTGGCCAGGGCGATAACGGCCTCCGAGAAATGCGTGACCAGCCCTGACCCGGTCATCATGCCCGCAATGCCGGCATATAGAGGAAACTGCACGATAATGCCGCGGGCGGCGCTGACGCCCTTTTCTGCCGCGGCCAGATAGGCCTTCGGGCTGCGGTGCAGTAAAAGCCCCAGCGCCAGAAAGAAGATGATCACGGTATTGAGATCGATGCTGATGCCATCGGTGACGGCTCGAGCGATCAGGTAGAGCGCTGCCATGGCGCCCAAAAACAGGGTCGGCAGGCGGCTTTGTTCAATGCGATCCGACGGCGTGCCGTCGCTTTCGTCTGCCTGCGCGGCGGGCTCGGCATCCTTTTCGGTCATTTGCAGCGTGACAATGTGCTCGGGCTGCTTCTGACGGGCGAAAAAGGCCAGCAGCAGCGCCAGCAGCAAAAGCGTCAGGCCAATGTTCCAGCCGGAATAAAGCGTCTGCGACACCGGCACAATGCCGATCGCGTCTTCCATGAAATGCCCGGGGGTAGCGATGACCAGCGGGATCGACGATGACGGGCCGCGCACCAGCTCGCCGCCGTAGGCCGCCGCCACCAGCAAGGGAAAATGGATGCCGGCGACCCGTTGGCCCATCTCCCGCGCCAGAATGGCACCGGCCACCATGCCAAAGCCCCAGTTGAGGTAATAACAGACAAAGCTCACCACAATGGTCAGCAAAATGGCCTGACGTGGCGAGCCGGCGCGTCGGGTCAGACCGGACAGCGCCGTCTGCACCACCGGCGTCAGGGCCAGCACGTAGCCGGTCAGCAGCACCAGCGTCATCTGCATGCCGAACTGGAAAAGCGTCGAGAAGCCATCCCCCCAGTAGCCCACCATATCGACGGGCGACTGGCGGGTAATGCCCATGCCGAGGGCAAACACGATGGCGGTCAGCATCACTGCCAGTACGAACGCGCTGGGCAGATAGCGCTGAACGATGCGAACCGAGACACTGGTAATGGCTTCCATGGTGCTTCCCCGCTACATGCGTGTAGATAATGGGCCTGGACCCGTTCCAGCGCCGTGGCAACGCCCTGACCGACGCCGAGGTACATGATGCACAGGGCAAAGCGATCCTGATCCTTGCGCGAGATATTGAACTGCTCGGCAACATTCTCGGCCGTTTCGGACATCGAGTGCGTGCTGAAGTGCTTTTTCATCGGGTGTGCGGGGCAATGCCGCCGGGGCCATGTCCCCTGTCCGTGAGGGCCCGACACTGGACGCCCGGGCATATTCACGCCATGGTCAGGGCGTACGGATCGACAGATCCCGGAATCACCGCACGAACAGGACGCACCATGAGTGACGAAAGCACCCTTTTAAACGATCAGTCGCTGGAATTTCTCGAGCGCTATCTCAACAACGCCTCCCCCACCGGCTATGAGTGGGAAGGCCAGAAACTCTGGATGGACTACCTGCGCCCGTGGGTCGATGAGTTTTTCACCGACACCTACGGCACCGCGGTCGGCGTGATCAACCCGGACGCAAAGTACAAGGTCGTGATCGAAGGCCACGCCGATGAGATCAGCTGGTATGTGAACTACATCTCCGATGACGGGCTGCTCTACGTGATTCGCAACGGCGGCAGCGACCATCAGATCGCGCCCTCCAAGCGGGTCAATATCCATACCAAAAACGGCATCGTCGAAGGCGTGTTCGGCTGGCCGGCGATCCATACCCGCCGCAGCCCGGGCAGCGAAGAGCAGGTGCCCAAGCCGGACAACATCTTTATCGACGTGGGCTGTGACAACAAGGAAGAGGTCGAAAAGCTCGGCGTGCACGTGGGCTGCGTGATCACCTATCCGGACACCTTCAGCGTGCTCAACGGCAACAAGTTTGTCTGCCGCGCGCTGGATAACCGTATGGGCGGCTTCATGATTGCCGAGGTAGCCCGTCTTCTAAAAGAGAACGGCAAGACGCTGGATTTCGGTCTCTACATCGTCAATTCGGTGCAGGAAGAAGTGGGCCTGCGCGGCGCGCAGATGATCGCCGAGCGCATCCGCCCGGACGTGGCGATCGTGACTGATGTGACCCACGACACCCACACGCCGATGATCGATCCCAAAAAGGAAGGCAGCAACAAGATGGGCGCCGGCCCCGTCATTGCCTGGGCCCCGGCGGTGCAGAATCGCCTGCGCGAACGCATTCTGGAAGTGGCCGAAAAGGGCGAGATTCCCTTCCAGCGGGTCGCCAAGTCACGCGCCACCGGCACCGACACCGATTCCTTTGCCTACAGCAACACCGGCGTGGCCTCGGCGCTGATTTCGCTGCCGCTGCGCTACATGCACACCACCGTCGAGATGGTGCAGCGCGAGGACGTCGAAAACGTCATTCGCCTGATCTACGAGACGCTTTTAAACATCAAGTCAGGCGAGACGTTCAGCTATTTTGATTGAGCGCGACGCAGGGGCGTAATGCCCCTGTGTGTCAGTACGGATATCACTTTCGGGAGTCATCATGACCACCTTTACCGAGAAGGCCCCGGGCGTGGCCGAGGAAATTCCCACGGCCGCTGCGGGCTTTACACTCAACCATTCGATGGTGCGCATCAAGGACCCGGAGCGCGCCCTGCACTTTTATACCCACGTGTTCGGCATGCGCCTGCTGCGCAAGCTCGACTTCCCCGAGCTGCAGTTCACGCTCTATTTTTTGACCCAGCTTTCGCCGGAAGACAGCGTGCCGGAGGACCCGGACGAGCGCACGATCTGGACCTTCAGCCAGCGCGGGCTTCTGGAGCTGACCCACAACTGGGGCACCGAGGATGACCCGGAGTTTGCCTATCACAACGGTAACTCGGACCCACAGGGCTACGGGCACATCTGCTTCAACGTGCCCAATCTGGAAAGCGCCGAGACCTGGTTCGAGGACATGGGGGTCGAGTTCGTCAAGCGCGCCAATGACGGCAAAATGAAAAACGTGGTGTTCGTGAAGGACCCGGACGGCTACTGGATCGAGGTGATCCAGGCCGAGCTGATGGCCGGCGCCGGGCAGTAACGACCGGCGCCGGTTCGGGTTTTAAAACAGCCGTGCGCCGGCGCCGTCAGCCGGGGCCCGGGCCGTTGGGTGTCCGGTCCTCTGCCGGCGCGTCCTCCGGCGTCTGGGTCAGCGCCGTCTCCTCATGTGGGGCGGGGCTTTCTTTCTGTTCATTGTCGTCGCGCTCGCCATGCAGACTGCTGCGATCCGGCATCAGCACGCGCATGCGCGGGAAGGCGTCCGGGTATTCGCGGGCGATAAAGCGGATCAGCCCCTCGCGCATCTCGCAGCGCAGATCAAAGGTGTCGCCGCCACCGCGGGCGCTGACCAGCACGCGCAGCTGCATGTTGTACTCGGTCATCTCCAGCAGCTGCACCTTGCACACCACCCCGCTCCATAGCGGCGAGTTCTGCGCAATGCGGGTGGCCTCCGCCTGCAGGGCGTCCAGCGGCAGCGAGAAATCCGCATACAAAAAGACGCTGCCGATCAGGTCGTTGGTGCGCCGCGTCCAGTTCTCGAACGGGTTATCGAGAAACCAGTTGATCGGCAGCACCAGCCGGCGCCAGTCCCACAGCCGGACCACCACGTAGGTCAGCGTCAGCTCCTCGATCCAGCCCCATTCCCCCTGCACCACCACCGCATCATCGAGCTGGATCGGCTGGGTCATGGCGATCTGCACCCCGGCCAGCAGGTTGCCGAACACCTTCTGCGCGGCAAAGCCCAGCACCACCCCCATGATACCGGCCGAGGCCAGAATGCTGGTGCCGAGCTGGCGCACCCGGTCAAAGAGCATCAGCATCGAGGCCAGTGCCACCAGCACGATGATGAAGTTGATGATCTTGCGCAGCACCGCGATCTGGGTGTGCACCTTGCGCGCGGCCAGGTTGTCGGCCACATCGACCCGGTAATGCTCGCGAAGGGCGCGCTCGACGATGTTGACGCCGTGTACCAGAACGCCGGCGATGCTCATGATCAGCAGCATGCTGGTGACGTTGTGAATGGCGATATCAAAGCGCTCGGAGGTCACAAAAAGCGGGAACAGCGAAAAGAGCAGAAAGATCGGGAAAAGTGCCGCGGCGGCCCGGGCCAGAAAGGGCGCCAGAAAGCGCTCGAAGTAGCCGTGGCGCGTGTCCGACCAGCGATCCATCACCGCAATCACACGCCGGGACACCCGCACGAACAGCCAGAACCCCAGAAACACGCCGATCACGTTGGCCAGCGTCATGATGGTGGGCTGCCAGCCCAGCGCGCCGGGCACCAGATAATACAGTGCCACCATCACGCCGTAGCACCACACCAGACACACCAGCGGCGGATGCACGGCAAGCGCGGCGACGTTGAGCAGATGAAAGCGCCCGTGCGCCAGCCGGCGCAGGCGAATATGCAGAACCTTGAGTCCGCCATGAACCATTACGGCGGCGGCAAGGGCCACCAGCGCCAGGCTCCAGCGGGGCAGGGGCGTCAACCAGGCAATCAGCGTGTCTTGCATATATTGGATCCTGTCGCAGGGGACATGGGGGCTTTTCTGACCTTAGTACAGGATCGAGACCTTCGTATCATGCCAATGCGTCCCACAATATGGGATTGGCGTCTACATGTTGGGACAAGGCCGTTTCAGGCGTACACTCAGGGTCATGACCACTTCTTCTGCTTCTCATCCGGTCGGCGCGCAGGCGCTGATGCGCGGTCTGACCGTTATCGACGCCGTCTTTGAGGGCCATCACGACCTGGCCGCCATCGGCGAGCGTATCCAGTGCACGCGCAGCACCACCCACCGGCTGGTGTCGGCACTGGTTCACGCCGGCTATCTGCGCCACGATGCACAGGGCTATCAGCTGGGGCTCAAGCTTGCCACGCTCGGCGCCCACGCCCGTGAGCAGATGCCGCTGGCCGCGCTTGCGCGCCCGATCATCGAAGCGCTGGCGCAGACGTGCGGCGACAGCGTGCATCTGGGCGTTCGCGAACATGATGACGTGGTCTATCTCGACAAGATTCGCGGCTCGCGCGGGCTCGAGATGCGCTCGCGCCCGGGGCTTCGTCTGCCGCTGGCACTGACCGGGGTGGGTCGGGCGCTGATGCTCGATCTCGGTGAAGATGAGTGGCAGCGCCTCTACACGCAGGCCCGTGATCACCAACGGCGCCAGCCTGATCTCCTCGTGGCGGGGCTGTCGCCGCTTGAAGTACCGGACTGGCCGGATTACCGCACGCGGTTGATCGATTACCGCCACACCGGCGTGGTGCTGGATCTGGAAGACAACGAGCGCGGCATTCGCTGCGTGGCCGCGCCGGTGCGTGACGAACGCGGCGTGATCATCGCGGCGATCAGTATTGCCAGCGCCACGCCCTGGATGTCGGATGCGCGCCTCGCCGAACTTGGTCCGAAAGTGCGCGACGCCGCCGCGCGGCTTTCAACCCGGATCGCCCGACCCGATACGTCCCTTTCTTCCTCTGTGGGAGCCTTTCATGAATGACACCTCTCCCTGTCTGATTGCGCTGGACTGGGGCACCTCGTCACTGCGCGCCTGGCTGCTGGACCGCCAGGGCCGGGTGCTGGACAGCCGCCACGAGCCCTGGGGCATTTTGCACACCCCGGAGGGCGATTTCGCCCGCGCCTATCAAACCGTGGTCGGCGAGTGGCGCGACGCCCACCCCGATCTGCCGGCGCTGGCCTGCGGCATGATCGGCAGCCGCGGCGGCTGGCATGAAGTCCCCTATGTGGACGCCCCGGCCGATGCCGATGCGATCGCCGCCGGTCTGGTCGCGATCGACACCGGTATCGATCATTTGTCGCTGGTGCCTGGTGTCATGCAGCACAGCGATGCCACCACCGGCGCGCTGCCCAACGTCATGCGCGGCGAGGAGACCCAGCTGATCGGCGTCATGGCGGGCTATCCGTCGCTGGCCCGAAACGCGCTTTTGGTCATGCCCGGCACGCACAGCAAGTGGGCCCTGATCGCGGACGAACGTCTGGTCGAATTCACCACCCACATGACCGGCGAGCTCTACGCCGTGCTGCGCGAGCACTCGATTCTGGGCCGCCCGGCCGCCGAGTGTCAGGAAGACGCCAGCGATGCGGCCAGTCAACAGGCCTTTGATGAAGGGCTTGAAAACGCTCGTGATGCCGGCAGTGCCGGACTCTCCGGGCAGCTTTTCAGCGTGCGCAGCCGCGTGCTGGCCGGTGAGCTCGCCCCCGCGGCCAGCCTTGCCTATCTCTCCGGGCTTTTGATCGGGGAGGAAGTCCGCAGTGCCACGGCCGCGCTGGGTGATCAGTCCTGGCCAAAGCTTGCCCTGATCGGCGATGACGCCCTGTGCCGGCGCTACGTTCGGGCGCTGTCATTTTTTGAAAGCCGCGATGTCGAGACCATCAGTGACGCCAGCATTAGCGGGCTGATGACCATTGCCCACCGCGCCGGCCTGATTGCTCCGGCCTGATGGCCTCGGAGTTTCACGCTCACAAGGAGCAGACCATGTTGAATCAGTATCTGGAGACGTTGCCGCTGATCGCGATTTTGCGCGGTGTGACGCAGCACGAGGTCGAGCCCATCGGCCAGGCCCTTTATGACGCCGGCTTTCGCATCATGGAAGTGCCGCTCAACTCGCCCGAGCCGCTGGAGAGCATCGTGCGTCTGGACCGGGCGCTGGGCGACAAGTGCCTGATCGGCGCCGGCACGGTGACCCGCGTGCAGCAGGTGCGTGATGTTGCCCATGCCGGCGGCAAGCTGATTGTCTCGCCGCACGGCGACCCGCGCATTGTGCAGTCCGCCAAGGCGGCCGGGCTTGTCAGCGCCCCGGGCGTGGCCACGCCGACCGAGGCCTTTGCCGCGCTCAACGCCGGCGCTGATGTGCTCAAGATGTTCCCCGCCGAGCAGCTGGGGCCGAAGGTGATCAAGGCCTGGCGCGCCGTGCTGCCGCCCGAGGTGGCGCTGTTGCCGGTGGGCGGCATCACGCCCGACAACATGCAGGAATTTGTCGATGCCGGTGCCGGCGGTTTCGGGCTGGGCTCGGCGCTTTACAAGCCCGGCATGAGTGCCGAAGAGGTCGGTCGCAACGCCCGCGCCTTCGCGCACGCCTGGCAGGCGCTCAAGCGCTGAGACCGCTGGTCAGTCCCTGACCGATCAACGTCTGGCTGATCCATTTTTGACCATGAACTGCCGAGTACTGTCATGAAAATTACCCGACTGGAAACCTTCATCGTGCCGCCGCGCTGGTGCTTTCTGAAAATCGAGACCGACGAGGGCTTTGTCGGCTGGGGCGAGCCGGTGGTGGAGGGCCGCGCCCACAGCGTGGCTGCGGCGGTGGACGAACTTTCCGACTACCTGATCGGCAAGGACCCGCGCCACATCGAGGATCACTGGACGGTGATGTATCGCGGCGGCTTCTACCGCGGCGGCGCCATTCACATGAGCGCGCTGGCCGGTATCGATCAGGCGCTTTGGGACATCAAGGGCAAGGTGCTGGGCGTGCCGGTCCATGAACTGCTGGGGGGTGCGGTGCGCGATCGCATCCGCGTCTACTCCTGGATCGGCGGCGACCGCCCGGCCGATACCGCGCGCATGGCAAAAGAGCGCATGGACGGCGGCTTCACCGCCATCAAGATGAACGCCAGTGAAGAGATGCAGTTCGTCGATACCTTCGACAAGGTCGACAGCGTCATTGCCAACGTCGCGGCGATTCGTGATGCGGTCGGCCCGCACTTCGGCATCGGCGTGGACTTCCACGGCCGGGTGCACAAGCCGATGGCGAAGGTGCTGATGAAAGAGCTCGAGCCCTATCGCCTGATGTTTGTCGAAGAGCCGGTGCTCAGCGAAAACGCCGAGGCGCTCAAGGAAATTGCGCCGCTGTCCAACATTCCGATTGCGCTTGGGGAACGGCTCTTCTCGCGCTGGGACTTCAAGCAGATTCTGGCCGGCGGTTATGTGGATATCATCCAGCCCGACCCGTCCCACTCCGGCGGCATCACCGAGACGCGCAAGATCGCCAACATGGCCGAGGCCTACGATGTGGCGCTTGCCCTGCACTGTCCGCTGGGGCCGATTGCGCTGGCCGCCAACCTGCAGCTCGATGCCAACTGCTATAACGCCTTCATCCAGGAGCAGAGCCTGGGCATTCACTACAACCAGGGCAATGACCTGCTGGATTACGTCAAAAACCCGGAAGTGTTTGCCTATGAAGACGGCTACGTGAAGATCCCGCAGGGGCCGGGGCTGGGCGTTGAGGTCAACGAGGAATACGTACGCGAGCGCGCCGAGATCGGCCACCGCTGGCGCAACCCGATCTGGCGTCACGCCGACGGCAGCTTTGCCGAGTGGTAGGCAGGGTACTGATCACAAGCGTTGATGCGCGTTACCATGGGCCGGCCCTGCGCTGGCCCTTTTGTTTGAAGGGCGTCGTGGTGGCTTGAAAGACGTTGTAAGGTGACGAAAAGTAGCGTTTGTGCCAAGCGCGTTACGCCATGGGTCGCGTATGATACCGGGCAACAGTCACGGTCGCGGCCCCGGTGGGGCGTTGTCACTCGGGCAATGGCAGGGTTCGATGACGGCCGGTAAAGCACATTTTTGACGAAAGGACGGTTCAAGTGAAAATTGCAGTTGCAGGCACAGGTTATGTGGGCCTTTCCAACGCCATGCTGCTGGCGCAGCATCATGAAGTGGTCGCGGTCGATATCGTGCCCGAGAAGGTCGAGCGTCTCAATCAGGGGGAATCACCCATTGAAGACACGGAAATCTCGGACTTTCTGGCCAACCGTGCGCTGAACTTCACTGCCACTCTGGACAAGGAAGCGGCCTATCGTGACGCGGCGTTTGTCATCATCGCCACGCCCACCGATTACGACCCTCAGACCAACTACTTCAACACCAAAAGCGTCGAGTCGGTCATCGACGACGTCATGGCGATCAACCCTGACGCCGTGATGGTGATCAAATCCACCGTGCCGGTGGGCTATACCCGTGAGGCCTGCGAGCGTTTCAACACGCCCAACCTGATGTTCTCGCCGGAATTTCTGCGCGAGGGCAAGGCGCTGTATGACAACCTGCACCCGTCGCGCATCATCGTCGGCGAGCGCTCCGAGCGCGCCGAGCAGTTTGCCAACATGCTCAAGGAAGGCGCGGTCAAGCAGGACATTCCCACGCTTTTGGTCGACAGCACCGAAGCCGAGGCGATCAAGCTCTTCTCGAACACCTATCTGGCCATGCGCGTGGCGTATTTCAACGAGCTGGACACCTACGCCGAGACCCACGGGCTCAACGCGCGCCAGATCATTGACGGCGTGGGCCTTGATCCACGCATCGGCAGCCACTACAACAACCCGAGCTTTGGCTACGGGGGGTACTGTCTGCCCAAGGACACCCGCCAGCTGCTGGCCAACTATCAGGACGTGCCCAACAACCTGATCCAGGCCATCGTGGATGCCAACCGCACCCGCAAGGACTTCGTGGCCGAGGCGATTCTGCGCCGCCAGCCGAAGGTGGTCGGCGTTTACCGTCTGGTCATGAAAAGCGGCTCCGACAACTTCCGCGCCAGCGCCATGCAGGGCGTGATGAAGCGCCTCAAGGCCAAGGGCGTGGAAGTCATTGTCTACGAGCCGAGCCTTTTGGAAGAGGAGTTTTTCAACTCCCGCGTCATTACCGATTTCGAGGCTTTCAAGGCAGAGGCCGATGTCATCATCGCCAACCGTATGCTGCCCGAACTCGAAGACGTCAAGGACAAGGTCTATACCCGCGATCTGTTCCACACCGACTGAGTCGGTCGCCAGCACGCTTTTATCAAAACCATCCTTCGGGATGGTTTTTTTGTGTCTGTTTAAGTCAATGCCTGTTGCACACCATATGCGAATCGTTTTCAAATGCACAAAATTTACACTGGCAGCCGGTGGCGCTGTCGGGTCAGGACGAGAATAATTCAAAGGGTTTCAGGCAATGACAAGGGAACAGGATTACGGGCGCCGGCTGATACAACGTGTCGCGCTTGGCGTTGCGACAGGCAGCGTGATCATTACCGGTGTGGCGACGGCTGCCGAGCAGGAAAGCGCCGCGCAGGGGGAGACCATGGTCGTCACCGGCACGGCGCTGAAGGTTCCCACACCGCTGCTGGAAACGCCGCGCTCGGCCTCGATCGTCGATGATGAGGAACTCGAGCAGCGCGCCGTCACGCAATACGATCAGGCGCTCAATTACCGGGCCGGCGCGGTCACGGCCCCCTATGGCAACGATGCCAAGGCCGACTGGTTCTTGTTTCGCGGCTTCAGCGGCGAGAAATCCACCTATCAGGACGGCCTGCGCCTGTTTCGCGAGGCGGGCTATCTGTGGTGGAAAACCGAGCCGTTCGGCCTGGAGCGGGTCGAGTTTCTCAAGGGGCCGGCCTCCATTTTGTATGGCGAGGCGCCGCCGGGCGGCATCGTCAACGCCGTCAGCAAGCGCCCGACCGAGGAATCCCGGGGCCTTGTCGAACTTCAGGGCGGCAACAAGGGCCACCGCCAGATCGGGATCGACACCTCCGGGCCGCTGACCGATCGCGGCGACGTGCGCTACCGTTTCGTGGGCCTGTTTCGCGAGCACGACTGGGAGCAGCGCGGCACCGACAACGAGCGCGTCTATCTGGCCCCGAGCCTGGCCATGGATGTCACCGATGACACCACTCTGACGCTGCTGGCCAGCTACCAGCGCGATCACGGCACCCCCGCCAACGTTTTCTATCTGCCCTATGGCACCGTCAACGACACGCCCTTTGGCAAAATCGATCGCGATACCGATCTGGGCGACAACGACAACGACCGCCTCGAGCATCGCCAGATCTCGATCGGCTACGAGCTCGAGCATCAATTCAACGACACCTGGTCCTTCGAGCAGAACGCCCGTTTCAGCACGCTGGACCTGCTGCTGCGTACGGCCTATCCCTCATCCATAACGGCTGATGGTCGCAATGCCGTGCTCGGCCTGACCGACCGCGACGGCAGCTATGATGCCACGACCATCGATAACCGCCTGATCGGCAACTGGTACGGCGATGGCATCGAGAACACGCTGCTGATGGGCTTTGACTACCAGAACCTCGATGCCGAGTATTCCAGCCGCGACGCCTTTCCCTACGGCAGCATCGATATCTTCAACCCCGGCGATGCCGATTTCAGGGATCGGGAAGGCAAGACGGATTTTGACCTGGGCAAGGAGCAGTACGGGCTCTACGTTCAGGACCAGCTGCGCCTTGAAGACCGCTGGATTCTGATGGCCGGCGCACGCCATGACAGCGCCCGCGTCACCAACCGTCAAAAGGGCGGCGACAATCAGGGCTACGACGACAGCCAGATGTCGTATACCGGCGGGGCGATGTATCTCGGCGATTACGGCCTGTCGCCCTATCTAAGCTACAGCGAGTCGTTTACCCCCAACGTTGGCAACGATCTCAACGGCAGTGCCTATGATGCCAGCGAGGGCCGCCAGTGGGAGCTGGGGGTCAAGTACGCGCCCGACTGGCTGGACGGCTACGCCACGGCGGCGGTCTTTGATCTCAAGGAGACCAATACGCTTTATCCCAGCGGCGGTTCATCAAGCAATCAGGGCGGCGAGCGCCACTCGCGCGGTTTCGAGCTCGAAGGCGTGGGCTATCTCACCGACGAGCTGCAGCTCAAGGCCGCCTATACCTATACCGACGTGACGGTTGATGTCAGCGACACCCAGCGGGATCAGCGTGCCGGCCTTGTCCCGCGTCATCAGGCTTCGCTGTGGGTCAACTACGGCTTTGATCAGGGCGCACTCGACGGGCTGACGCTCGGCGCCGGGGCGCGCTACATGGGCACCAGCGTCGACTCGCCGCAGTACAGCGACACCGCCGTTGCGGCCTATACCGTCTATGACGCCATGGCCAGCTACGACATCGACCGGAACTGGACGGTGCAGGTCAACGCCAAAAACCTGACCGACAAGGAGTACATCAGCGGCTGCGAGTACTGGTGTTACTACGGCGAATCCAGAAGCGTGATCGGCAGCCTGAAATACCGCTGGTAAGCCGCCCTTGTCGACGCGTTGTTCGTATCGCGCCATTCGCCGGCCCCTCCGGGGCCGGCTTTTTCATGCCCGGCTATCGATGGCCGATGCCGCCGCCTGTGATGCCCGAGCGCGCAGCTGACGGGCGAGCCCGGGGCGCAGGCGATGTCGTCTCCATCGCCTTTCTGTTATGTTCGCGCTGGTACGCCCCGCCTTTTTGTCACCCGTGGATGCCAGCGCCATGTTCGACCGCCTGACCCATTCACTGCGCCGCCTCTGGGCGCTGGATGCCTTTGCCTACAGCCTGCGCGTGTTTATCGCGCTGACCGGCGTCATGCTCTGGAGCTGGCTTCTGGGGCACATCGAGCAGATGATTCCGCTGTTTCTGGGCGTGATTGCCAGCGCGCTGGCCGAGACGGATGACAGCTGGCAGGGCCGGCTGCGGGCGCTGCTCGTGACGCTGGTGTGTTTTGCCATCGCCTCGCTTGCCGTGGAGCTGACCTTTGCCCATCCGTGGCTTTTCGGCATCGGGCTGGGCCTTGCCACCTTCACCATGATCATGCTCGGCGCCATCGGCCAGCGCTACGCCACCATCACAACGGCGACGCTGATTTTGTCGGTCTACACCATGATCAACATCGAACAGCGCGGCGACGTGACGGCGGAAAATCTCTGGCACGGGCCGCTGTTGCTGGTGGCCGGGGCGGCCTGGTACGGGGGGCTGTCGATCGTGTGGCAGGCGCTGTTTACTCATCAGCCGGTGCGTCAGAGCCTGGCGGCGCTGATGACGGAGCTGGGGGAGTATCTGGCCATCAAGGCCTCGCTGTTCGAGCCGCTGCGCGGGGTGGATCGCGCCTCGCGCCGGCTGGCGCTGGCGCGTCAGAACGGGCGGGTGGTCAGTGCGCTCAACGAGGCCAAGGAGATGATTTTGTCGCGGCTGCAGGGCCAGCACAACAGCGCGCGCATTGACCGCTATCTGCGGCTGTATCTGATCGCGCAGGACATTCACGAGCGCGCCAGCTCCACCCACTACGACTACGACGCGCTGGCCGAGCACTTCTTTCACAGCGACGTTTTGTTTCGCTGTCAGCGCCTTTTGTATCAGCAGGGGCAGGCCTGCCGGGCGCTGGGGCAGGCGCTGTTGCTGCGCCAGTCGTTCGATCACGGCGAAAGCGAGCAGGCACTCGGCGATCTGCGCGCCTCGATCGAGTATCTCAAGAGCCACCCGCCCGGGGCGGATACGCGCCAGAACCATCGGCTGCTGCGCTCGCTGATCTCGCTTGCCATCAATCTGGGCGAGCTGGAGCGCCAGCTCACCCGCGCCGACAACCCGGAGCTGGCACTCGATGAGCCCGACCGCAAGCTGCTGGACCGCTCGCCCAGCAGTCTCAGTGACGGCTGGCAGCGCCTGCGCGGGCATTTTCGGACCTCGTCACCGATTCTTCGTCACGCCCTGCGGCTCTCCTCGGCGCTGGTGGCCGGCTATCTGCTGCTGCGCCTGATTCACCCGACCCAGGGCTACTGGATCCTTTTGACCACGCTGTTTGTCTGCCGGCCGAGCTTTGGTGCCACCCACCGCTTTTTGCGCCAGCGCATCACCGGCACCGTGATGGGGCTGGTGGCCGGCTGGGCGCTGATTACGCTCTTTCCCTGGGATGCGGCGCAGGCGTTGATTGCGGTGCTGGCCGGGGTGCTCTTTTTTGCCGCGCGCATTCGTCACTACACGCTCGCCACGGCGGCCATCACACTGATGGTGCTGGCCTGTTTCAATCAGGTCGGCGACGGCTTTGATCTGATCTGGCCGCGGCTGTTCGATACCCTGCTGGGGGCAGGGCTTGCCGCGCTGGCGGTGCTGTTGATCCTGCCGGACTGGCAGGGGCGGCGGCTCAATCGCGAGGCGGCCTCGGTGGTGACGGCCAGTGAGGCCTATTTCAGCGAGATCGTGCGTCAGTATCGCAGCGGCAAGCGCGATGATCTGGCCTATCGGCTGGCGCGGCGCAACGCCCACAACGCCGATGCGGCGCTGTCGACACGGCTGGCCAGCGTCATGCAGGAGCCCGGGCAGTATCGTCATGACGCCGATGAGGGCTATCGGCTGCTGGTGATCACCCACAGCATTCTGGGGCATCTCTCGGCGCTGGGCGCGCATCGGCGCAGCGTCAGCGAGCGCCTCGATATGCAGGAGCTGGACCCGGTTTTCGAGGCGATCAGCGGCTATCTTTCGACCATTGCCCGGGCGCTTGCCCAGCGTCAGGCGGTTGGCGCGCTGTCACCGCCGCCCGAGTCGATGGTGGCCTTTGTCGAACAGCTGCCAGAGGAGGTCGAGGACGCTCGCCGACTGGTGCACTCCCAGCTGGCGATGATCTGCCATCAGATGGCGCCGTTGGCCGAGGTGGCCGGCCGGCTGCTGGATCAGCAGGGCCAGCGGCGCAGCCCGGTCAGCCCGGGGCGTGCGACTTCGTAGAGGCCACAGCGCCCGGCGCTTGCCCGGCGCAGGGAATGTCGGCGGGGCTGCCGGGCCGTCCGAGCAGAAAGCCCTGCAGATGAGAGCAGCCCTCCTGCTGCAAAAGCGCCATCTGCTCGGGGCGCTCGACCCCTTCGGCGGTCACTTCCATCTCGAGGCTCTTGCCCATGCCGGTGACGGCCCGCACGATGGCCAGTGCCTCGCGGCTGTCGCACATCTCGCGGATAAAGCTCTGATCGATCTTGAGTCGATCAAACGGGAAAGAGCGCAGGTAGTGAAGCGATGAATAGCCGGTGCCGAAGTCGTCCAGCACGATGCGCACCCCCAGCTGCTTGAGCTGGTGCAGGATCTCGATGTTGTGCTGGCTGGCATCAAGCAGGATCGATTCGGTGATTTCAAGCTCCAGCCGGGACGGCGTGATTCCGGTGATCGCCAGAGCGTGGGCGACTTCATCCACCAGTGCCTGACGCTTGAACTGTGCCGGTGATAAATTGACCGAAATGCGCTGATCATCCGGCCAGCGGCTGGCCTCTCGACAAGCCTCGACCAGCGCCCAGGCGCCGATTTCCAGGATAAGCCCGCTGTTTTCGGCAATCGGAATGAACTCCAGCGGAGAGACGATCCCCCGGACCGGATGGCGCCAGCGCATCAGCGCTTCAAACCCGGTGGTGCGGGTCCCGGTGATGTCATAAATGGGCTGGTAGAGCAAAAAGAGCGCCTGTTGTGCCAGCGCGCCGCGCAGATCGTTTTCCAGATTGAGCCGCTCACGCGCCAGCCGGGCCAGCGCCGGATGAAAGGTTTCGTAGCGGCCCTTGCCCTGTCGCTTGGCTTCATAAAGGGCGAGATCCGCGCAGCGCATCAGCTGCTCGAAGCTGTCGATGTCTCTGGATGCTCGCACGCCGCCCAGGCTGATGCCGGTCTGTACCAGATGCTCGCTGAGCTGAAAGGGCGCGCGCGCGCTGGTGGCCAGCGTTTTGGCCAGAAGGGAAAGACCGGTCTCGTCACGGGCCTCGGGCACCAGCAGGGCGAACTCGTCACCGCCAATGCGCGCCAGTGTTTCACCGTGGTGCAGATGCTGGCGCAGCCGGGCGGCCACCTGACACAGCAGCTCGTCGCCGACCTGATGGCCCAGCACGTCGTTGATGTTTTTGAAATTGTCCAGATCCAGCAGCAGCATGCCCACTTTTTCGATCGCCGGTTCGAGGTTTTCCAGCAGTGCCCGGGTGCGTTCGCCGAACAGCAGCCGGTTGGGCAGGTTGGTCAGAGCATCATGGTGGGCCATGTGGCGAATGGTGGCCTGGGCGGTGTGCTCTTCGGTCACGTCATCCACCAGATAGAGACGCTGGCCGGTGGCCTCGCCGTTATCCGTGATATCCAGTACCAGGCATTTCAGCCGACAGGTGCCCTCCGGCGTTTCCAGCTTGAGCCTGAGATGTTGCGCCGTCTCGGCCTCTTTCCGCGGCAGCTCGGATCGGATTCGCGTCAGCAGCGCATCGGTGGGCAGGTTGGCCAGCAGCGTGCGCGGGCTGGTCTGATGTTTTTGAATGTCATGGTTGCACAGTAATAGATGGCCATCGGTCTGGTCTTCGACGATCACCCGGGTCGGGATATTGTGGATGACGGTATTCAAAAAGGCGTAAAGCCCGCTCAGCTCGCGTGCCTGCTGTTCGGCAGCATCGCGTGCCTTGATGACTTCCTGCTGCTGCGCGCGTTTTTCGGTAATGTCGCGGGTGATCTTGGCAAAGCCGATCAGCTGCTCTTTGTCATAAATGGCATCGATGACCACGCTGGCCCAGAAAACGCTGCCATCCTTGCGCAGGCGCCAGCCTTCTGCCTCGTGTCGACCGTGACGGCGTGCGGTCGCCAGTCCCTGCATGGGCAACCCCGCGTCACGTTCCTCAGGGGTATAGAAACAGCTGAAGTTCTGACCCAGAATTTCCTCGCTGCAGTAGCCCTTGAAGTATCGGGCGCCTTCATTCCAGCTCAGGATCATGCCCTCGGGGTCGAGCATATAGATCGCGTAATCGGTGATTTTTTGTACCAGCTGACGATAGAGGGCATCACTGTCCATCGTGATGGCACTGGCAGGCGGGCGTGGTTCGGCCATGGCGATAATCTGATCGAAGAGGTAAGGAAAGGCGTCCGTTGCTGCCACGGCAGGTCATGCAGACGTCGTCAAAAGCTGACGAAGATTATGAAACAGTGTTGTCTGATTAAAGCCGCAATTAAGGCCTTTTTTAAGCCTCAACTGCGGCGATGGCAGGCATGGCGTCGCCGGGGAAAGGGTTAACTCAGAAGCTGTCGAACCAGCGCCTGCCACCAGGCCACGCCCAGGGGGGCGAGCGCGTCGTTGAAGTCGTAGGCGGGGTTGTGTAAAGCGGCGCTGTCACCGTTGCCCATCCAGATGTAGGCGCCCGGGCACTTTTCCAGCATGAAGGCAAAATCTTCCGAGGCCATGCAGGGCGGCAGATCGTAATGCACCTTCTCGATCTCCGGCATGCCCTCAAGGACTGAGGCGCAGCGAGCAGCCTGCTCGGCGTCGTTGATGGTGGCTGGGTAGCGCGACTGATAGTCGAGCTCGATCGCAAGGCCGTGAAAATCGGCGCCGGCCTGGACGGCCTCGCGAAAGCGCTTTTCCAGATGCTCACGAAGGGCCGGATCAAAGCAGCGCAGGGTGCCACGAAGCTCCACCGTGGACGGCATGACGTTAAAGGCGTCCCCGCCGTGAAACTGCGTGACGCTCAGCACCGCCGGCTGATGCGCCGGGCGCTCCCGGCTGATGAGCCCCTGCAGACGGGTTACCAGCTCACAGCCTGCCAGAACGACGTCATCGCCCATGTGGGGCATGGCGGCGTGGCAGCCACGCCCGGACAGGCGCAGCGTGAAGACATCAAAGGCCGCCATCGAGGGGCCGCTGTGCACGGCGGCCTCGCCCACCGGCATGCCCGGCCAGTTGTGCAGACCGTAGACCGCGTCCATCGGGAACAGGTCAAACAGCCCCTGCTCGATCATCACCCGGGCACCGCCCTCGTTCTCCTCGGCCGGCTGAAAGATGAAGTGCACCCGGCCGGCAAAGTCAGGGTCGCGTGCCAGCGCCCAGGCCGCGCCCAGCAGCATGGTGGTATGGCCATCGTGGCCGCAGGCATGCATGCGCCCCGGGGTTTGAGAGGCGTAGTCCAGATCGGTCGCCTCCTCGATGGCGAGCGCGTCGATATCGGCGCGCAGGCCAACGGTGCGTCCGGGCCCGCGGGCACCATCAAGCGTTGCGACCACGCCGGTACCGGCAAGACCTGTGTGGACGTCAAGACCGGCCTCACGCAGCAGCTCGGCAATGCGCGCGCTGGTGCGGTGCTCTTCAAAGGCAATTTCGGGATTTTGATGAAAGTCGTGGCGCCACTGGCGCAGCTGCTCGGCGCTGGGATAGGGCTCAAAAGCGGTCATGAAGTGTTCCTGATCAAAAGGATTATCGTTGGCAGCGATACCGATGTCTCGACATGCCGGGCGTGTCGCATGCCAAAACGAAAACCTTATGCCGATCACGCCCGAGTGTCGATGCAGCCTGTCATCATGGCGTGCGCCGGCGCTTGTGATCTCGTCATGCAAAGGGCCCCTGACCGTTGCCGGTCAGGGGCCCTGTTCGTGTCAACGGCAAGCGCTGACGTTGCCATCGGTAAGCGATGACGCGGCGTCAGCGCTTCGCCTTGAGCTCGGTGGCGCGCCGGGCGGCGTAGTAGTAGGTCTCGTTTTTCATCAGGTGCATGCCCAGCACCGGCTTGTCGAGATGGCGGCGCTTGCCCAGCAGCGTGGCCGCCACTTCCTTGATGCTGCCCTTGAGCGTGCCGTCACAGGGCACGCCCATGAGGCTGCGGATCTGGTTGGGCTGAATGTATTTTTGATAGATGGCCGTGCTCATCTCGTCATAGCGGCGCTGATAGTCCTCGTGCAGCAGGGCGTCGAGACGCGCCAGATCGGTGCGATCGTCTTCCGGTGACAGGCACACCACATCGTTTTCGGTGTGATGAAAGACCGGCGTGAAGCGCACCGGCTCGCCCTTTTCAAACCCCAGTTTCACGGCATAGGAGTAGTTCTTCTTCGCCGCCGGATTGTGGCGGTTGCTGAAGTAGAAATTGCCCAGGCTGTAGAAGATCAACGAACCGTTGTGGGTTTCGTGGCCCTGGGGCACGTGCGGATGCGCGCCCACGATGACATCGGCGCCCAGATCGCACAGGTGCTGATAGCGCAGACGCCACTCCTTTTGCGGAATGTCGTAGTACTCAAGCCCTGCATGGGCGAAGACGATGACGAAATCGCACTCGCCCTTGAGCTCGAGCACCATCCGATCAATGGCCGGGTGGTTGAGCCAGGCGTAGCCTGCCTGATCGGGTTCGGCGTTGTGATCGAGCACGCCAAACTGCGCCTCGCAGGCGTTGATCATGCCGATACGCACGCCCTGAATCTCGCGGATCAGCGGCAGGTAGGCCCGCTCGACGGTCATGCCGGCGCCGAGCATGTCGACGTCCAGGCGCTCGCCCTCGCGCAGCGTGGCCTCGAGTGCCTCGTCGCCAAAGTCCATGATGTGGTTGTTGGCCAGCAGCATCATGTCAAAGCCGTGGCTTTTAAGAACCGACATGATCTCGGCCTGCTGGTTGATGTGCGGGCCGTCCTTGGGCTGCTCGCGGCCGTAACCGCGAACCGGGGCCTCGAAATTGCACACGGCGTAATCGCAGCCGGCGATGGTGTCGCTCATGGCATCATCGCAGACGGGGCCGCCGCTGTACTGGCGGTTGACCACATCCCCACAGACAAACATTTCAATCATGGTATCGGTTTCCGATGGTATCGACAGGGCCGGCCGGATCAGCCGGCCGGCGCAGGAGCGGGTCTGGCGCCCATGAAGGCGGTCAGCTGAAGTTTCAGGACACGGCCCCGGCGGTAGAAAAGATTGAGCACCACCGCCGACAAAATCTCGGCAATCAGCGTCGACATGGCCGCACCGACCAGCCCGTACTGCGGGATCAGCAGGTAGTTCAAGACAATGTTGAGCGCGCTGACAAACAGCATCTTCTTGAGCAGAAAGCTGTAGCCGCCCATGACGGTGATCACGTTGAATGCCGAGGTGCCCAGCACCGAAAAGACCGACGAGATGACCGTAATGCCCAGCACCGTGGCCGCCGGGGTGTACTCATCGCCATAGAGCAGCTCGATCAGCGGCACCCGGAAAAGGCCCATCAGTGTGGCCGGAATCACCGCCACCACGAATACGGCCAGAAACAGGCGGCGAATGCGGTGCTCGAATACCGAGGGGTCGCTGTTGCGTGCGGCATGGTTGATGCCGACCATCCAGGAGGTCATCAGCGCCATGGGAAACATCATCCAGCCCTGGGACAGGGTCAGCGCGGCGCTGTACCAGCCCACGTGGGTCTCATCGAGCATGCTGCCCAGCATGATCTGATCGGTACGGGTATACAGTGCAATCGACAGACTCGAGATCGCCAGCGGAATGCCGACCTGCACGATATGGCGCGAATGACGTCGGCTGCGGGTCTTGAAGGTATGGGCAATGTCGCGGGTCTTTTTGCGAAACAGATACTGTTTGATGAAATACGACACCGCCCACTGAATGATGTTGGCTGCGGCAAAAAAGCCGACCGTGGCCCCCAGCTTGATAAAGGCGAACTTCAGCGCCACACCCACACCCAGGGCGATGTTCTGCGCCACGGTGTTGAACTTGGAGTCCAGCGAGGAGTTGAAAAAGATGCTGTAGATTTCGTTGGTGGTGAAAAAGCTGCCCCAGATGATGATGGAGAACACCAGCATCTGTTTGGGGGTATCGAAATAAAACCAGGCGCCCACGGTCAAAAGCGTACAGATCACGACGAAGTTGATCATTCGCACCCGGGTCGAGGCGGCCATCAACAGCAGGCCACTGGCGCGGTTGCGGGCCAGGCGGTTAAAGACCACGTTATCGCCGCCCATTTTCACCATGGGCGTGATCAGGGCCACGATCGCCAGCGCCAGGCTGATCAGGCCGAACTCGCTGGGGCCCAGATAGCGGGCGACATAGACCGTGATGAAAATACCGGCCAGCGCCAACATGACCTTCTCGCCGAGGATCCAGGCGGTATTGATAAGTGCCTTGTTCATGAAGCTGCTTTTTCAGGGGTGGGACGCCGATGAGAGGCCGATCGGCAAGGGATGCCGATCATGCCACCAGAAACGGTTACCGTGTGTGCAGAGTTGTGCGATGTCTCACCGGGTATCGGGGCGCAACATCAGGTCAGGGCAGGAAAATCCGTTCGGTTCGCCGGGCCTACAGGCCTTCCAGCAGCCGGCCGAGCGAGGTGGCCTTCAACAGCACCCGCAGATGATCGGGCATTTCCTGCCAGGCCAGACGCATCTGCGTCTCGCGCCGGATCAGGCCCGTGTAGTCCTGCTCCAGCTGCTGGCAGGGCGACAGCATGCTCATGAGGGCGTCATGGGTTTTTTCATCCTGTAACACGGCGTCCTGTTCGTTGGCCTGTGCGTAGAAGCGGTCCAGTTTCATGGGGGCAGAAATCCAGAAGAGGTTCCCTGCCTTTATCGGCGCCGCCAAAGCCGGCTTGACCCCTTTGTTACATCAGGTTACCAAAGTCGTAGTCTTTCGTAACCATCGGCCATCAAGGGGCGTAGTGGCGTCTTCAGCGATGAACCGCCGGCGTCAGGTGGCGCTCGATCAGATCCAGCCGCGCCTGCCACGGGTCCTGGCGGGCCACCGGCCCCTGATCCTGAGTGAAATCCATCATCAGGTTCGACAGCGGGGTGTGCACGGGCCAGGTCGGCGCGCCACCGCCGTTGGGGTTGGCGTTGCGGGCGAAATTGACCACGTAACGATGCAGCTGCCAGGCCATGGCCCGGTCGCTGTCATCCAGGTCGTCATAGCGGGTATTCAGCGTGCGAAAGAGATAGGGCAGCTCGCTGGCATGTACCGCGCCCGACCAGCGATCACGCGCCTTGAGTGCCACATGCGAGAAGCGATAGCGCCACACCGGCTCGCCGCTGGTAGCGACTCGATCAGCAATAAAGCGCGCCGGCTCGGTCATCATGCGATCCATGCCGATCTCTCGCCCGACCTGCTGCACGTCATCGCTGCTCTCGGGGTCATACAGCGCGCGGGCCCGGTCGGCGTCCTCGCCGAAGGGTGTGAGCAGCGCGTTCATGCTGTCAGCGGTGGCAAAGCCCAGATCGGCGTCGGTGGTCCCGATCAGCATCGGCACCTGCTGCTGAAAACCTGCCTGATAGATGCCCTCGGGCTCACCGGAAATCAGCTCGCCATCGCGGATCGGGCCGCCGGTAAAGGTAACCGGCTTGTCACGAGAGGCCATGAGACTGCTCATGTTGAGCCCGTCCACGACCTGTTCGGCGGGAAGCGCTCTGAGATCGGCCAGCGCCTCGCGCCCCTGTTTGTTGATACCGTGACGACGAGCGAAGTTCTCCCCGATGGTCTCGGCCGAGGGGTGATCGGGCCGATCGTCGGAAAGGGCCGGCATCGGCCCCATCAGTGCCCGGCCGCCGCCGGACATCACCACGGCGCGCTGAAACAGCCCGCGCGCGGCCGGGGAGCCGGTCAGATCCAGCACCGAGGCGCCGCCGGCGGATTCGCCCATGATCGTGACGTTATCGGCATCGCCGCCGAAGGCCGCGATGTTGCGCTGCACCCACTCAAGGGCGGCCACCTGATCCATGACGCCGTAATTGCCGGTTGCCTGCCCCTGCTGCTCGCGGCTCAGGGCGGGGTGAGCAAAAAAGCCGAAACGGCCCAGTCGGTAATTGAGACTGACCAGAACCACGCCGTCGCGGGCGAAGGCGCTGCCATCATAAACGGGCGTTGAGGTGCCGCCGTTGACGTAGCCGCCGCCGTGGATCCACACCAGCACCGGATGGTTGGTCTGCGAGCGATCCGCTTCGGGGTCGGGAATGGCGTCAGCCGGCGCCCAGACGTTGAGATACAGACAGTCCTCGGCCGGCGTTACGCCCAGCGGCGCGGCATCCCCCGGGTCGGGGCGCTGCATGCAGTCCGGACCGAAGCTGCCAGCCTGGCGCACGCCCGGCCAGGGCGGGACCGGCTGCGGGGGCCGCCAGCGGTTCTCCCCCGTCGGCGGCGCGGCATAGGGGATGCCCTTGAAGGCGGTCACCTCGAGCGCGCTGCTGCCCTGCAGTGCGCCACTGTCGATGTTCACCCGGGTGACGGGCGAATCGAAGGGAGCGTTTTGAGCCGCGGCCCACAGCGGGGCGGCCAGCAGTCCCAGAGTCAGCAGTCCTTTCAGCCAGCGTTGCATGCGCCATTCCGTTGTCTCTTGATCGTACGCTCAGGATAGACCACGCCCGGCCGGTGATCTCGTCAGGTGCGATCATCCGGCCCGGTGTCGGGGGCAGCCACCCAGCGCCCCTCGATCATGTCCAGCCGCTCCCACCAGGGGTCACGCATCACCTGAGGGCCGTCATCCTGGGTGAAATCCACCATTCGTTCCTGCTCGGGGTCGTGCTGCGGCCACTGCGGCATACCCTCGCCGTTGGGGTCACCGGTCAGGGCGAAGTTGACCACGTAGCGGTGAAAGGCGGTGGCCGTGGTGCGGTCGCTGTCATCGATGCCGCTGCCGTAGGCACTCTCCAGTTGATCAAAGAGATAGGGAATGTCGGTGGCATGCGGTGCCCCCGACCAGTCGTCGCGTTTGGGTGCCGCCACGTGGGAGAAGCGATAGCGCCACACCGGCTGGCCCGCCGCAAACATCTCGTCGGCAATAAAGCGTGCCGGTTCGGTCATGGTGCGATCACGACCGATCTCCTTGGCAAGGGTTTTGAGATTGACGCCGCCGCTGGGGTCATAGAGCGCGCGCATGCGATCGGCGTTGTCGCCGAAGGCGTCAAACAGCTCGGTTTTCGAGGCGGCATCAAAGCGGCCCAGGTCCATGCTGGTCGAGCCGATCAGCAGCGGTATCCTTCTTTGCTGCTGCTGTTTGAAGCGGTTCTGGGTCTCGTCGACCAGAAGCCGGCCATCGCGCACCGGCCCGCCGGCGTAGGTGTCGCGCTCGCGGTTGGGGGTATACATCATGCTCATGTTGAGATCCCCGGTGACCGCCTCGGCCGGCAGGGCCCGCAGCGCCTCGCGCGCGCGGTCATCGTCGCCTTCGATGCCGTGGCGGCTGGCAAAGCGCTGACCGAAGGTGTCGGCCGAGGGGTTGTCGGGGGCGTCCTCGTGCAGGTCATGGCGCACGGCGCGCAGCCCGCGACCGCCGCCGGACATCACCACGGCGCGCTGAAAAAGCCCCTCGGTGGCAGGGCTTGCCATCAGATTGAGGATCGAGTTGCCGCCGGCGGATTCGCCCACCAGGGTGATGTCATCGGGGTCGCCGCCGAAGCGGTCAATGTTTTGTTTGACCCATTCAAGCGCGGCCATCTGGTCCATGACGGCGTAGTTGCCCTGCGGGGCGTCGTCGTCCTCATTGTTCAGGGCCGGATGAGAGAAAAAGCCGAAGCGCCCCAGCCGGTAGTTGAAGCTGACATAGACCACGCCGTCGCGGGCAAAGCTCTCACCGTCATAGGCCGGGGAAGAGGCGCCGCCGTTGACGTAGGCGCCGCCGTAGAGCCAGACCACCACCGCCCGGCCGTCACTGTCCGCCCTGTCATCAAAAGTGCCGGTGCGCGCGCCCTCGGGCTGCCAGACGTTGAGATAGAGACAGTCCTCATCGGGGCGCTCATCGCCGGGGGAGGTCGTGCTGGTCAGTGGCTTTTGCATGCAGTCACGGCCAAAGCGTGTGGCGGGTCGCACGCCCGACCAAGGCTTGACCGGCTGCGGCGGACGCCAGCGGTTGGCGCCCACCGGCGGCGCTGCGAAGGGGATGCCGCGATAGACCGAAAAGCCCTGCGCCTGCTCGCCGCGCAGCAGGCCGTTGTCAACGCGTGCGACCGGGGCGTTGTCCGCCGCAGCCCGAATGAGACCGGCCACCTCAAGGGCTATCGATTCATCGACCGGGACCGCCGCGGGTGCCTCCTCAAGCGCGCCGGGGCCTGCTACCTCAAGGGCCACTGACTCATCGACCCGGCCGGCTGGCGGATGGTCATCGGCGGCGGCGACACCGGCCGACAGGCTCAATACCGCCCATGTCATCAGGGTTACGCCCCGTCTGGCTGTCGCTGCCTGCATGCCTTCTCCCTGTCGACCGGTCCCGTCGCCGCCAGCGACTCACCCCGGGTCTGACTACAAACGCGCGCGGTCGTTCGGGAAGATCAGATCAAAAACATGGCGATGCCCAGCACGACGCCGGTGACCAGCATGATGACCGAGGTATAGCCCATGATGTCGCGAATCTGCAGCCCGGCAATGGCCAACAGCGGCAGGGTCCAGAAGGGCTGGACCATGTTGGTCCAGGCATCGCCCCAGGCCACCGCCATGGCAACGCTTGCCATGCTGGCATCAAGCTGCTGAGCCGCATCGATGACGATCGGCCCCTGCATGATCCACTGGCCGCCCCCGGCAGGGATGAAAAAGTTGATCAGCCCGGCGCTCAAAAACGCGTAGAACGGCAGCGTCTCGCTGCTGGCGATCGAGACCAGCGCGCTGCCGATATCGGCGGCCATGCCGGTACCGGCGATCACGCCCATCATGGCGGCATAGAAGGGAAACTGCATGATGATGCCGTAGGCCGTGCGCGACCCGCCGGTGCAAAAGGCGATGTACTCGCGGGCGTGGCGGGAGAACACCAGCCCCAGGGCGAAAAAGCCCAGAATCACCGTATTGATGTTGACCCCACCGCCGGTGACGAAATGATCCAGCAGCCAGAGCAGCGCGATCACGCCGAGTGTCAGCGGGATCAGTCGTGAATACTCAAGGCGCTGCGCCGGGGTCATGCCGGCCCGGTCGGGCATCGGCGCGGCGACCGTGTCATCGCTTTGCTCGCTGTCCGGCAGGCTCACGCGGGGTTCGTCGCCGCGCGGTCGCATCGACACCAGCACCGCCGGCACCACCAGCACCATGGCGGCCAGAATGGCCAGATTGCCGATCGAAAAGACCGTCTGCGACACCGCAATGATGCCCATCTCGGCTTCCAGAAAATGGCCCGGATTGGCGATGACGGTGGGGATCGAGCCGCCATAGCCGCCGTGCCAGACGATAAAGCCCGAGTAGGCCGCCGCCACCACCAGCGGGTAATGCACCCGGCCACGGTGGGCAATGCCCATCTCGCGTGCCACCAGACCGCCGGCCACCAGCCCGAACCCCCAGGAAATCCAGCTGCACAGCATGGCCACAAGCGTGGTGGCAACGATGACCTGCACCTCGGTACGCGGCAGGCGGGTAAAGGCGATCAGCGCGCGTCGCACCGGGCGGGTATGGGCCAGGGCGTAGCCGCTGACCAGCACTAAAATGATCTGGCAGGTAAATTCATAGATGCTGAAAAACCCGTTGCCCCAGTAGTCCAGTACCTGACGGGGGGCGTGGCCGTCGCCCCAAAAAATACCCAGCCCCAGCACCACAAGCGTCAGGAAAAACAAAAAGACAAAGGCGTCGGGCAGGTAGCGTTCGGCAATATGGGTAAAGAGACGACCAATGACACGCATGAAGGATGAGGCTCCCGTAATTGTTGGGCGTACAGTGACTCGCCGGGCATCCGTCATGCACCGGGTGCCCGAACGCTAGACGCCACGGGGCCACAGCTGCACGGGCAGAAGTGCTCATGAACGGCCTGAAACGGCGAACTTCAGCTTGAAACGGGTTTGATTAATCCTTTGAGGCGGCCGGGCATGGCGCCTCTGGCGAGGGTGTGACGCAAGGGTGTTTGCGAACACGGCCCGACGCCTGGGCCGTTGTGATGTTCGCAGGGGAACGCACTCATTAATGCATCGTTGCTGATGCGACGCTTGCCGGGTGTGTCAGTTCGGTTTTTTTGCCCGTGCCGCCGGCTGATAGCCCTCGACCTGCTCGATGCGCTTTTGCACGCTGTCATCGATCAGGGCATCGGGTGGGTAGTGTCGTTCTTGAATGCCCAGCAGCCGCCACAGGAGCGAGGACTTTTGATGCAGTGTGCCTGTCGGGTCGCCGTGAATCCGGGACAGCGGATCGCCTTCCAGCTGCAATCCATGCTCGACCGCGCGCTCCAGCATCCAGCGCAGGGTGATGTCGGAAAGTCCGTGCTCGGAGTTCCCGCCACCCACGTCGCTGTGCCCGCCGGCGAACCAGCGCTGCTCGATGTGCTGCTCGTCTTTGGCCTTGCTCTCGTCCCAGGGCGTGGGGGAAAAGGGTCGGCGCTTTTCATCCAGTGCCAGGGCGTGAAAGGCGTAGCGCACCCCCGGGCTCAGGCGGCGGTTGTGAAACTTGCGCAGCGAGATCAGGCAGCCCAGCGCGCCGACGGTATCCCACACGCCGACCAGCCAGGGCTTGCAGGGGCGGGCGAAGGTATCGCGAAAGCTGCGAAGGGAGGTGGCGTCATCGCCGCGCAGAAAGCGTCGGGTGATCTCCTGAACCATGTTCTCGTGATGCGGATAGAGAATGCCGCAGCGGTCGATCATCGAGGCCAGCGAGCGGGCGGCAAAGGCGCCGCGGCTGAAACCGAACAAAAAGACCCGGTCACCGGGCTCGTATTCGTTCATCAAAAAGCGGTAGGCATCCTCCATGTTCTGCTGGATGCCGTAGCCAAAGGCGGTGCCCAGGGCGCGCCCCAGCGTACGACCCACGCCGAGGCCAAAAAAGGAGGCCGCAAAGGTGCCCACGCCCGGGCTGTAGAAGGCCTTTTGCTGATCGCCGTGGCGCACGACCGATCGAAACAGATGCACTACGTTGGTGTTGACGCGGCTGAACTGCTGATTGGTGCCATCGCAGCACACCACAAGATTCTTGCCCATTGCTGTCGCTCCGCCCTGATAGCGATGTCATGTCGGGCTCTTTAGCGTAGCGTCTGGCCGTTGTCGCGCCAGTCACGCCGGGGATGCCTCAGCTCGGCGGGCGATAGAATTGGAAGCTGCCGGTTTCGGCCGTCTGCACAAAGCTTGAAGCCCAGCTCGGGGTGATGCCGCGATGATGGAAAAACAGCGCCCCGTGCGTGCGATCCACCAGGGTGGCGTTCAGCGCGCGCCGGGCGATCTCGCGAGCCGCGGCGTATTCTCCCAGCTCTCTGGCCTCATCCGGGCGCCCGTCGCACCACCAGGAGAACTGGCAGCTGCCGGTTTCCGGACCCTGCTGGACCACACCGCACAGCGTAGTGGGAAAGCGGCGGCTGCCGAGACGATTCATGATCACGCTGGCCACGGCCTCCATCTCTTCCCGGTCGGTGCCCTTGGCCTCCCAGTAGATGGAGCGGGCCAGACAGCTGACGGCATCATCCAGCGGCGCCTGGCCCTTCGGGTCGATCGCGCGTGTGCCGTCACGGGTGAGGCGAACGTCATCGGGTGGCGGCTGCACGCCGCCCTCGTTGGACGCACTTTGTTCCAGCACCTGCGCCTTTTGCTGCGCGACGGCGCGCTGGGTGGTGTCTGATGCCTGAAGCGTGGGGGCATTCAGACAGACAGCGAGACAGGCGGCGAGGATCAGGGCGTGGCGCATGGCAGCTCTCGTGGCGAAGAAGGTTCTATCCTACGCATCCTTGAAAGCCCCCGGAAACCCTCTTTAAGGCCAGGGCAGGCGCGGCACAGATCGAAAAAGCGCCCGGATGGGCGCTTTGGGGAAGAAAAATTCAGTCGGTTTTCCAGCCCTTTTCAAAGAGCATCTTGCCGGGCCATGTGTAGGCCATCACGCCGCCGTCGGCGAGGATGGTCTCACCGGTGACAAAGGAGCTGTCATCGCTTGCCAGAAACAGCGCCACCTTCGCCATCTCCTCGGGCTTGCCAAGCCGGCCCATCGGGGTGACCCACTTCTGCACCTCGCGAAACTGCCGGCCGCTGTCGTCTTCCGGGCTGCCGGCCAGATCGCTGACCAGCGGCGTCTCGATGGTGCCGGGGGCCAGCGCGTTGACGCGAATGCCGCTGCGGCCGTAGTCGATCGCCATGGTCTTGGTCATGTTGGCCACCCCGCCCTTGGCCGCGTTGTAGCCCGAGCGGTCGAGATCGCCGGCGGAGGCCGACATCGAGGTGGTGTTAATGATCGAGCCGCCGCGCTCCAGCATCAGCGGGATCAGATACTTGCTGACCAGAAAGGTGCCGCGCAGGTCGGTGGCGATGATGCGATCGAAAAGCTCGGTGGGGTATTCATGCAGCTTGCCGCCTTCCTGATCGACGCCGGCGTTGTTGAACAAAATATCCAGCCGACCATGATCGGTTTTGACCTGCTCGGCAAAGCGCTTCACGGCTTCTTCGCTGGCCACGTCCAGGGTGTGGCCCTCGGCCCGGTGGCCGGCATCGACAATGGCGCTGACCGTGCGCATCACTTCCTGCTCGTTGACGTCGGCGCAGATAACGGTGGCGCCTTCCTCGGCAAACGTCTTCGCCGTGGCGGCACCGATGCCGGTGGCCGCGCCGGTGACCACGGCAATGCGTTGATCGATTCTGCCCATGATGAACTCCCTTTGACTGGCAGGAAACGTCATGTCCATGACGCCTCAAAGGGCCCTCAATAAAGCAGTTGCCCGGCCCCTTTGCCAGTCAGGGGCTTGAGGCGTCGTGTCGCAGGCCGCCGCCTCGATTCGATGGCGGCACTATCCGGCGCGCCACTCGGCCCCGGTCAGCTCACACGAGACCTGCCAGAGGCGCTCGCCCTGGACCGAATCACGCGCCGCGCTGGAAAGCCGGGCCCGTTTCGGGGCGCCGCGCGTCTCGCCGGCGCCGTCGGGGCCGAAATAGTCGCCCGGGCGAATGTCGCTGGCGGTGGCAGCGTGGATCGTGGGGCGGGCGCCCTCGGTGGCGTTCTGGCTCAAAAGCGGCATGGCCAGGCGAAAGAGCGTGCCCACCAGCGGGCGGCTTTTCACGCCGTGATCAAACAGCGCCGTTCGCGACAGCCCCGGATGCGCCGCCAGGCTGTCCAGCCCCCACAGCTCCCGGTTGCTGTGGCGCTGCAGGGTCTGGCTGAACATCAGCATGGCCAGCTTGGACTGGCGATAGGCGCGCCACGGGTCGTAATCATTGGCGCCCTGCAGGTCATCGAAATCGATGCGCCCGCCCCGGTGGGCCAGACTTGATAGCTGCACCACCCGCGGTGAGGCGGCGTGCATCAGCTGCGGCAGCAAAAGGCTTGTCAGCAGAAAATGGCCCAGATAGTTGACGCCGAACTGACGCTCGAAGCCCTCTTCTGTCAGCTCGCGCTCAGGCAGCGCCATGACGCCGGCGTTGTTGATCAAAAGATCCAGCGAGGCTTCGCGGGCCTGCACGCGGTCGGCAAATTCACGCACCGAGCTCAGTCGATCAAGATCAAGCAGCTCAAGGCACACATCGGCCTTGGGCGATTCCGCGCGCAGCGCCTCGACCGCGGCGTGGCCCTTGTCCTCGTTGCGCGCGGCCACGATGACGCGGTAGTGCTGATGCATCAAGGCGCGCGCCGTTTCAAACCCCAGCCCCGCATTGGCGCCGGTTACCACGGCCAGCGGCCGTCTATCCGCGCGTTCAGTCATGGCAATGCTCCGCAGTGGATGAACCGATCACGCGATCAGGCCGGGTCCGTCTCGCTGATGGTCTGGATCACCTCAAAGCCTTCGAACTTCGGCGGCCCCAGATAGAGCCCCTCGCGGCGGCTCTGGCCGGCATTGGCATGCGCGGCGCGAAAGGCCTCGGAGTGGGTCCAGGCGTCGAAATCCTCGCGTGAGCGCCAGATCGTGTGCGAGGCGTAGAGCACGTGATCCTCTTCTGCCGGGCCGCGCAGCATATGAAACTCGACGAAGCCGGGCAGGCCCTTGAGATGGCTTTCACGCTCAAGCCACAGCGTTTCGAACTCTTCCACACGTTCGGGATTGACCCGAAAACGGTTCATGGCAATAAACACCGGACACGCTCCTGTACATCGTCAATACGCCGGGCGCACCGCGCGCCCGCCGGTCATTTTCAACCATCGGGCGCACCGCGCGCCCGCTCATGGCAAGACGATGGCACCTTGCAGGCATCGGGGCAAGATGCGCATCGCTTATGGCGTATCGGCGGCGACGGGGTCGAGCAGGGCGTGACAGGTCTCACCCGCTGGAAGCCTCTGCTTGCCCTGATCGGTGAACAGCCAGGCGTCATGCTCGCCCGGCAGGTCGAAACGATCGCCTTCCCGCCGCAGGGCCGCGCCTTCCGGCAGGGCCACCACCTGCATCGAGGCATTGAGCGCCAGATACTCCGTCAGACGCTCTTCGCGGCTTTCACCGTGATGCCCGGCGCTTTTGCCGGCAATAAAGTGCGGATTGATCTGAAAGGGCACCAGCGCAAGCGTGCGAAAGCTCGGCGGCTCGATGATGGGCATGTCATTGGTGGTGCACAGGGTGGGACCTGCGATGTTGGCACCGGCACTCCAGCCGATATAGGGCAGCCCTTCAAGTACGCGCTCGCGGATGATCTCCATCACACCAGCCTCGTACAGCCGGCTGACCAGCGCAAAGGTATTGCCGCCGCCGACGATGAGCGCCTGGGCGCTGCGCACCGCCGCCACAGGGTCATCGCTGTTGTGAAGGCTTTCAAGGGGGATGCCCGTGGGCTCGAGCGCTCGACGAACGTTATCGAGATAGACATCAAAGCCGCGGCTGACGCTGGCATGTGGGATAAACAGCGCCCGCGTGATCGGCACGGGGTGCGCGCTCAGGAAATCGTCGATCAGGGGGCGGGTATATTCCAGATAGCCGGTGTCACCGGACATGGCGCTGCTGAAGTCGCGACATGTCGTTCTCCTGTAATGACACCATCAATGTAGCCGCCCGTCAGGATCGAGAGGCGTCTACGGCCAGGGCATCGACGCGCGCGCGATACAGCTGCTCATCCAGCACCGCTTCGTGAGTGGCATCACTTACATCGTGTCGCTGCTCCGGATAGAGCCCCAGCCGCTCGAACAGACGCCGGTCGTGGTCGGCCTGCGGGTTCTGCGCCGTCAACAGCCGCTCGCCGTAAAAGATCGAGTTGGCGCCGGCGAAAAAGGCCAGTGCCTGGGTCTCGTCGCTCATCAGCTCGCGCCCGGCCGCCAGGCGCACGTGAGAGGCGGGCATCACGATACGGGCAACGGCGATGGTGCGGACGAACTCGATCGGGTCGAGATCCTCGACGTGCGCAAGCGGGGTGCCTTCGATGCGGATCAGCATGTTGATCGGCACACTCTCCGGATGGGTGGGCAGGTTGGCCAGCTGCTGCAAGAGGCCGGCGCGATCACTCACGCTCTCGCCCATGCCCAGAATGCCGCCGGAGCAGATCTTCATGCCGGCCTGGCGGACGTGATCCAGCGTTTCAAGCCGTTCGGCATAGGTGCGGGTCGTGATGATCTCGCCGTAGTACTCCGGTGAGGTGTCCAGGTTGTGGTTGTAGTAATCAAGCCCGGCGCCCTCCAGCGCCTGCGCCTGATCACGGCTCAGCATGCCCAGCGTCATGCAGGTTTCCAGCCCCATGGCGCGTACGCCGCGCACCATCTCCAGCACGTACGGCATGTCCCTGGCGCGCGGGTTCTTCCACGCCGCCCCCATGCAGAAGCGACTGGCCCCCACGGCCTTCGCCCGACGCGCTTCTTCCAGCACGGCCTCGACCTGCATCAGTTTTTCGCGCGCAAGGCCGGTGTTGTAGTGCCCGGACTGCGGGCAGTACTTGCAGTCCTCCGGGCAGGCCCCGGTCTTGATCGACAAAAGCGTCGAGATCTGCACGGCATTGGGATCGAAGTGCTTTTGATGCACGCCCTGCGCCCGGAACAGCAGCTCGTTGAAGGGCAGGGTGAGCAGCGCCTCGATCTCGTGGCGCTGCCAGTCGTGTCGATATTGCTCGGGGCGGGGAGAGCCGTGATCAGGGGTGGGCATGGCGTTGTTAACCTGAAGTATTTTTAAAGGTGACGAATACCTTGCCAGCCCCGTTGGTCAACTTCAAATATTTGAAAGGTTAACGATAAAGCCTGTCAGGTGCGTCGATCAGGCAAAGCGAGCCAATGAGAACAATTTTCGAGTGTAAAAAAGAATAGTTTTTATCTGCATTGACTTTGCAACGGCTGTTTCATCAAAATCCCGGAGCCATAACACCGATAAACGGCGCGCCAGACGCGCCAGCAAGGGACATCATGAAAAAGCCATCCTGTCGTGGGCGGGCGCTGGACGCTCGGCACTCACGCCATCGCGGCATTGCCGGCCGCCGCGTTCTGACACTTGTCACTACCGGTGCTTGTCTAGTCACGCCCATCATCGCCCAGGCCGATGACATCGATACCCTCACCGTCACGGCCACCAATCTTTACGACAACGTCGGTTACACCCGTCACGTGACCAGTGCCGGCACGCGCATGAATCTGGCGCCGAAGGAGATCCCGCAGACGGTCAGCATCATGACCGAGCAGCGCCTTCGGGATCAGAATCTCGAGACGATCGAAGATGCGCTGGTCAACACGACCGGCGTTTCGGCCCGGCGTATCGACAGCGACCGGGTCCGCTTTTCCGCCCGCGGTTTTGATATCAACAGCTATCAGTACGACGGCATCCCGACGCTGAATACAGACAGCCGCTGGTATTTCGGCGAGGGGGCGCAGAACACGGCGATCTACGACCGAATTGAAGTGGTCAAGGGCGCCAATGGTTTGATGACCGGTGCCGGTAACCCGGGCGCCTCGGTCAACTTCGTGCGCAAGCACGCCGACAGCCGCGAACTGATGGGCTCCGTGTCCGGCACGCTGGGCAGCCGGGACAAGCAGCGCGGCGTGGTGGATGTCACCACGCCGCTGACCGAATCCGGCGACGTTCGCGCCCGCTTTATCGGTGGCTATGAGGACGGCGACGGCTCCCTGGATCGCTACGGCAGTCGCAAGAAGTTCGGCTACGGCATTATCGATGCCGATGTCACCGAGAACACCACCGTCTCGGTCGGTTACGACTACCAGAACACGCACACCAGCTCGCCCACCTGGGGCGGCTTCCCGCTGTGGTACAGCGACGGCGGGCGCACCAACTACACCCGCTCGTTCAGCGTGGCGCCGGACTGGTCCTATTACGACTTCGAGTCGGAGAAGGTCTTTGCCGGGCTGGAGCATCGCTTTGCCAATGACTGGACACTGCACGGCAACGCCACGCACGAAAAGACCGAGATGGATGGCAAGCTGGCTTATCCTTCCGGGTTTCCCGACCGTGAAACCGGACAGGGCACCCTGTTCTATACCGGCTGGAACAAGGGCAAGCGGAAAGTCGATTCGGTCGATGTCTACGCCAACGGCCCCTTTGAGCTGATGGGGCGCCAGCATGAGCTGGTTGTCGGCGGCAGCTACGCGGACCAGAGCAACGAGTACGAGAACCGCTTCATCGATGGCTTCCCCGTCAACGACCTCGACAACTGGAACGGCTCAGCGCCCAACACGGGCTGGGGAAGTTTCTCGCCCTCCGAGCGGGCCAGCACCCAGCAGAAATCCGTCTATACCGCGGCCAGGTTCTCGCTGACGGATCCGCTGACGCTGATCGTCGGCGCGCGCTATACCGACTGGCACAGCAGAACCTGGGCGAGCACGCTGGGCAACGACTCGCAGAGCGAAAGCGATGTCACCCCCTATGGTGGCCTGATCTACGACCTCAACGATGTGTGGTCGGTCTACGCCAGCTATACCGAAATCTTCCAGCCGCAAAGCTATCGCCTGGAAGGCGCCAACGGCTATCTCGACCCGCTCAAGGGCAAGAACTACGAAACCGGCGTCAAGGCGGCCTGGTTTGACGGTCTGCTCAACGCCTCCTTCTCGGTGTTCCGACTCGAGCAGGACAACGTGGCCGATGTGGTCAGCACGCCCGGTTCCCTGATCAGCACCGCAACGCCGGTCAGTGACGTGGTCAGCGAAGGGTTCGAGGCCGAAGTGACCGGTGCGGTCACCGACAATCTCGACATGACCGCCGGTTTGACGCACTACACGGCGACCTCGGCGCAGGGCGATTTCAATTCCGACCGGCCACGCACCCAGGCGAATCTGTTTGCCAGCTACCGCGTCCCGCAGTGGGAGCCGCTGACCGTGGGCGGCGGGTTCAACTGGCAGAGTCACACTTTCGAGCGTGATGTGGCCGGGCCGCAGGGCGATGAGAAGGTCGAGCAGGGCAGCTACACGCTGGTCAACCTCTTCGGGCGCTACGCCTTCACGCCGGATCTCTCGCTGCAGGTCAACGTGCGTAACCTCTTCGACAAGAAGTACTACAGCTACCTCGACGGTTACGGTGTCTACGGCGAGCCGATGAACATTACCTCTACGCTGACGTACTCGTTCTAGTCTTTGAGAAAAAAGCGCGGCCGACAGCCCTGTCGGCCGCTTTATTCGAATCAATTCATGTTGCCGTGCGACACTCGGGGCCACCGTCATATTCGTGGAGCCTCGGGATGCCCACTGGTTCGCTCGCCACCCTCGTTCGCTTTACTTATCCCTTTGAGGCCCATTTGTTCAAGGGTCTGCTTGAATCGCGTGGTCTTGCAGCCTTCATTGCCGATGAGCACCTGATCACGATGCAGTGGATGTGGGAGATCGCACTTGGTGGGGTGAAGGTGCAGATCATGCCGAATGATCTTGATGCGGCATGCGAGGTGCTCACCGATTATCAGGCGCATCGGCTGGCTGAATCCGCCACTCAAGCGGAGGGTCCGCCGCCGCGCAGCGCGGTGCGCTTTTACGGCTGGCGGGTGTTGGTGACTGCCTGCTGGGCGGTGACCGGCGTGGTGTTTCCAGTGCCGTCATCGAAGGTCAGAACATGACGGCCCTTTTATCTCCTGTAGCGTGAAGCCGATGATTTATGGCTTATATATCTCGAAGATCGACACAGGAGATGATTGAACATGACCGGCGGCACCAATGACGACATCACCATTGCACTGGCACAACTCCCGGTCATCAGGGGCGCCGTGTCCGATAACCTGGCCACGCATTTGCGTTATATCGAGCAGGCGGCTCACCACGGCGCCGATGTGATCGTGTTCCCCGAGCTCTTGCTCATCGGGTACGAGCCGGATCTGCTAGCGCCGCTTGCCATGTCCAGAAGTGCCGAGACCTTTGACACGCTATGCGCGGCCGCCACGACCCACAACATGGTCGTGATTGCAGGCTGTCCGCTGATCAATGACGGCGGCAAGCCCCGCATCGGGGCGGTCATCTGCTTTCCCAGTGGTGAGCGAGCGCTTTACGCCAAGCAGCACCTGCATGATGGGGAGGAGGCGTACTGCTCGCCGGGTCATGACAGCTACCTGTTTACCGTCAACGGCGTACGCATCGCGCTGGCGATCTGCGCTGACTTTGCCCATCGCGCCCATAGCGATGCCGCCGCCGCGCAACAGGCGGATGTGTACCTTGTCAGTGCGCTGATTTCAGACGCGGGTTATGAGACAGATGCGCAACTGCTCGCCGGAATTGCCCAGCGCCATCAGTTCCCGGTGCTGCTTTCCAACCACATTTCCAGTACGGGCGGCTGGCAGACCTGCGGCAAAAGCGGCGGGTGGAATGCCCGTGGCGAGCGGGTGGTTGGTGCTGAAGGCAATGATGCCGCTCTGGTGCTCTGCACGATTAACGGCGGGTCACTGGAGTATGCTTCGGGGAACGTTGTCTCGATGGAAGGCGCCTTTTGAGAAGTATCCTGTCAGTCGCATAAGAAGCCCACCAAACGGTGGGCTTTTATATGTGCATTTAACAGAGCTAACGTCTTTTTTACAGATTATTGAGCGAAAGTCTCATTGTTATTTTATGTAATTATTTTATTGTGTTTTCTCTAATTAAAGGAGGTCTTATGGCTGTCAAGCACATACCGACTGGTGTCGTTCACAGCGGTAATAAAGGCGGAAAAACCGGCTGTGGCTTTGATACAAAAGATCATTCAGATCATTGGGTATCTTCAGGAAGCAGAATTACCTGTGACAAGAATGGCTGTAAGAATTGACGTATCCACTTATTTTCACTCCGAAGCCCACCGCATGGTGGGCTTTTATGTAACCACAGCTAGGGTGTTTCTGAGCCACTGCCCGCCAAAAATTGGATGTTTGGCCGACCGGCTACCTGTTCGGGCTTGAGGCCTATTTAAGCTGCCAGTCCATAAAATGGGCACGGCCGTTAGCGGGTGTCAGCGGGTCGTAGGTCATAGAGGATGCGAGAACATGCCGCTCTATAACGATTATCAGCGGGGCACTGGATGGTGTGTCAGGACGAGCTTTGCCTGATGAGCAGCGACAGGGCTCGAGTGATGCGTGATCAACCTGAATACTCCGATAATTTCCCGGGCACTGCCATCACCCAGTCCTGAATAGCCAGAATCGTCGGGTCATTGCGGCGGCTCTCCGGGTAGACCAGAAAGAAGGCGCGGTCTTCCAGCTCGGGACCGAAAGGGTGCACCAGGCGCCCTTCCGCCAGCTCGTCTTCAATCAGTTGACGGCTCATCAGCATGACGCCCTGACCACCCACCGCCGCCGAGATAGCGTGGTTTTCATCAGAGAACGCCAGACCGGCGTCGATATTTAACTCGGCTAGTCCGGCGAATTTTTGATATCCCGGCCAGTCCATGGGCGAGATAAATATGCCCTGAGGTCGAAAGTGAATCAGCGGATACCGTGAGACATCTTGCCCGGCGTGCTGAAAAAGCCCCGGGCTGCAGGCAGGCATCAAGGTGGTATTAAACAGCTTTTCGGCAACCATCCCGGGCCAGCGTCCATCGCCATGGCGAATGGCAAGGTCAGCGGTGACCCCGTCCAGCGCTACGGGCTCGTGGGAGGCATGAAGTCTCAGATCAATGTCGGGGTGGGATTCGCGCAGTCGATACACCCAGGGGAGCAGCCAGCGTACGGCAACGACGGGTGTCGTTGACAGGGTAATGGCTCGGCGCTGTGGCAGGGTGCTCAGGCGTTCGATTACATGGCTGATGTTATCGAACGAGGCTTCCAGCACTTTTTGGAGTTCCCGACCCTGCGGCGTTAGTTCAAGCTGTCTAGGCCTGCGGATAAATAGGGCCATGCCCAGCGCCTCTTCAAGCCCCCGAACCTGATGACTGATGGCCGTGGCCGTAACCGACAGCTCCAGGGCTGCCTGCTTGGCACTTTCATGGCGAGCCGCCGCTTAAAAGGCTCGAAGGGCAGACAGCGAGGGCAATCGTTGCGCGCTCATGGATGAGTTCTATTCATTTATACCGGCAAGAAATGGTCGTTTGTTGCGGTGTATAGCGCCCGCATAAGCTGCATCTGTTGCTCAGCATAGATGAGTTCAGCTTAAAGGGAGACTACCCATGCCGCATATTCTGCATATGGACGCCAGCGCTCGCCCCGGTATCGCCGGAACCGATCATCATGGCTCTCATAGTCGCCAGCTGTCCCACCATTTTGTCAGCCAATGGCAGTCACGCCGCGCCTGCGACACGGTCACCTACCGCGATATAGGCCAGCATCCGCCTTCCTTTATCAGCCACGACTGGATCGCATCGGCGTTCACCCCCGAAGCGCAGCGAAAGCCCTGGATGAAAGAGGCGCTGAAAGAAAGCGATCAGCTGGTCGATGAGCTGATCGCATCAGACATTCTGGTGATTGGTACGCCGCTTTATAACTTCGGCATGCCTGCCGCCCTCAAGGCGTGGGTCGATCAGATCATCAGAGCCGAGCGCACGGTGGGGATAGACAGAAACAACCCGCTCGACCCCTATATTCCGGGGCTTACGGATCGAGAGCGTCACGCGGTCATCCTTACGGCCAGAGGCGGTGTGAACATGGCACCGGGCCAGGCGATGGCCCACATGAATCATCTGGAGCCCAATCTTGTTTCAGCGCTTGGGTTCATCGGCATTACCCGTATTCACACCATCGCCATTGAGGGGCAGGAAATCGGTGGCGACGTGCTGGCGCAATCGATTGCCCAGGCGCGGCAGAATGTTGAACGGCTCGTGAGAGAACTGCAGGCAGCGATGCAGGACATGCCAACCCCTGAGCCGGTTTGAAAACAGGATACAGTGCTCTGCCACCGTGGGGCGTGACGCCCGCGATGGGACATTCTGTTGCAGTACAAAAAGCCCACCGAACGGTGGGCTTTTGCGTCATGCAGTACCTGGAGGGCCTTGCTCACCCAACCCCGTTGCCATACCCCATCGCCACGCTTGCCTGCTCGCCGGTTTCTACCCAGACACTCTGGGGGATGGTGTACTCCTTCAGCCCCTCCAGCCCGCTGGAGCGGCCAAAGCCGCTGTCGCCGAAGCCGCCAAACGGCGACATCACGTTGATCGCCTTGTAGCTGTTGATCCAGACCGTGCCGGCGCGCAGTTTGCCGGCCACCCGGTGAGCGCGCGCAACGTCCTGCGTCCACACGGCGCCGGCCAGGCCAAAGCGAGTGGCGTTGGCCAGTTGCACGGCATCCGACTCCTCATCAAAGGCCATGGCAACCAGCACCGGGCCGAAGACCTCTTCACAGGCGATGGCCATGTCCGGCGTCACATCGGCGAGCACGACAGGGGCCAGAAAATAGCCGCTGGCGCCTTCGGGCAGGCCGTGCGGGCGGTGGCCGCCGGTCACGATCCGTGCACCGGCCTCAACGGCGGCGTCGATCATGGCCGTGACGCGCTCGAACTGCTGCGCGTTTTGCAGCGGGCCCATGCGGGTGGCGTCCTCCTCCGGCAGGCCGACTGGAATCTGTGCGGCGGCGCGTCCCAGTCGCTCAACGACTTCGTCGAAACTGTCACGCTGTATCAAAAGCCGTGACCCCGCCACGCAGCTCTGCCCGGCGGCGGCGAAGATGGCGGCCTGCGCGCCGGCAACGGCGTCATCCAGGCGGGCATCATTGAAGATGATATTGGCGGACTTGCCGCCAAGCTCCAGCACGCTCGGCACCAGCCGTCGGGCACTCGCTTGGGCGATCAGGCGCCCGCTGTCCGGCGAGCCGACAAAGACCAGCTTCGAAATGCCCGCATGGTCGGTCAGGGCCGTACCGGTAGTCGGCCCCACGCCGTTGACGATGTTGATTAGTCCTTTCGGCAACCCGCCGCTTTCCAGCAGTTTCGCAACCACTACCGAGGTAAAGGGCGTCAGCTCCGAAGGCTTGAGCACCGCTGCGTTGCCGGCGGCGATGGCGGGCGCCAGCTGCCAGGCGCAGGTGAACATCGGCGCGTTCCACGGCGTGATCTGACCCACCACGCCATAGGGCACGTGGCGCACGTAGTTGAGATGCGAGGTCGGCACCGGAATCACCTCACCGTGCTGCTTGTCACACCAGCCGGCGTAGTACTCGAACATCTCGCGCACCTTGCCGACCTCGCCACGGCAGTCGCTGATCGGCTTGCCGGCCACCACGCTTTCAAGTTGTGCAAGCCGTTCTTCTTCTCCCTCGAGCGCCCGCACGGCGGCGTTCATGTGCCGGCCGCGGGCGCTGGCAGTCAGTGCGATCCATTCCACCTGAGCCCGGGTGCCGGCACTGACGGCGCGCGACACCAGTGCCTGGCCGGCATCGGGATAGCTCACCAGCACGTTACCGGTGACCGGGTTGCGCAGCGTGACCGGCTCGCCCTGGCCGGTGACGGCCTCGCCATCGATCCAGTTGCTCGCCGGGGCGGCGTTGCGGCTCAGCCCGAAGTGATCGAGCAGGGTCTCAAGATGGGTCCGGGCGCGTTCATCCAGTGCAGTCGTGGTTGACATGACAGGGCTCCTGTTACTTGCGGGCGGTGGCGAGAAGGGCATCGGCGATGCGGTTGAAGTCGTCCTGATCCTCGATGTCGTGCGCCGCATGCCAGCGTTCGACCACGTGATTCAAAAGGGCCATCGGGGAGTCCAGCTGCTCGGCGGCGTCACGGGCCAGACGCAGATCCTTGCGCATCAGTCCGGTGGTAAAGCCCGAGTCGAATCGCTCGGAGAGAATCCACTCGGGGAAGTTGACCTCGCTGACCGCGCTGCGCCCCGAGCCGCTGTTGAGCCCGGCCAGACAGGCGGCTGGATCGACGCCGGCCCTGGCCGCCATGGCGATGGCCTCGCCGGTGGCGATCAGGTTGGTCGCGCACAGATAGTTGTTGGCCAGTTTCACCACGTGACCGCTGCCGGCCGGGCCGACATGGGTGTAGCGCGCCGACAGCGCCTCGAGCACAGGGGCCACGCGCTCGATGGTGGCGGCCTCGCCACCCAGCAGCATTCCCATCCGGCCCTCGGCGGCGCCCTTCGGGCCACCGCTGACCGGGGCATCCAGCCATTCAAGGCCGGCCGCCACGACTTTCTGCGCCAGTTCGCGGCTGACGACCGGGTCACTGGTCGAGGTGTCCATCACCACACTGCCTTTAGCGGCGTGTTCGACAAGCCCGGGACTTGACTCGATCACCGTGCGCACATGGGCTGCAGTAGGCAGTGACAGCAGATAGACCTCGGCGTAGGGCAGCGCAGCGTCACTGGCAACGGTCAGCCCCTGATCACTCAGGCGCTGGCGAGTCTGCTCATCGGCGTCGATACCGGTGACATCAAAGCCGGCACGCTTGAGCGTGAGCGCCATGTTGCCTCCCATCTGCCCCAGGCCAATGACGACGATCTTTATGGACATGCGTTTCTCCGTGATGCGACAGGTGTAAACGTCGGTGTGGCGCTCCGAGTCAGGAGGGGGCCACACCGTCGCGGATCAGAGCAGCAGCTGGGCGACCACCGCCGAGCCGAGATAGGTGCCGGTAAACACCAGCAGCGAGACCAGCACCAGCTTCCAGCCGGTACGGCGGAACATGCTGAACTCCTGCTGTGACAGGGCAAAACCGGCGTAGGCCAGCACAGGCGTGACGATGGCCAGGAAATTGACCTGTGAAAGCTGCTCCACCAGCCAGGCACTGCCGGGGAAAAACGGCAGGGTCATGAGGATGCTGACCAGCGAAATCCAGGCGATCGCCGGCAGGTAAAAGGGCACGATTCGGGTAATCACCAGCCCGATCAGGCTCATGACATAGAGAATGATCATGCCGGGCAGGGCGCCCCACAGCGTGCCCGAGCTGACCACGTTGGTGATCCAGCCCACCGCGCACACGGCGGCCAGCATCGCGGCGGTATGGCCCAGCTGCTGCTCGGGGCGTGGCTCGGCCGCGGTATCAGCGACACTGGCGGTATCGGGTGCTTCAACATCCACGCCGGCCCCGGCCCCTTTTCTGACGCTCAGACGCTTGTAGAGCCACTCCGCGACCGGCAGGGCGATAAACAGTGACACATACAGCCCGGTGGCATAGGTCAAAAGGTTACTGGCGCCGGCAAAGGCCAGCAGTTCCTCGCGCATGGCGGGCACCGCTTCGGCAAGCGCGCCCGAACAGGCCGCCACCATGCTGCCACTGCCCACCCCGCAGGCCATCGCCAGCGCCCTCGGGTCAAACCAGCCCGCCGAGCCGAGAAAGCCCGCCATTAGCGCAAACCAGAGGGTGCCGAACATGGTGCCGACCACATAGACGCCCATCACGCCGATGCCCTCCGGCCCCTTGAGGCCGTAGCGGTCCGAGATGATCGCAATATTGGGCTCGCGCGCGATCGAATAGGTCGCCCCGATCGATTCGCGGCCCATTTTCAGCACCAGCACGGCAAAGGGCAGCGCGATCAGCATCGTCCCCAGATTGCCCAGCTCCTGAAGGATCAGGGCCGGCCCGGCGCTAATGATCTGATCGATCGACGGCCCGATGGTGGAGCCAAAGCGGGCGATAAACGGCATGATCGCCATCAGGATGAGCGGCGAGGCCGCCGTACTCAGGCGCGGCGGCACCAGCGGATGCACCCGTCTGGAAAGGTGCGGGTTGAGCGCAATCGCCAGCAAAAAGGCATAAAACAGCGGCAGCAGTAACAGCGTCCCGACGCCTAACGGAATCCTGATGATGCCGATCCACTCCGCAATCAGCGAAAGGATGACGACCAGTACATGCAGACGTAGCAGATCGAGCGGTGACGCCCGGTTGGCAGCATTCATGACAGTGTTCCCATGGTGTTGTTTGGCTAATGGCAGGTCATGACCGGCCGGCGCCTGTTGTATGGGGCTCGTGTGCGTCACGAGGCCTGTCAGTATCAACGACTCGGAGGTAATGGGAAAGGGCGGCGATATGACGCGGCCATGGAAACCTTCGATATGCCTTCACACTCGCTACCCGGCCTCCTTTTACATACTCAACGGTCGGTGCCGAGCGTCTTCCGGTCGCAGCGGGCGGCCTCCAGCAGCCAGTTGATAAAGTGTGCAATGGTGGGCCATGCCTTATTAAGCTCGGCAGTTAGAAGGTCATGCATGACGTTGAATCAAAGAAGGTTAGGCTCGCAGTAGCGACTAATATACAATGTAAGCATAAGTAACGCTGGGTATATACTGCAGTAGTGTCTTTAAATGTTTTCTAAGCTGACTGATTGTTTAATGAGTAGATGAAAATGTTCAGAATGTCATCTACCAACCATAGCGGGCAGAGATGTAAGGAGCATATGGTAGAATGGATTCTATAAAGATCAAAAAGGGATTGAAGATTGGAGAGTTAGATGCAGAAGCTGACTCAGATCTTCTAGCTACTTGTTTTGTAGATAATGGTCAGTTAGGAGACCTTCTTGATATTCAATCTCCTGCCTCGGTCGTACTTGGTAGAACGGGGTCTGGCAAAAGCGCGTTGCTTTATAAAATATCATTAGATGTTGAGCACTCAGTAATGCTCGATCCTAATGATATATCTATTAGGTTTTTAGAGCATTCGAATATAATTCAATTTTTTAATGAGTTAGATGTGAAGCTAGACTTGTTCTACAGGATTCTTTGGCGACATATTTTAACTGTTGAGTTGTTAAAGCTTAGGTATAATCTAAGGAATGAGGCTGAAAATCAAGGCTTGCTAACACGTATTAGCCAATGGGCTAGTCGTGACTCTGTGAAAAAGCGTGCAGTTGAATATTTTTCTGATTGGGGTGACCGTTTCTGGCTCGAAACTGATGAGCAGTTGCAAGAGCTAACTACGAAATTTACAAAAGATATAAGGGCAAAGCTTGGCTCTAAGTTTGAAAATGTAGATATATCTTTAGATGGAGCTAAATCGTTAAGCAAAGAAGTTAGGTCTGAGATAAAGTCTTTAGCTACACAAGTGGTTAGCGGAATACAGATTAAGCGATTAAATGAGGTTTTGGATCTCTTGTCTGAATTCGCTTTTAATGACAAACAAAAGCGATATTACATATTAATAGATAAGCTAGACGAGGATTGGGCAGAAACGGAAACAAGATGCAGGTTCATAAGAGCATTAATCGAAGAAACGAAATCTCTAAGAAGAATACCTCAAATCAAGATAGTGACTGCTTTAAGGAGGGATTTGCTTGATTTGGTTTTCGATAAAACTAGAGATTCTGGTTTTCAAGAAGAAAAATATGAAGCTTATTTAGTGCCAATAATTTGGAGTAAAGAAGATTTAAAAGGGTTGTTGTCTGCAAGAGTAAAAGAGGTGTACCGACGCCAGTATACATCGGCCGCGGTTACTTTTAATGAAGTGTTTCCGACCCCTCAAAAGGGTGAAACTGGAGAAGCCGTAGATTATATTATTGAACGCACACTTTTTCGGCCTAGAGATGCCATACAATTTTGTAATGAGTGCTTTCATGTTGCGGCAGATCGGCCAAGAATTTCTTGGAGGGCTATATATGCTGCAGAAGCTAACTACTCGACAAAACGGCTTAAATCTTTGAAGGAAGAGTGGTCTGAATATTATCCTGAGCTAGAAGTGGTTGCAGAGATATTGCGTGGAATTTATGAGCCGTTTAATAGGTCAAATATTTCAGGATCAAAAATTGAGGAAGCAGCTATTGAGCTATCTAGCGATGATGGACAGGGTTCATGTGCAATAGCAATCAGAAAAATGTACGAGCCAAATAGTAGGATGAGCGAAGCAGATGTCGTTTCGCAAATATTAATGTGTCTTTATCATGTTGGAATGGTAGGTATTAAAATAAGCACATTGAATACTTTTATTTGGTCGCATATAGATCAGCCAAGAATATCAAAAAGCGAGGTTAAAAGAGCTAATCAAATAAAAGTTCATAAAATGTTCAGGAATGCTCTCGAAGTAGTTGATAAAAAGAATATAGCTAATTTTGGTAAAGGGCGCTCCTGATTTTTTATGTTTCTATTGTTTTTTGCAACTAGTACTGGTTTTGGATGTTATCAATTATAGGGCCTGCATAGGCCCTTCATAAAGCCCCATTCTTTCATCAGTGTTGCCACCATCTCATGCGCTTGGCTATCTAGCATCACTCTTGCCGTACCAGTAACTTTAAGCCTTTTCCAACAATCGTTATACTCGCCACCTCTCCTGCCTCAACCCACTCAGCGCGAATCGCCACTTGGCTGCCTTTGATTTTCATGGTCGTTGAGTAACCCATCCAGTTGTTGGGTATGCCGGGCGACGATGAGTTCGTATCCTTGCGCCGGATGCGTGCTCCACGTCGAATGAATAAGCACGATCCCGCTCTGACCCCGCTATGATGATCATGCCAGTATCAGGGCGCATCACCGCCTGCCTTTGCCCTGGCACGCTCGATGCCGGCGTAGCCTCAATATCTCGATGCAAGGCGTACCGGTCCGAATGTCGTTTGTGTGACGGACAGTGCGTCATTCTTCAATCATCAGGAAGACACCTCATGTCACTCACAACGCTGCTGGTTCCGACCTTTACACAAATGCTGGGCACGCTCTCGGGCTGGCTCGAGAAAGCGCAAAGGCAGATGCCGGAAGACCAGGCGCAGGCGCTGCTGTCCGCGCGTCTCGTGCCGGACATGTTTCCCCTGTCGACCCAGATTCGATTTGCCTGCGTGCAGGTGCACGAGGCCGTATGTCGGCTCAGGGGAGAGGCGCTTCCGGATTCCATCAGGGAACTGCGTGATGAAGGCGTCGATGCCGGCGAGCGTCCCGGTTCGTTGGCAGACGCTCAAACCCGGATCGAGGACGCCATGGCGCTGCTCGAGGGGCTCGACCCGGACGGCCTGGATGTGAACGCGAACCAGCCACTGATACATGAGCTGCCCAACGGCATGGTTCTTGATCTAAGCGCCGAGCAGTATGCTCGCGACTGGGTGCTGTCCCAGTTTTATTTCCACCTCATGACCGCCTATTCGATCCTGCGCAGCGAGAAGGTAGAACTTGGCAAGGCCGACTACATCGCGCACATGTTTCCCTGTATTCGTCCGGAAACGATCCATCAACGTTGACCGGGGGCGCCGTTGCTTGAGCCTTTGCCCGTCCCTTGAGTCCGGCGTTTAGCGCCATCATTCGGTCCATGGCCGCCGCCGGCTTGCGCCAGCGGCAGCCATGAGGCCGGACGAGACGCATCAGATCACCTCTGCCTTTCTCTCCAGACGCACCACCAGCTCATGCGCCTGCCCATCCAGCGCCACCCTTGCTTCTTCAGCACCCTTCAGCCGCTCTCCATCCAGCGTAATACCCGCCGTCTCGCCGGCCTCAACCCGCTCAACGCGAATCGTCACGCGGCTGCCTTCCAGCTCGACGGTGGCGGAATAGCCCGGCCAGTGGTCGGGAATGGCGGGGGCGACGATCAGCTCGCGCCCTTCGCGGCGGATGCCGAGAATGCCGTTCACGCCGGCCTGATAGAACCAGCCGGCGGAGCCGGTGTACCAGGTCCAGCCGCCGTGGCCCGTATGCGGCGGCTCGGAGTAGACATCCGCGGCGATCACGTAGGGCTCGACGCGGTAGCGCTCGACCGCCTCATCGGTCAGCGCGTGGTTGATCGGGTTAATCAGCGAGAAGAGCCGATGCGCCCGGTCGGCCTGACCCAGCCGGGCAAAGGCGAGAATCGACCAGGTGGCGGCGTGGGTGTACTGCCCGCCGTTTTCACGCAGCCCCGGCGGGTAGCCCTTGATATAGCCGGGCTCCTGAGCGCTTTTGTTAAAGGGCGGGGTGAACAGCAGTGCCAGGCCGTTGTCTTCATCGATCAGATGCTCCGAGACCGAGGCCATCGCCTGCTCGGCCCGCGCCGGGTCGGCACCGCCGGAGAGCACCGCCCAGGACTGGGCGATCGAATCGATCCGGCACTCGAGGCTCTCTTTGGCGCCCATCCACTCGCCGTCATCAAAGGTGGCGCGACGATACCAGGCGCCGTCCCAGGCGTGGGTCTCCAGCGCCTCTCGAAGCGTCTCGGAGCGCTCGCGCCAGCGCGCGGCGCGTTGAGGGTCGCGGGGCGTGATTAGCGGGTCAAACAGGGCCAGCGTGCGCAGCAGCATCCAGCCCAGCCAGACGCTCTCGCCGCGGCCGCCTTCCCCGACCCGGTTGAAGCCGTCGTTCCAGTCGCCGGTGCCGATCAGCGGCAGCCCGTGTTCGCCGAACTGCTCGAGCGCCTGTTCGAGCGCCCGCACGCAGTGCTCATAAAGCGGGGCGGTCTCGTCGGCCGTCGCCGGCTGGGAGAAGTCGTCATGCGCGCCGGCCACCAGCGGCGGGGCTTCCAGAAACCCGACCGATTCATCGAGCACGGCGGGGTCGCCTGCGCTTTGCACATAGCTTGCGGTGGCAAACGCCAGCCACACCCGGTCATCGGCAATGCGGGTGCGCACGCCCTGGCCGGAGTGCGGCAGCCACCAGTGTTGCACATCGCCTTCGATGAACTGACGCCCGGCGGCGCGCAGCAGGTGGTGGCGTGCCAGTTCGGGCTGGGCGAAGGTCAGCGCCATGCCGTCCTGAAGCTGGTCGCGAAAGCCGTAGGCGCCGCTGGCCTGATAAAACGCCGAGCGGGCCACCACGCGACACGCCAGCGTCTGATAGGTCAGCCAGCCGTTGACCATCACATCCATGGCGCGGTCGGGGGTCTGTATCTGAAGCGCGCCGTGCAGCGTGCGCCAGTAGTCTTCCACGGCCGTCAGCTCGACGGTTAGATCCGCCTTTCGGTAGCGCGCGATCAGTGAGCGCGCGGTATCCGCATCACCGGCCAGGCCCAGCAGGGCGGCCAGGGTGACGGTCTCACCGGGTTCCAGTGTCAGCGTGCACTGCAGCACCGTACAGGGATCCACCCCGGCGCCGGCCCGGCCACTGAGTTGCTGGCGCCCGGAGAGCGCTTCGGGCTCGGCCAGCGTCCCGGTGCCGAGAAACTCGCCGCGATCGGCGGTGAACGCGTGCTGGCGCGCGTCCAGATCAACAAAGCCGACCCGATCCGGGAAGGCCATGTTCCACGGGTTGCGCATCAACAGCGCCCCGGTCTCACCGTCGTGCTCGGAGATCAGGCAGGGCGCGTTTTTGGCGCGGGCGTTGCCCATCACCCAGCTGGCGTAATGGGTGATGATCAGTCGCTGCGGAGCCTGTGTGCGGTTGGTCAGGGTGAGCTGCGAGATCTTGACCGGGTCTTCAAGCGGCACGAACTGCACCAGCGTCATCGCAAGCGCCTGCGTGTCGTGCTCAAAGCGGCTGACGCCGAAGCCGTGGCGGGCCACAAAGCGCGAGTGCTCGCGGCCGGGGCGATACGGCGCGGCGGTGACGGTGTCGATGGCGCCGCTGTCGGCGTCCTGGATATAGATCACCTCGCCGGAGGGGTCGCTGACCGCATCGTTGGACCAGGGCGTGAGCTGGTTGTCGCGGCTGTTGTCCGCCCAGACGTAGCTGCTGCCCTCGGCGGAGACCTGAAAGCCAAAGCCCGGGTTGGCGATGACGTTGATCCAGGGCTGCGGCGTGGTGGCACCGTCATCGAGGACACAGACGTACTCTCGCCCATCGCTGGCAAAGCCGCCGGTGCCGTTGAAAAACTCGAGCGTCCCTTTGTCAAATCTGTCGAGACTCTCCCGTTCGGGATGGGCCGGGGCGCGCTCGACCGGGGCGTCTTCGGCCGGTGTGACATCGATCGGCGTGGCCTCAACCGGCGTGTGCTCGAGGGTCAGCGGCTCGTCGCCGGCCAGCAGCGTGGCGAGCTGGCGATGCAGCGGCCCCTTGTGGGCGCGCAGCACCACGCGGGCCACGGCCAGCACCAGATCCCGCGCGGCCGGGCTCAGCTGATGCCCGCGCAGGGAGATGACCGTGCCCAGCGCCGGGTCGTGGCCGTCGTGCGGCGGCGAGCAGTGGGTGCGCACGGCGATGTCGATGGCGTCCTGAAGCTCCTGGAGATAGGAGTGCGAACGCTCGTTGAGAATCACCAGATCGACCCCGAGGCCCTTGGCCATCCAGTACTCGCGGGCGCGCAGCAGGGTCTCCACCCAGCCGATCTCCTCGGTGTCGGCCAGGTGCAGTACCACGATCGGCAGATCGCCCGAGATGCCCATCGACCAGAGATCGGACTGTTTCGAGAGCCCGCGCAACAGCGTGGCTTCCGGGGCGCGAAAGCGTGCGTCGTGATAGAGAATCGGCGCGGCCAGGCGCTGGAAGTCGGCGGCCTCGTCCAGGGCGATATCCAGATGGCGCAGCTGCACCTGCGCCTGCGTCCAGGCCATCGTTCTGGCCCGCTCAAACGCGCCGGCGTCGTGGTGGCGATCGATCAGCGCGACCAGACTGTCGCGGCTGTCAGCGACCACGGTCCAGAAGTCGACGTGGGCAACGTGGCCCGGCGCGATGGAGACCACATGGCGCAGAGAGAAGATCGGGTCGAGCACCGCGCCGGTGCGCCCGTCATGCATCGGCTCGGCGCCATCAAACGGCGCGTCACACAGGGCGGCTGCCGTGGCCAGCGTGCGGCCGCGGCCCAGGAATCGGGCGCGATCCGTCTCGAAGCGAAACCGTCGGGGCGGGGCGTCGTCACCGGCCCGCTCGGCCTCGTGCGGCGTCTCGCGGCTGGTGTCGTCGATCCGCATAAAGTGCCCCACCCAGATCGGCGCCTCATGAGGGTCGCGATGGCGGCGGGTGGCCGTCAGCGCCTGATACTCGGGAAGGGTAGCGGTCTCGACGAACATTTTGGCAAACGCCGGATGGGCATCGTCAGTGGCCGGCGTGGTCAGTACCAGCTCGGCGTAGGAGGTCAGCTCGATGGTGGCCTCGCGCTCGCCGTTGTTGGTCACACTCACCCGTCTGATCTCGGCGTTGTCCTCGCCGGAGACCCGCACCTCGAGCGTGGTGGTAAACGTCGCCGCATGGCGCACGAAGCGGGCGTGATCCTCGGCGAACTCGACCTCATGCGTGGCGTGCTCATGCCGGGCGTGGTCATCGGTTATCTCGCGCGGGCCGCCGGCGAACCAGCGCTGTCCGGTCTCCCGGTCGCGCAGGGCGATAAAGCTGCCCCAGTCATCCGTGGTCGGGTCCTCACGCCAGCGCGTGATCGCCAGTTTCCCCCAGCGGCTGAAGCCTGCCCCGGCGTCGGTGAGCATCACCGTGTAGCGCCCGTTGGAGAGCAGATGCGTCACCGGCGGGGCGGACGGCCTGCCGGTCAGACGGCGCACCGCAGCCTCGATCGGCGGCTCATCGACGGTGATGACCGGGTCGGTGTCGTTGGGGGAGGGCAGCGTTGCCACCTCGCGCGGCAGGCGTTCGTGGAGCAGCAGCTCGCTGGCCTGGATCATCGGCTCGGCATGAAAATGGGTGCGAAGCCGCCCGCCCAGCAGGGCATTGGCGATGGCCACCACGGTCATGCCCTGATGGTGGGCCATGACGTTGCGCACCACCACAAAGTGGCGGTCCATCGGCAGGCGCGTCGGGGTGAAGTCGATGGCATCGAAAAAGCCGTAGCGGCCCTCGGCGCCCAGTTCACGCAGGCGTGCAAAGTTGTCGATCGCCGCGCGCGGGGCGACCATTGCCGCCAGTGCCGTGGCGTAGGGGGCGAGCACAAAGCTCTCGGCCAGCCCGCGCTTGAGCCCGAGCGAGGGCACGCCGAAGTTGGAGTACTGATAGTTGGCCTCAAGGTCGCGCGCGTTATAGGCCGACTCCGAAATGCCCCAGGGCTCGCCGCGCTGTCTGGCGTAGTCACGCTGACACGCCACCACCAGCCGGTTGGTCTGCTCAAGCAGGCTGTCGCGCGGCGCGCGCATCACCAGTGACGGCATCAGGTACTCAAACATCGAGCCTGACCACGACATCAGCACTACGCCGTCGGGCTGTGGGCTCACCGCCCGGCCCAGCCGGAACCAGTGGCGGGTGGGCAGATCGCCCTTGGCAATGCCGATCAGGCTTGCCAGTCGCGCTTCCGAGGCCAGCAGGTCGTAGCAGCCCTCATCGAGTCGATCCTCGCGCGGGGCGTAGCCGATCGACATCAGCTTGCGCTCGGCGACCAGCAAAAAGGCAAAGTCCATCTCGTGGGTCAGAGTGCGGGCGCGCCGGGCCAGCTCGCGCAGGCGCGCGCCAAGAGACGGTGCGGTCTCGACATCGGCCTCGTGCTCGTCAAGACAGCGCTCCAGACAGGTCAGCCAGTACGCCGGAGTCGCGCGTCGGGTCAGGTCATCGACGCCGTCGTTTTCCGAAACCTCCGGTTCAAGCGCCACGCCCGGATCATCGTGTTGCGCGGCGGTGTCTTTCGAGGCGCCGGCCGCGGCATGAGGGGGCCTGGCCAGCAGCACACGCCAGCTTGCCAGCGAGCAGCGCACGTCAGCGGTGCTGTCGCGCCGGGTCGAGACGCCCTCAAGGCGTGCGATCAGGGCCTGCAGCTCGGTAAGCAGTCGGGTTTTTGTTGCCCCGGGCAGCGTCCGGTCAAGCTCGGTGTCTTCGTAAAAGAGATGCAGCGTATCGATCAGGCCGTCACGCGGGTTGGCGACACAAGGCTCGTCGATCCACGCTTCGCAGGCGTTGGCCATCGCGATCAGGTGGCCGGCAAGGTTGCCGCTGTCCACCGCCGAGACGTAGCGTGGCTCCAGCGGGGCAAGCGTTGCGGTGTCGTACCAGTTGTAGAGATGGCCCCGGCAGCGCTCGAGCGAATCCAGCGTGTCAAAGGTCGCCTCCAGCCGCTCGACGGCGCCGCGGGTGCCGATCCAGGCGAAATCCCGCGCCGCTACGCAGGCGAGCAGGTAGAGCCCGATATTGGTGGGTGAGGTGCGCTCGGCGATGACCGGCTCGGGGTCGAGCTGAAAGTTGTCCGGCGGCAGCGCGTTCGAGGCAGACGTGACAAAGGTTTCAAAAAACTGCCAGGTGCGGCGGGCGATATGGCGCAGCGTGCGCGACTGGCGGGTATCGAGTTTGAGATTGTCGGTGGTGTCGCCGGGGGCGCGGCTGGTCCACAGTGCCACCAGTGGGGCGGCAAGCCAGGCCGCCAGCAGCGGCAGCAGCAATGCCCAGCCCGGCGTTTCAAACAGCGCCAGCACCAGCACCACGCCAAAGGCGAACAGCATGCCACCGGCCATCTCGCGGGCAAGGGTTGCCATGCCAAGCTGGCGGTCCCTGAGGGCGGCGGCGGTGGTCCATTCAAGCAGATGCTTTCGGGAGACATAGACGCGATAGAGCGAGCGGGTGATGGCGTCGATCATCTGCCAGGCCTGATTGGCCAGCAGGGCGACATTCAACAGGCAGCGACCGGTCTCCAGGGCCAGATCGCGGGCCAGCGTTCGCCGGTGATGGCGCCAGTCGCCGTCGTAATGGCGCGGCTTGAGCGCGAAGCTGATCGGCAAAAGGGCCGGAATGACCAGCGCGGCCAGCGTCAGCATGAGCGCCACAAACGCCACCGGCACCTTGAATGCCGCACAGACCGCGAAGGCGGCAAACAGGCTCGGCGCCAGCAGCGAGCGGCGCAGGTTATCCACGATCTTCCAGCAGCCCACGGCGCCCAGTGCGCGTCGGTCGGCGCCCTTGCCCACCACCCAAGGCAGCAGCTGCCAGTCACCGCGCACCCAGCGGTGCTGGCGGCGGGCGGCCACGTCGTAACGTTCCGGCTCCGCCTCGACCACCTCGACGTCCGAGGCCAGCCCTGCGCGGGCAAAAATCCCCTCGAGCAGGTCATGACTGAGCAGGCTGTTTTCGGGAATGCGGCCCTTGAGGGCGCGCTCGACAGCGTCCACGGCGTAGATGCCCTTGCCCGCAAACGACCCCTCACCGAAAAGATCCTGATAGAGATCCGAGACCGCGGCGCTGTAGACATCAAGGCCACCGGGGGCGGAGAAAAGACGCTGATAGCGCGACCCTTCGCGGCCGATGGACAGCGAGGGCGTGACGCGTGGCTGCAAAATGGCGTGGCCGTGGGTAACGCGGCCGGTGTCATCGAGGACCGGCTGGCTGAGCGGATGCGCCATCTTGCCGACCAGCCGCGCGATGGTGTCCCGCGGCAGGCGGGTGTCGCTGTCGAGCGTGACCACGTATCGGACCCCAGTCGGCACCCAGGGCGCCCGGCCCCCTACGGCTGCGAAGGAGGTGTCGGTGGCGCCGCGTAGCAGCCGGTTGAGCTCGGCCAGCTTGCCGCGCTTGCGCTCCCAGCCCATGAATTTGCCTTCGCCCGGATTGTACTGACGCCACCGGTAGAGCAGCACGAAGCGCGGCCCGTCCGGGCCGGGGCCGTGCCGGCGATTGAGTGCGGCCACGGCGTTCCACGCCAGCTGCAGACGGCGGGCGTCATCGGGGGTTTCGGCGGTGTCGGCATCGAGCCCGTCGAGCAGCAGCGCAAAGGTCAGCGCGCCGCCGTTGCCGGTGAGATAGTGCACCTCCAGACGTTCGACCAGCTCGGCCACCTCGTCGTCCCCGCCGAGCATGGCAGGCATCACGACCATGGTTTTAAGCGAGTCGGGCACGCCGTGTTCCAGCGCCAGCCCCGGCAGCGCCTCGCCGCCCACCCCCATGCCCAGCATGCGGTTGATCAGCGACATGGCGATATCGTTGGCGGGCAGCACCATCAGCGCCAGCCATACCCAGGCCCACCCCGAGACCAGTCCGGCCGACATGAGCCCCCACCACGCCAGCATTAAAATCGCTGCGGTGAGCAGCCAGCAGGCCCCGGCGTAGCCGGCAAGGCCCATCCCGAGCACCAGCCGGCGAAGCCGCAGTGCGGGCGGCGGGCGAAAGCCCAGGTCGCGTTCGAAGCCGGGGCGGCCCTCATCGATCAGATAGTAACCGGGGTCTGCGCGGCGGATGGCCCGGGCATCGAGGGTCTCGGAGGCCGGCGGTATGCCGTCGACGGATGATGCCCCGCCGGCTGAGGAGGTGCCGCCGGCTGAGGGTGTACCGGCGGCATCGCGGGCGCGGCGGGCCACGGTGAGTTCGTCGCAGCCGGCGCCGCGGGCGAGCTGTTCGATGGCGTTGCGATAGCGGTCGCGCGTGGCGAAATCCATCTCGCCGAACCGACCCTGCTCGCGCAGGCAGCGATCCACCAGACTGACCTGCTCCACCAGCGCGGCCCAGTCAAAATCGGCAATGTGGCGCAGGCTGGTGATGGCATTGCGCACACTGATGTTCGAGGCGCCCTGCCGGTGATGGGCGTTCTGGACCACGGTCGCGGTGGTGGTCTCCAGCCGCGTCATCTGCTGTTCCAGCCAGTAAAGTGCCGGCGAGCGGCCCGGGTCCTGATCGCGCAGGCGCTTGGCCAGCTGGGCGTAGAAGTGCTCGGCAAAGGCGCCGAGGGCGTGCGGGTCCACCTCGGCCAGCGCCCGGCTGCTGTCGGTGTCGGGGCTGAGCATCCGCTCGCACAGCGCATCGGCGGCGTTGCGGGCATCGCGCGCGCCCACGATCTGATCGGCCAGACGGCGGATATTTTCCACCAGCACCAGCCGCAGCGAGATCGCCACTGCCCACAGTTCCCCCAGGGTCAGCACTTCGACGCGCTGATAGGCCTCGAGAAAACGAATCAATGTCGGGGCATCGAAGCGGCTGTCGGTATGGGCGATGTAGGCCCAGGTCAGCCCGAACACCCGCGGATAGCCGGCAAACGGGCCGTCGGCGAGCTTGGGCAGCTGGCGGTAGTAGCCCGGTGGCAGGTCGCGGCGAATATCGCTGACGTGCTTTTCAACGTGGTTGTAGTGATCCAGCAGCCACTCGGCGGCGGGCACGGTATCGCGGCGATGGGCGGCGTCAACGCTCAGGCGGTGATGGGTCGCACCGAGCGCTGTGATGTTGTCGGCAAGGCGCTGATAGAGCGGCATCACCCCCGGCGGACGCTCGGTGATCGGCTGCGCCGCTGCCAGGCTTTCGGCGTGCTGCTCGAGTCGCTCCGGGCCAAAGAGCTCTTCGCGCACCGGCTCCACGGCGTCCCATGGCGGACGCGGGGACGAGTGCCTGTTGGTGAACCGCTGCCAGAGGGTCATGACCCCACCGCCGGGAAAAGCCCAGCGCTGTGTCCGGACAGCATCAGCCGGTCGCAACGACCTGCCACAGGACAACATCGAACCATCGTCGTTCTCCTTCTCGTGAAGGCACGAGAATGGGGCCGGCACGAACGCGGGTTGCGCGCTGCGTGTTCGGCCAGAGCCTCACCACGCCGTCACCGGCCGGCCGCACTGTCGAGATCAGCGCGGCCGGCAAGCGGCATGGTGAACGAGGTGAGAGGCGTCGCGTCAGGGAAAAGCGCGTGGGCCGGGAAAAGAAGCGGCGGGGAGAGACACGCGCCTGACGCGAATCCGGACAGGTCGTCCTGTGCAGTATGGTTCGCGCCGGTGCGGTTGGCGAGAAACGTTAATTTATATTCGAAAGCGAAGTGGGTGGTCGTTTTTCAAAACACCGGCCTCGTCCCAATCCGCCCAGCCGCTCATGGGAATGGGTCGTTCTTCGCTCAGCGTTTGAACGCGCGTTGCCCAGCGCATTTTCTCCTTCTCGAGATGGGCACGAAAGCCCGCTTCCTGTTGATAGCTCAGTCCGCCGCCCTGAACGCCGTACGTCAGCTGAGGCACCAGCACCGATAGTCCGACGTAGTAGAGCGAGCAGTGCAGCGGCCACATGAGGGTGGCGATATCGCCGCTGCGACCCAACGGGCCGAAAGTCGCTTCCGGTGCACCGGTGGTCACCGAGCAGAGCGCGCGCCGGCCGCTGAGCGGGCCGCGATCGAATCGGCGGCTGCCGGTGTAGAGACCACCGTACACGAAGACGCGATCAAACCAGCCCTTGAGCATCGCCGGTACCCCATGCCACCACAGTGGAAACTGAAAGATCACCGTCTGCGCCCATGTCAGACGCGCGATTTCTCGGCTGACATCGGCTGCGAGGGCATCGCCCTCGTAGTGCCAGCGCTGCTCGTCCAGCGCCTGAAAATATGACGGTTCGCGGCGGGTGGCGTAGCGACCGGGGCCTTCGACGGGCTCAAATTTCTCGGCGTAGAGATCACTGACAAGAACTTCATGACCAGCGTGTTCCAGCGTCTCGATCGCGGTATCTGTCAGCGCGGCGTTAAAGGATTTTGGTTCGGGATGGCAGTGAACAATCAGAACTTTCATGGAGAGCGTCCGTAACGTGGCAGGAATCGCTACAGTAGGTTGTGCAGAAACCAGGGGAAATTCCCAAAAACCGCAAGCCGGGTTTGCAAGAACGCACAGGTGCCTTATGAGCGCGACGCTCAAATGGGACGATTACCGTCTCGTACTTGCCATTGTGGAATCGGGCTCGCTCTCGGGAGCCGCCCGTCGGCTGGGAGTCAACCACGCCACGATCTTTCGGCGTCTAGGTGCCCTTGAAGCGCGTGCGGGCACCCAATGCTTCGAGCGCCACGGCAGTGGGTACGTGGCGACCCCCATCGGCGAAATGATCGCAGCGACGGCCCGGCAGATGCATCTTGCCGTGGCCGGCGCCGAGCGTGCGCTGATGGACAGCGACACCGCTCTGACCGGCACGTTGCGTATTACCACCACAGATGCCCTGCTGGCCCATGTATTGATGCCAGTACTGGCCGAATTTCGTCACGCTCACCCTGGCCTCATGATCGAGACGACGACCTCGGCCGAGTTGCATAACCTCACCCGGCGCGATGCCGACGTCGCATTACGCCCCACTGACCACCCACCCGAGACACTGACGGGTAGAGAGCTGGGGCGGCTGCGTCAGGCCGTTTATGTCTCGATCGACAAGGGGACGGATGAATCAATCCCTTGGGTGGGGCCGGATGCGTCGATGGCCTATCGTTCGCTTGAAAAATGGATTAAAGCCTGGGGTGTCGATGAGCAGGTCAGCTTCCGGCCGGACTCGACCCTCGGCATGGCCATGGCTGTGCAGGCAGGTCTGGGGCAGGGCGTATTGCCCTGCTATCTCGCCGAGACAATGGAAGGTCTGGTGCGTGTCGGCGGTCCCATCCCTGAGCTGGAAACCGGCGTGTGGCTGCTGACCCATCCGGATATTCGACGGACTGCCAGCATTGGTGCCCTGTTTGAAATGCTGATTGGCCGTGTACGGTTCGAGTAGCCGATCACCGCGTCCGAGGGGAAGCGCCGTTACTCATCGATCAGCCCGCCCGCGTCGTGAAACGGCCAGGGCCCGTCATGCTCGCCGATCACGCCGGCGTGGGTGATGAGTTCGCCGTCGCGCCAGAGGTGTAGATGATAGCCCGGCGGCTCCATCACGAAGGCGGCGTCGCCGGGGACGCGCAGATCCAGCGCCACCTGATGCGCAGTGCTGGGGCAGCAGCTGGCAATGGTGCCGCCGAAGCGGCAAAAGATGGTGCGGTGCACGTGACCGCAGATGAGGCGCTCGATATTGGGATAGTCGCGCACCAGCGCGGCCAGTTCGCGGGCGCCGGTCAGCCCCTGGGCATCCATGTGGCCGATACCGGTGGCAAAGGGCGGGTGGTGCATGAACAGCAGCGTGGGCCGCTCGGGCTGCTCTGCAAGCCGCTCGGCGAGCCAGTCCAGGCGCTCGCGACACAGCTCGCCGCGGCCCTCGCCGGGGACCAGGGTGTCCAGGCCGATCAGGCGCACCGGGTGATCCTCCAGGGTGTAGTGCATAAACCCTGTCCGGCCCAGATACGTGTGGTCGGGAAAGGCCTCGCGAAGCGCGCCGCGCGCATCGTGGTTGCCGGGGATGACGTACCAGGGCAGCGCCAGCGCCTTGAGCTGTTCACGCAGGGCGGCGTACTCATCAGGCCGGCCGAAATCGGTCAGGTCGCCGGTGATCAGTACCACGTCAGGCCGCGGGTCGAGCGCGTTGAGTGCGGCAATGGCTGGCGGCAGGTGGCGGTCGGTGGCCACCACGCGGTAGGCCTTCTGCCCCGGCATGCGCAGGTGCAGGTCGGTAATCTGGGCGATCAGCATGGAATGTCCTCGTCGGCAGAGCAGGGGCGGGTGGCATCATGGGTCGGGCGGGCATCAAAAAAGGTCGCTGAAAGCCGCGCGCCCGGCTGCCAGGCCGTGTCCGGCGCGGCGCGGGCGGTAAAGCGCTGGCCGTCGGCCAGCGTGAGCTCATAGCGGATGTGATCGCCCAGATAAAAGCGCTGAACCACTTCACAGGGCAGACCGCGACCGTCGCCGTGCAGGCTGACCTCGTGGGGCCGAAAGCTGACGCTGTCACCCGTGACGCCCGATAGATAGGCGCTGATCAATGGCCCCCTCAGAGTGCAGCGCGTGCCCAGAAACTCGGCGACAAACTCGGACGCCGGCGCGCGATAGAGCGCCTCCGGCCGGTCGAGCTGCTCGAGATGGCCGGCCGACATCACCGCGACCCGGTCGCCCAGCATCATGGCTTCTTCCTGATCGTGGGTGACGATGACACAGGTGATGCCGAGCCGGCGCAGCAGCGCAGAGAGATCCACCTGCAGCTGCTGGCGCAGTCGCGCGTCCAGCGCGGTCAGCGGCTCATCCAGCAGCAGCACGCGAGGTTCGATGGCAATCGCGCGCGCCAGGGCCACCCGCTGGCGCTGGCCGCCGGAGAGCTGATCGATGCCCCGCTCGGCCAGCGCTTCAAGCTCGACCAGTCTGAGCATCTCGGCCACGCGAGCGCGTCGTGTGGCGGCGTCGATGCCGCGAATCTTCAAGCCGTAGTCGACGTTGTCCGCCACACTCATGTTGGGAAACAGGGCGTAGCCCTGGAACACCACGCCGACACCGCGCGATTCGGGCGCGACGTGGGTGACGTCATCTTCGCCAAAGCGGATCACGCCGCCGGCATCGCTTTGCTCCAGGCCACAGATCAGGCGCAGCAGCGTGGTCTTGCCACAGCCCGACGGCCCCAGCAGCGCCAGGGTTTCCCCGGCGCGCACGTCGAGATCGAGCGGTTTCAGGGCGCGGGTGCCGTCAGGCCAGGTCTTGGCACAACCTTTTAAAGTGATCGAGAGGGCGTCATTCATGAGGCAGATCCTGTCAGGGCGATGTTGCCGGGTTTTTTCGAGCGCCCGGCCAGCCACTGCATGCCGACCATCAGCGGCAGCAGCATCAGTAGAAACACAAGGGTGTAGGCCGAGGCGACTTCAAGGCGCATCGAGGCGTAGCTGTCGGCCAGGCCCACCGGCAGCGTTTTGGTCAGCGGCGTGTGCAAAAGCCAGGTCAGGTTGAATTCGCCGATCGAGAGCGTGACCACAGTCAGCGCCCCGGTGACGATGCCGCCGCGGGCGGCGGGCACGATAATGTCGAAAAAGCGCTGGCGCCGGCTGGCGCCCAGGGTAGCCGCGGCCTCATCGAGCACCACCAGATTGCCGCCCTGCATGCCGGCGCGAACGGCGCGCACCATGAACGGCAGGGTGAAAAGCACGTGACCGACCACGATGAACATCACGTTGGCGCGCAGCCAGCTCACGCTGCCCCACGAGACGATCAGTGCCAGCGCCGTGGCGAGGCCCGGCACCGCCACCGGCAGGGTCAAAAGCTCTTCGAGCAATCGGGATAGCCGTCCGGGAAACAGGGTCAGCACCCAGGCGACCGGCACGCCCACCAGCGTGGTGATGGCAAGGGTTGCCAGCGCCACGCCCCAGGAGCGCCAGATGGTGTCGGCATAGAGCTCCCAGACCTGCACGACCCACTCAAGGGTCAGGCCGCTTTCGAGACCGACAAGGTAGTTGCGGGTCAGCCCGGCCATCACCGACAGCACGATCGGGCCGATCAGAAAGGCCGCGATGGCCAGCGTGACGGTCAGGCCCAGGCGCGTGTCCCAGCGTGAGGGTGTCATGTCAGCCTCCCGGTGCCGGTTCGCGCTGCCAGGGTGTTGGCACCGTACAGCACCGCCCAGGTGGCGAGCCCCAGCACCACGGACAGCGCCGCGGCGACCGGGATATTGGCATAGTTGGTGAACTCGTTATAAATCGTCATGGGCAGCACGTCGATGCGGGTGCCCAGCGTAAATACCGTGCCAAAGGCGCCCATGGCGGTGGCAAAGCACATGGCACCGGCAGCCGTGAGCGCCCCGGTCAGCGCCGGCAGTTCGATATCGACAAAGCGTCGCCAGGCACCGGCCCCCAGGGTGCGGGCGGCCTCCAGCCACTGTTGATCGATTCCTTCGACCGCCGTGATCAGCACGCCGATGGTGCGCGGCAGCAAAAAGTAGAGATAGCCGATAAAAAGCCCCGCCATGCCATAGGCCAGCACCATCGTTTCCCCGGAGAGCGCTTTTGACAGCGTATTGAGCACGCCCTGACGCCCGGTGGTCAGGATCACCAGAAAGCCGACCACCACGCCCGGGAAGGCAAGCGGAAAGAGCAGCAGCGACATTAAAAGCCGCCGCCCGGGGAAGGCCGGATGGCGGGCCAGAAAGCGGCTGGCGGGCAGGGCGATGATCAGGGTGACCAGCGAGGCGGCCAGTGACAACGCGACCGTATTGGCCAGGCTCTGCCAGTAGCGCGGCTCGGTGACGACCAGCCAGTAGGCCGAGGCGTCCATGCCATGTGGGGTCGCAGCGCCCAGCCCTGCCAGCTTCACCATCGGTAACAGCCAGAAGGCGATAAACAGAGCGGCGGCGGGCGCGGCAATGATCAGCCAGACACGTCGCCCCATCTCAGTTCACCTCGCGAGCGTAGCGGTTGGCAAAATCACGCTGCACCTCGGCCATGTGGCCGTAGTCGACGGTCTCGGCGCGGGCGTAGTCGCTTTCCGGCAGGAATTTCGCCTGCGCTTGTTCGGAGGCGGCTTCCGGGCGTACCGGCCGCAGATAGGCATTGGCCCAGATGGCCTGACCCTTGTCGGAGAGCACGTAGTCGAGCACTTTCTGACCGGCCTCGGCATGCGGACCGTTGGCCACCAGGCTCATCACGTAGGGCACGGTGATGGTGCCCTCGTCAGGAATCACGAACTCAACGTTGGCCTTGTCATCATAGCGGGCGCGATAGGCGTTGAAGTCGTAGTCGAGCAGAATCGGAATCTCGCCGGAGAGAACGCGAGCGTAGGCGGTCTGTTTGGGCACGATGGGGTCGTTGTCCTGAAGCGTTTCAAACCACTCAAGGGCCGGTGTGAAGTCATCCAGGCTGCCGCCCAGCGCGCCGTTGACGGCAACGGCGCCGACATAGCCGACAAACGCCGAGGCGGGGTCGAGATAGCCCACCATGCCGCGATATTCGGGTTTGAGCAGGTCATTCCAGGACTGCGGCACCGGCGTGTCGCCCAGCGCATCGACGTTGACCATAAAACCCAGCGTGCCGGAGTGGATGGCAAACCAGCGGCCTTCCGGGTCCTTGAGACCGTCAGGAATGTCATCCCAGTGCGCCGGCTGATAGGGCGTGGTCAGATCCTGCTCGGCGGCCTGGATACCAAACGTCACCCCGTAATAGACCACATCGGCCACCGGGTTGCCCTTCTCGGCGGTCAGTGAGGCCAGCGCCTGACCGGAGTTCTTGTTGTCCTGCGGCACGCGAATGCCGGTGTCCTCATTGATGGCCTTTAACTGGGTGCCCCAGTCGGCCCACTGCGGCGGGCAGTTGTAGCAGATGGCGGTATCGCTCGCCTGAGCCTGAAAGGAGGCCAGCGCCGCGCCGGTCAGGCCCAGGGCGAGTGTGGCGGTGCGCAGGGTGTGTGTCAGTCGCAGTGACATGGGGGTGTTCCTCGGGGGGTGGAAAATCATGACAAAACAGCGGGTATCACAGGGGCCACGGTGCCGCCGGGGATCAGGCGATGGGCCAGCCGCTCGCCGGTAACGTGGTGGCCTTCAAGCCGCTGTAGCAGGGCGTGACAGGCCTGGCGGCCGATGTCGTGGCTGGGCTGGTAGACGCTGGCAAGCGCCGGCACCATCAGACCGCCAAAGGCCATGCCATCGAAGCCGCACACGGAGAGGTCTTCGGGCACGCTCAGACCCTGCTCGGCGAGCGCGGCAATCACGGCCGCGGCCAGCAGATCGTTGGAGCAAAAAAGCGCCGTGGGCGCGGCAGGCCGGGCAAGAAGATGGCCAAGGCGTTCATGGTCGACCGCCGTGTGACGGGCCATGGCCAGGTGTTCCGGTACCGGCAGGCCCAGCGCGTCGGCGCGCTGCCGAGCGCCTTCCAGACGATGCAGGGCGCGATCGGAGGCCTCGAGAGGCCCGGTGATCAGCGCCATGCGGCGATGCCCGAGCCCTGCCAGGTGAGCGATCATGTCACCGGCGGCGGCGTGGTTATCCACGCTGACGAAGGGATGCGCCTCGCTTTCGTTGTAGGCCAGCACAAAGGGCGCATCGCTGGCCTGAAGTTCGGCGAGCGTGGCGCTGGTGGCCGGATCGCCCACGGTCAGAATCAGCCCTTCGACGCGGTGATCGAGCAGGTCGCGCGCCGCCGCCGTTTCACGCTCGGCGTTATAGCCGGTCGTCGAGAGCATCACGCTGTAGCCCGCCTCCCGCGCCCGGGCCTCGGCGCCTTCAAAACACGCGGCAAAGACCGGGTTTTCAAGCGTGGGCAGCAAAAGCCCCAGGGTTTTCGTGCTGCCCGAGCGCAGGCTGCTGCCGATACGGTCGGGCCGATAGCCCAGCTCGCCTGCGGTATGGAGAATGTGATCGCGCGTGCGCGCACTCAAAAGCGCCGGTCGATTGAAGGCGCGCGACACCGTGGCCGGCGACACACCCGCGGCGCGCGCAATCTGAACCAGCGACGGACGTTGCGTGGTGTGTGACACGAAAAAGCCTCATGAATGAAAACGTTTTCATCATGAGGGTGGTTTCTGACATGACGGTGACGACCCCATGGCAATACGATGACAGTGGGCCATCACGTCATGGATGTGCGAGGACATGCAGAAAGGGACACCACAACGCACCGGCGCCGTATGGCTGCTGGATTCGGGCATCGGCGGGCTGACCATCTCGCGTGCCATTCGACGGCGCCTGCCGGGACTGGTGCAGCACTATCTGGCCGACAGCGCGGCCTTTCCCTACGGTGATCTGTCCGGTGAGGCGCTGATTGAGCGGGTATGTGACCTGATGCCCCGCGCCGTGGCGCAATGTCCGGTCGATGCGGTGGTCATTGCCTGCAATACCGCCTCGACCGTGGTGCTGCCGGCGCTCAGGGAACGGCTGTCGGTGCCGGTGGTGGGCGTGGTACCGGCGATTCGGCCTGCCGCTGCAGCGAGCGCCAGCGGTGTGATTGGGGTGCTGGCCACGCCCGGCACGGTACGAAGTGCCCATATCGCGACCATGATCGAGCGCTTTGCCGGCCACTGCCGGGTATTGAACATCGGCGCCCCGAATCTTGCCGCGCTGGCCGAACAGTACTGGTTGAAGGGCACGCTCGACCGCGAGGCGCTGGCTCGCGAGCTGGTTCCGCTGCGTGCACCCGAGTGGCGCTCACTTGATCAGCTGGTACTGGGCTGCACCCACTATCCGCTGCTGCGCGAGGCGATTGCCGCGCAGCTGGGTGACCGTGTCCAGCTGGTGGATTCGGGTGATGCCGTCGCCCGGCGGCTGGAAGCCGTGCTGGCGGCCCCCGGTCTCAAGCAGGGCGCCAGCGCCGGCGGGTGCTTTTACACGACCGGTGGGCCGAGGGATGGCACCGATCTTGCCGCGCGAATTCGAGCCGAGGGGTTCAGGGAAATATCGAGAATCGACCTGATTTCATCGGTGTAGATCATGGCAGCTGACGAATAACCCTCGCCGGGTTGCCGACGGCCACGACGTTGGCGGGTATGTCCCGGGTGACCACGGCGCCGGCACCGATGACGCTGTTCTCGCCGATGGTGACGCCGGCCAGCACGATCACGCCGCCGCCCAGCCAGACGTTGTCATGAATGACGATGGGGGCGCCGGCTTCGAGCTTGTCCCGGCGGGCCTGGGCATCAAGCGGGTGGGTCGGCGTCAGTAGTTGCACGTTGGGGCCGATTTGCACGTCCCGGCCGATGGTGATGGGCGCGACGTCCAGCGCCATCAGGCCGAAGTTGGCAAACGACCCTTCGCCAAAGCGGATGTTAAAGCCGTAGTCGACATACAGCGGCGCGCGGATATGGGCGGTGTCGCCCAGTTCCCTGAAAAGCCCCTTCAACACGGCATGGGCGGCGTCGACATCGTGCTCGTAGGCTCTGGCGAACTCGGCCATGGCGCGTTTGGCGATGTCGGCGTCTCGGGCAAGTTCCGGGTCATCGGCGGTGTAGAGCTCGCCGGCGAGCATCTTCTGCTTTTGTGAACGGGCATCTGCCGCGTGGTCATCGCCCATGAAAGGCTCCTGAGGTCTGTGCCATCGATATTTACCCATGCCACGCCCTGATCATATGTCAGCTTTTGACGTCTCGCCTGTCAGGCATCGGGCACCGGCGTGACCAGCGCCTTGCCATCACGAAAGGCCTCGAGGTTCTGAATTACCAGATCCACGGTGGCATCGAGCGCCTCGGGTGAGAGGCCGGCGGTGTGGGGCGTCATGATAATGCGGGGGTCGTCCTTGAAGGCCTGAGGCACCTCGGGTTCATGCTCGAAAACGTCCAGCGCGGCGCCGGCGAGGCGCTTCTCCGTCACCGCGCGGGCCAGGGCGTCGCTGTCCACCACGCTGCCGCGGCCGATGTTGACCACGATGCTCTCAATCTTCATGGCGCCAAGCAGGGCGTCATCGATCAGGTGGTGGGTGTCGTCGCCGCCGGGCAGGGCGCTCACCAGCACGTCGGCCTGTTCGGCGACGCGTTTGGGGTCCGACTCATGCTGCCAGTCGAGGTCCGCCTTCTGGCGGCTGAAGTAGATGATCGGCATGTCAAAGCCGTAGTGGGCGCGCCGGGCGATGGCGCGCGCCACGTTGCCCATGCCCAGCAGGCCCAGCGTCTTGCCGTGCAGCACCGGGGCGCCACGGCGAATTGCCTTCCATTGGCCGTCGCGCAGGCCGGCATCGCCCTGCGGAATGCGGCGCAGGCAGGCGAGCATCAGCCCCAGTGTATGGTCGGCGACCGTCTCGGCATTGGTGCCGGGGCCGTGAGCCACCCTGATGCCGCGCTCGCGGGCGGCCGCCACGTCGATGCCTTCAAAGCCCACCCCCTGAGCGCAGATCAGGCCCAGGTTTGGCAGTTCGTCCATCTCCTGTGCGCTGAAGCCGATGGTGCCGATGGTCATGACCGCGCGGATGTCGTCACGGTGGCGGTCCAGAACGTCGCGTCGGGTCTCGGCATCTTCGGCCATATGCAGGCGAATGCCGGTGGCTTCGATGCAGGACTGGTGATGGCGTGACAGGCGGGTCACGACCAGCAGATGAATCGGCATGGTGACAGTCTCTCCGGATCAGGGCGGTATGGATACCTTATCGCGGCGGGTCACGGTCAGGGTAGAGCGGCGAGCCACTGTCCGAGCCTCGTGCAGATAACGGCCGGGTCACAGCAGGCATTGATTGAGTGCTAATGTAAAAGGGCGCAGGCTGGATCGGTCATGTGGCGGACTTTGCTGCATCATTCGTTGTGCTGGCTGACGGCTCACGCCTGTGCTGGACGGGGCCGTCATCCGCCAAAGGAAGGAGATGAATCATGTCACACAACATTCTGGTACCTCTTGATGGTTCCCGCAGCGCTCGCCGGGCGCTTGAACACGCGTGTCTGATGCAGCAGGCCGCCGGCGCTACCCTGCATCTTCTCCACATTGTCGAGCCGCCTCCGGCCACCGATCACATGGGCGCGCAGACCGGATCGACGCCGGTGGATTACACCCCGACAAAGGGACACGAGGAGGGCGAGGCGCTGTTGAAGGCGACGTGGGCGGAAGTCGGTGACCCCGCAGCCGAGGTCCACTTCCATGTCGAGGACAACCCGCCCGGCCGGCCGGAAAAAACGATTGTGGCGCTGGCCCACGAGCTGGCTATCGATACCATCGTGATGGGCAGTCGCGGCCTGAGTGACATGAAGGGGCTGGTGGTGGGCAGCGTGTCGCACAAGGTCTCCCATGTGGCCCACTGTACGGTGATTACGCTCCACGTGCCCGATGCCGAGCCCGGCGATGGCGTGTCTCACTGACTTTTTTCCACACTGGATCGGGGCCGATGCCATCGCGGCATCGGCCCCGGTTCGCTACGGCGTCGATTCGACAACCGGACGCGTCTCGTCATCATCAGCGTCACTGTCGATCACGGATTCAAAGGCGCGCAGACGCTTGATGATCGAGAGCAGCTCGATGATGGTCGACCACGAGTTGACCAGATACTGAAAGGATTCGCGTACCTGACCGAAGACGTTGAGGATCTGCTGTAAAAGCCCCAGCGTCAGCTTGCCGGCGACGATCGAGGGTGCCAGTACGATCAGTCCGAACACCACGTCGGCCTGCAGATAAAAAATGCGGGCAATGTTGAAGTAGGCGTAGTGCCAGTAAAGGCGAAAGTAGTTCTTCCGCACCCGATTGAACAGCGTGGCCACGGTCGCGGGTTCGGCGCGCGCCGGGTCGTCCTCGCCGTAGACCAGCTCCTTGCGGTAGGCCGCCTCGACGCGCTGATTGCGAAACTCAAGGCCCGGCAGCCGGATGCCCACCACGGCCAGCAGCACGGTACCAAACAGCGACCAGGCAATCGCCGACCACACCAGCGCGTTGGGAATGTGACCCACCAGCGGCAGCTCGGTGATGTTCTGCGACATCGTGACCAAAAGCGGCATGAAGGCGATCAGGGTCATCACCGCCTTGAGCAGATTGACGCCCAGCCCCTCCAGCGTGGTGGAAAAGCGCATGGTGTCTTCCTGCACGCGCTGGGCGGCACCCTCGATGTGGCGCAGCTGCGACCAGTGGCGCATGTAGAAGTTGTTCATCGCCCAGCGCCAGCGAAAGATGTAGTGGCTGACCACGAAATAATTGAGCACGCCCACCGTCACGGCCACAAAGGCGATGCCGGCAAAGCTGAACATGCCGGTGTAGATATCGGTCACCGTCACGTCACTGTCGCCGCCCAGCGCCTGCTGGATCATGTCCCAGAACGGCCCGTACCAGGCGTTGACGGCCACGCTGGTCTGCACCGAAAACCAGGTCATGAAGATGATCAGCGCACTGCCGAGAATCGACCAGCGCTGCCAGCGATGGGGGCTGATCAGGGCCCACGCCGCGGCAAAGACCATGACGCACAGCGCGTAGTAGAGATAAAACCACAGCATTGACGGTGCCCAGAAGCGCGACACATCAACGGGCAGGGCGTCACCCTCGGCCAGCGGCGGCAGACCGATGACCGCGCCCCAGTCGCTGACGCCCAGCTGCCAGAGACCGATACAGATCAGCGCCCAGACCACAACGCTTGCGAAAAAAAGGGGTGGGTTGGGAAAAAACGACCGTAACACGATAGGCATCCTGCAATAGGGGCAATATTGAGACCGCCCCGATGGGGCCGCGCATCCTTCATCGACCCCATGGGAGACATTGCGTTCCCCGGTCAACGCACCGGGCGAACCCGGTGGCTTATATCACGACCGCGTGCCCGGTCGTGTCGTGAAATGGCACCACCCGGTCAATGGCTACCAGTTCAGCGTCTCGAAATCGCCCTCCTGACGTTGCGCCGCGGCCTTCTCCTTGTGCTCGGTGGCGGGGTCATTGGTGACACCATCGGCCGGCAGCGGACCGGCGCCGGGGTCGCGGGCGATGCCGTTGGTCACGGGGTGGTCACGGAAATATTCGTCAAAGCGCTGTTGCGCCTCGTCACCAAACAGGATCTCGCAGGCCTCCATCAGCCCGGCCGACTGGCGGATGGTTTCCTGGCGCGAGACAAGGCTGATCTTGGAGCGCCGGCGCAGGAAGTCCTCGAGCTTGGTGATCATCTCGCGCCGTGCGGCCTGACGCACTTCGGCGCGGATGTATTCGGTGCCCTCGATGAGGATTTCTGCCTGGCGCGGGTCCTCGCGAATGTATTCCAGAATGCCGATGGCATGCGCCGCGTAGCGCCGCCACAGGCGGGTCGACAGCGGCTCGGAGGCGCTGGCATCGGTGTAATCGTCGAGCTTCATCAGGCGGGCCTGGTGGAAAAACTCGTCGCGCACGGCGTCCACCGGCTCGCCGTACCAGCGATAGTCCGGGAAGCGGATGTCGATGCCCATTGTCTTGACCAGATCCACGATCTCCTCGCCGACGTTGATGCAGTCGGTGAGCTTGCCGCCAAAGATGCTGATAAAGCCCTGATTGATGTCGGAATCGATTTCGTGCTTGCGCGAGAGCTGCAGGAAGTCGCGGTCCTTGCCGCTGGTGTTCTGCACCGCCAGCGGCCGCACGCCGCAGCGGGTGGCGATGATGTCGTCGCGGTCCAGCGGCTTTTCAAGCGACAACCGCGCGTTGATGTTATCCAGCACGAATTTGACGTCATCGTCGGTGATGGCGGCGTGGGGGTCTTCGGTGCGGGTATCGGTGGTGCCGATACAGGTGCGTGTGCCCATGGGAATGGCGAAGAAAAGTCGGCCATCTTCGTCGAAAAACGCCAGCACGCGCTTGTTGGGCGTGATTCGGTCAACGATCAGGTGGATGCCCTTGGAGAGCACGTGGCGGTGCTCGGTGTGCTTGTCGGCCAGAGCGTTGGTGCGATCGGCCAGCGGACCGCAGGCGTTGACCAGGGTCTTCGTCTTGACCGTCCACTCGCGCCCGCTCATGACGTCTTTCAGCCCCACATGCCAGAGATCGCCCTGGCGCTCGAAGCCGGTGGCCTCGACGTAGTTGGCCGCCACGCAGCCGCTGTTCATGGCGGTGCGCACGAAATTCCAGACAAAGCGGGCATCGTTGTCGTGCAAAAAGGCGTCAGAGTATTCGAAACAGCCGATGGCCGGGTCGGTATTGATCACCGGCTCCTCGCGGTTGATGGTCGACAGGCTCGGCAGGCGCGGTATTTTTGTGAAGCAGTTGCCGAACAGCCAGTAGATCCAGGTGCCGGCCCACAGCATCAGCGGATGCCAGCGAAAGCTTTTGGTGATCGTGGTGAGAAAGCGGATCTCCTGCACGGTGGAGGGGTAGTGTTTGATCAGGTGGTTGCGCGAGACACACAGTTCGCGCACCAGCTTGAAATCCCGCGACTCCATGTACTTGATGCCGCCCCAGATGAGGTTGGACGACCACATGCTGGTCATGCCGGCAAAATCGCCCTGCTCCACCAGGCCGACCTTCACACCGCGCCCGGCCAGCGCCGCGGCGCAGACCGCGCCGTTGATGCCGCCGCCGATGATCAGCGTGTCGTAGACCGCGCCGTCGGCGAGTCTTTCGATATTGCTCTGCCTGAGTTGCATCGCCTTGCTCCGCATATCAGATAAGTGGCGCGCCGTAACGGGAGACCCCGCAGGGCGTTGTCATCGCTTTCGTGTGTGACTCAAGTGTATGACGTCAGTGTACTACCGCTGCTCAGGGTTGCATCCGACAGCGCGGTTTTCATCGGCGGCGCTCGCGCACCATCGCCTCGGCCTGCTTGAGTGCATAGGCAAGGCTTGAGGGGTCGGCGCGCCCGGTGCCGGCAATATCAAAGGCGGTGCCGTGATCGACGCTGGTGCGCACGAACGGCAGTCCCACCGTGATGTTCACGCCGTTCTCTACCCCTAAATATTTCACCGGGATCAGGCCCTGATCGTGATACTGCGCCACCACCGCGTCAAAGTGGCCGCGGCGGGCGTTCATGAAGACCGTATCGCCCGGCCAGGGGCCGGAAGCGTCGATGCCTTCCTCCCGGGCATGGGCAATGGCCGGGGCGATGATGGCCTCATCCTCACCGCCGAACAGCCCGCCTTCGCCGGCGTGGGGGTTGAGCCCGGCCACCGCAATGCGGGGGTGCTCGATGCCGTAGGCGTGACAGGCGCGCGCGGCAAGGCGGATGGCGCGCAGCTCGCGCTCGGGAGTGACCGCCTCGATGGCCTGACGCAGCGACAGGTGAATCGACACCAGCATCACACGCAGTTCGTCGTTGGCCAGCATCATGCCGAAATCATCGGTGCCGGCGCGGTCGGCGAGAATCTCGGTGTGGCCGGGATACTGGATGCCGGCCGCGGCCATGGCGGCCTTGTTGAGCGGGGCGGTGACGATGGCGCTGATCGAGCCCTCAAGCGCGAAATCGATGGCGCGACTGACGTACGCATAGGCGGCGGCACCGGCCCGGGCATCCACATGACCATAGGGCAGATCGGTCGGCAGCGGCGGGCCTGCCGGCAGAACGGCCAGCCGGCCGGGTGTGGCACCGTGATCGGCGATGTCATCCGGGTGCTCGATGGGAAACAGCGTCAGGTCGAGCTCCAGCCGGGCGGCCATGTCGCGCAGCCGCTCGATATCACCGATGACCAGCAGCGGCGTATCACGGGCGCGCGGCGCGCAGGCCAGACGAACAATGATTTCCGGGCCGACGCCGGCCGGGTCGCCCATGGTGATCGCAATAGGGGCGCTATGAGATGCGGACATGACAGGGCCTTTTGGCAGATAAGCGCCCTGAAACGACGTCATGGGCGGCAGTGATCGACAGTGCCATAATAGCGCTCTGCCCCGCGCGTCGTCAGGCCCGAGCGTGACGCGGTACGCTGTGGTGCCACCCCTTTGCTCTATTCTCGGCGGCGATTGTGATGTGTGATGTGCCAACGCATGATGCGACTCCTCTTGAAACGCTTTCGACGTCGCTTTGTGAGCGGCTTGAGCGCGACGGCTATCTGCTGGCGACGGCCGGCGAGGTTGCCCCGATGTTTCGTGACTGGTGCGTCGGGCGTGCTCACCGCACGCCGGATTGCGCCGATCTTGCCCGCTACTGGGGCGATCTGGCCCCGGATCGCTTCATGAATGATGGCGGGCGCTACCGCCGCCGACGCCACGCGGTGTTCAGCGCGGTCGCCGGTGCGCGGTCACTGGTGCGAAAGCCACATCAGGCGCACTTTCAGACCACCCGTTTCAATCAACTCAACGGAGGGGTGGCTCGTCACTTCGAGCCGGTAGATGAGGGTGCGCTGGCGACAAACGCCTTCGCTTTTCTCTGTGAGCTCCTGCTTGATGTGTTCGGGCGCTGTGCGCCGGGTACCGACTGGGACATCGAGATGCACCAGTTTCGTATCGAGGTGGGCGGGGATATCACCGCCGGCCTGCCCACCCCGGAGGGTGTTCACCGTGACGGCGTGGATTTCGTGGCGATGGTGATGATGGGCCGTGACAACGTGCGCGAAGGCGTCTCCTGCATTCACGATCCGGACCACCGCGAGCTGGCGGCTTTTACCCTGGCCGAGCCGCTGGACATGGCACTGGTGGATGACACCCGTGTGCTGCACGGCGTGACGCCCATCGTGGCCGATGACGCCACTCGCCCCGGCCACCGCGACCTGCTGGTGCTGACCTTCAAACGGCGTGACGGTCAGTCCGGGGGGGCATCAGGAGTATGACGCTCCAGCGAGGCCTTGAGCTGCTGGCGTCGATGCCCCGGCGGTTTCTGATGCCCGGCGAGCCAGTAGTAGACGATCGGCACCACGCCCAGGGTCAACAGCGTGGCGCTGGCGCAGCCGGCCAGCAGCGTGATGCCCAGCCCGAAGCGGCTGGCCGCCCCAGCGCCGGTGGCCATGACCAGCGGCAGGGCGCCGGCCATGGTGGACAGCGAGGTCATCAGAATCGGGCGCAGGCGCGTCTGCGAGGCCTGCAAAATGGCCTCGCGCAGCGCCACGCCCTCATCGCGCAGCTGGTTGGCAAACTCCACGATCAAAATGCCGTTTTTGGCCGACAGCCCGATCAGCATCAATAGCCCGATCTGAGCGTAGAGGTTGAGACTCTCGCCCAGCAGCCACAGCGCCAGGCCGGCGCCCAGCATCCCCAGCGGCACGGTCAGCATCACCACCAGCGGGCTGATGACATTCTCGAACTGCGCGGCCAGCACCAGCCAGGTCACCGCAATCGCCACGGTAAAGACCAGCAGCAGATCGCGCCCGGCCTCGAGAAAGTCCTGCGTGGCGCCCTTGTAGTCGATGCGCGCCTGCTCGGGCAGGGTCTCATCGACCGTGGTGTTCATGTGCTCGAGCACCTGCGACAGGCTGTAACCGTCGGCGACGTTGGCTGAAAAGGTGACGGCGCGAATGCGGTTGTAGCGGTTGAGCGTCGGCGAGACCGCGATTTCCTCCAGATGGACGAGGTTGGCCAGGCTCACCAGCGCGCCGCTGTCGGTACGTACCCGAATCTCTTCGAGCGCCTCGGGCGTCAGGCGCTGTTCGCGCAGGCCCTGCAAAATCACGTCGTAGGACTGACCGTCGCGCTCAAACGTGGTCAGGCTGCGCTCGCCGAAAAAGGACTCCAGCGTGCGGCCGACCGTCTCGGCGCGCACGCCAAGCTGGGCGGCACGCTCGCGGTCCAGCCGCACCTGCAGCTGCGGTGTGGTCTCAATGAGATCGCTGTCGAGCGCCTCAAGGCCCGGATAGTCCTGCCAGGCGGCCATCAGTTCATCGCGCCAGGCGCCCAGGGTGGCGTAATCCGGCCCGCCGATCACGAACTGCACCGGCGTGGCGTTGCCCGAGCTCAGCCCGCGCGGCAACAGCGTGGTGGCGCTGAGTTCGGAAAAGCCTTCAAGCGCCTCATTAATGCGCGCGGCCACCTCGCGGGTGCTCTCGTCACGGTCCTGCCAGGGGGTGAAGCTGATGATCCAGCGGCCGTTGTTGACGGGCCCGTCGTTGTTGCCGGGTCCGGGCAGACGCAGCGAAGCGTTATCGATCAGTGCCTGGTCGTTGAAAATGGGCGCCAGGCGCTGACCCATGGCCTCCATGCGCCGCTGCATCTCCTCGAAATTGACGCCTTCCTCGGCCTGGATATTGATGCGCAGGGCGCCGCGGTCGTCGTAGGGCTCGTATTCTGTGGGCAGCGCAGTAATGACCGTGGCGGTGACGATGGCCATGGCCACGAAGCCGCCGCCGACCAGCACCGGGCGGTGCAGCATCTGCCCGAGATGGCGCTGATAGCGCGAGGCCAGCCCCGTCATGAGCCGGTTCACCGGCGAGCCCCGGCGGCCGTGACCGACGGCCAGCAGCCAGGAGGCCAGTACTGGCGTCAGCGTCAGCGACACCAGCGTGGAAAAGGCAATGGTGGCCGCGATCGTGACGGCGAACTCGGTAAAAAGCCGCCCGGTCTGGCCGCTCATCAGCGTGATGGGCAAAAACACCGCCATTAGCACCAGGCTGGTGGCCAGGATGGCAAAGGCGACCTGGCGGGCGCCGCGAAAGGCGGCCAGCAGCGGGGTGTCGCCCTCTTCCAGATGGCGCTGAATGTTCTCGATCATGACGATGGCGTCATCCACCACCAGTCCGACCGAGAGCACCAGCGCCAGCAGGGTCAGCATGTTAAGGCTGAACCCCAGCCCCAGAAGAAGCATGCCGCAGGCCAGCAGCGAGATGGGAATAGCCGTGGCCGCCACCAGCGCGGCGCGCCACGAGCCCAGAAAGAAGATGATCACGGCGACCACCATGGCCACCGCAATGGCCAGCGTAATCAGCACTTCCTTGAGGGCCGCCGAGATGTAGAGGGTGTCGTCAGAGACGATATCGATGCGCAGGCCCTCGGGCAGCTCGTTTTGCAGGGTATCAAGCGTTGTGCGCACGTCGCGGGAGATGGACAGCGTGTTGGCGGTGCTCTGTCGGCTGATGGCGATCGAGACGGTAGGCTCGCCGTCGATTTCAAAGCGCTCGCGACGGGTTTCGGGCCCCAGCGAGACCGTGGCCACATCGCCCAGGGTTACGGCGCGGGTGCCCTCGCCCTGGCGCAGGGGCAGGCGCCGGAAGGACTCGGGCGTTTCATAGCCCGGCAGCAGGCGCACGGTAAATTCGCGGGTGGTGGACTCGATTCGCCCGCCCGGGTACTCCACGTTTTCGCTGGCCAGCGCGCCGGTGATGTCCTCGACGGTAATGTCGTGGGCGGTCATGGCGTGGCGGTCCAGATCCACGCGCATGGCCGGCAGCTGCGAGCCCCACAGCCGCACCCGCGAAACGCCATTGATGGTCGAGAACCGATCAAGCAGCTGACGATCGGCGTAGTCCGACAGCGCCATGGCACTCATGCGATCGGTCTTGACCGACAGGATCATGAGCGTGTCGCTGCCGCCCTGATCCTTGCTGATCTCGGGGGCCTCGGCGCCCACCGGCAGGGCGTCGGCGACACGGGAGACCTGATCGCGCACATCGTTGGCGGCGGTGTCCAGGTCGGTCTCGCTGGAAAAGGTCAGGGTGACTTCGGACTCGCCGTCGTTGCTTTCTGATTCGACGCTGACCACGCCCTCGATGCCGGCGACGACGTTTTCGATCGTCTGGGTCACGCGGGACTCCACCACTGCTGCCGAGGCGCCGGGCCAGGCAATCTCGACCGAGACCTCCGGCTCCTCGATGGAGGGGTACTCCCGAATGGGCAGCTCCAGAAACCCCAGCGTGCCAAACAGCACCAGCAGCGCCGAGAGCACCAGCGTGCCGACCGGTCGCGTGACGGCCAGATCGGTCAGGGTCATGGGGCGGTGCTCTGTGGGGTCATGGCGTGTGTCTCGTCCGGGGCCTGCTCGAACAGGCCCCGGGTGTCGCGCGCGGCGGCCTCATCGATGACAAGATCGCGGCCCTCGCCGATATCGCGCAGGCCGCTGACGGCCACTGATTCTCCCGGGCGCAGTCGGGTATTGTCTTCCACCGTTTCAATGGCCGCCCAGCCGGGGGCGCGCTCGACCACGCGGGCAGCGACGCGATGGGCGCGGTAGTGGTCTTGCTCGCCAGTCACCACGTAGACCCACTGGCTGTCGCGCTCGCCCATGACGGCGGTTTCCGGCACGATCAGGCGGCGCTGGCTTGGCAGGCGCAGTGCGATGTCGAGCAGCATGCCCGGGCGCAGGGCCAGATCAGGGTTGTCGAATCGAGCGCGAACCATGACCGTGCGGGTATCCCGGTCCAGGCGTGGATCGAGGGTGATGACCTCGCCGTGAAAGGTGCGATCGGGCCAGGCCACCGAGCGCGCCGTGACCGTCATGCCCTGGTCAATGCGGTTCAGCTCGCGCTCGGGCAGGGAGAAGTCGACCCGGACACGGTCGATGCTGTCGAGCGTGACCAGCGATGTGTCGGCGCTGATCTGCTCACCGACACTTAGATTACTCAGTCCCATGACGCCGGAGACCGGTGCCGTAATGGTGCGGTCTTCCAGCGCGGCGGTGAGTCGGGCCAGCTCGATGCGCGCGCTTTCCAGCCGGTTGCGCTGGGCGTCCGCCTGCTGGGTGGCAATCGAGCCCTGACGCACCAGCGGCTGCAGGCGCTCATATTCACGCTGCTCCTGCTCGACGATGACGCGGGCGGCGCGCAGCCCCTGCTGCTCGGCGCGATCATCAAGCTGGATCAGCAGATCGCCCTGATTGACCCGCTCACCGCTGTCAAAATTGAGCCCGGTGATGCGCTCGGTCACCAGAGAGGCAATCTCGATGGCATCGGTGGCCTCGACATCGCCCACGGCGCTGAGCGTGGTGGCAATATCGCGCTCGATGACCTCGGCGCGGCCGACGGCGACCGGCGGCGTGGGGCCACTGTCCTCCGGGGCGCGATCACGCGACAGCCACCACCAGAAGGCAAGGGCGAGCGCCACCAGGATCAGCGCGACCAGCCAGATCAGCGGGCGACGGGCATCGTGGGACTCGGACATGGGCAGGTTTCCACAGACGAAAGGCGTTCAGGGCAGCAGGGGGCACCACCCTGTGACAGCATACGAGGTTCCGGACGCCTCGCAACGTCCTTTGTTCAAGCGGGCTTAAGCCTGAAGCGACAAGTCTTTTACAGTGGCCACGGGCCTGCGGCAGGAAAAGCAGGCAACAACGGCAAGGATGCACCAGGCTGACAGCGTGCTACGCGCGACCGCGCATTTATTCCAGAACCTGCAAATGGAGGCAGACACGATGTCCCGGATACTGGTGCTGTATTACTCGATGTATGGCCATATCGAAACCATGGCCCAGGCCGTGGCGGAGGGCGCCCGCTCGATCTCGGGAAGCGAGGTCACCATCAAGCGAGTGCCCGAAACCATGGATGAAGAAGCCTTCAAACAGGCCGGGGGCAAGGTAGATCAGTCGGCCCCGGTCGCCGAGCCGGGTGAGCTTGCCGACTATGACGCGATCATCCTGGGCACGCCGACGCGTTACGGCAACATGGCCGGCCAGATGCGCACCTTTCTGGATCAGACCGGCGGACTGTGGGCCAGCGGCAAGCTGCGCGGCAAGCTGGCCAGCGTGTTTACCTCGACCGGTACCGGCGGTGGCGAGGAGATGACCATCACCTCAAGCTGGACGACGCTGGCCCACCACGGGATGGTGATCGTGCCGATCGGCTACGGGGTCGAGGAGCAGTTTGATATTACCGAAGTCAGCGGCGGCACGCCCTACGGCGCCTCGACCCTGGCCGGTGGTGATGGCTCGCGCCAGCCCAGTGAACGCGAGTTGAAAATTGCCCGCTTTCAGGGCGAATACGTGGCGGGCTTTGCCAAAAAACTGACGGCTCAACAGCTCTAGGGCCGGCCTGCGATTTGAAAAAGCCATCCGGTCAGAGAGCCTGATCGGATCAAAAAAACGCCCGGCCATTTGGCCGGGCGTTTTGCATGGCATGAGGCGGGCCGTAATGCCCGCGCACTCAGCGTCTTACTTGTTGAGTCTGGTCATGCGCAGATAGGGCTTTTTCTCGTCCCAGCCCTGCGGGAAGAGTTTGGCCGCTTCCTCATTGCTCAACGACGGCACGATGATGACGTCATCGCCCTGGCGCCAGTTCACCGGCGTTGCAACCTTTTCGTTGTCGGTCAGCTGCAGGCTGTCGAGCACGCGCAGGATTTCCTGGAAGTTGCGCCCGGCGCTGGCCGGATAGGTCAGGGTCAGACGGACCTTCTTTTTGGGGTCGATGACAAAGACCGAACGCACCGTCAGGGTGTCGTTGGCGTTGGGGTGAATCATGCCGTACTTCTCGCTGACGCTGCGATCGGCATCGGCCAGCAGCGGGAAGTTGAGCCCGCAGCCCTGGGTTTCCTCGATATCACCCTTCCAGGCGTGGTGGTCTTCGATCGGGTCGACGGACAGGCCGATGGCCTTCGTGTTGCGCTTGTCGAATTCGGATTTCAGACGCGCCACTTCACCCAGCTCGGTGGTGCACACCGGCGTGAAGTCCTTGGGGTGAGAGAAAAGAATGGCCCAGCTATCGCCCAGCCACTCGTGGAAGTTGATGGTGCCTTCCGTGCTGTCCTGAGAAAAGTCCGGTGCGGTATCGCCAAGTTGCAACGCCATTTGTCACTCCTTTTGGCCATCGATGAAAACGGGTGTCGGCAGCCGCGCCCGTGATCGAGGGCCGTTTGCCGTGAGTCGTTGTCAGATAATGACGGCTTCAGGCCGCAAAACCAAACAACGAATTGTCCTGAATAAATTCCGTAAGAGTATAAAAAGCAGGCTCTAAAGCATCAATTGCTATAACGGATAAAGGCTCGATCCTTGTCGGGGACCTGTACCGTCTCGCCCTTGCGCAGCCCTTCGTGTTCTTCGACACGCTTTTCATCCTCGACGCTGATACCCAGCACTTCGGCAATCGAGGTGTCGTCGCCGTCGCGCTCGAGCACCTTCATGCGCACGTTGGCCTCCATATAGCGGGCCGTGATGATGTCACCGGTTTTAGGCTTTTTGTGCAGAAACTGGGTGAGCTCGTCGTGGTCGGCGACATGGTCGACGCCTTCCTGGTCCCACGTAATTGCGCGCGCGTTGCTCATGACATGCCTCCTCGTTGGTAAAAAAAGTCTAGCAGTTTACGTCCGCCTCGCCGCATGCATTCGCCTTCAGAATGGCGGCATGTCGTCGATAGTCATATGAAATATATCGAATATTGACACATGAGGGCGGTATGGGGTGGCAAGGATGGATCACATCGTGGGCCATGGCGATTTCGATGGCAGTGCCGATGACAGGTCAGGCGCAGACCTGTCCGGCACCCGGAGCGGTCGATGGACGTCTCGAGCAGCTTGCCAAGCAGGTGGCGCGTTGGGACGAGGCCTATCATCAGCGCGGTGAGCGACCGGTGGCCGATGGCGTTTATGACCGGGCGCAGGCCCGGCTGGCACACTGGCGTCACTGCGTGGGGGCGGATCAGCCGGCGCCCGGCGCCACCCTGCGTGGCGGCGAGCAGCGTCACGCCGTGGCCCAGACCGGGTTGAACAAGCTGGCGGACCGGGCGGCGGTCGGGGCGTGGCTGGCAGCGCTGACGCCGGGCCCTTTGTGGATTCAGCCCAAGGTGGATGGCGTGGCAATGACGCTGGTGTATGAAAAGGGGCGGCTGATCATGGCCACCAGCCGGGGCGACGGTCTGACCGGGCAGGACTGGCTGGCGCGCGTGTCCGGCATCGATGCCATCCCCGACCGTTTGGCCGGCGAGGTGCCCGCGCAAGTGGTGATCCAGGGCGAGCTTTATCTCAAACGCCCCGGCCATGTGCAGCGTCGTGACGGCAGCGCCGGGGCGCGTTCAAGCGTGGCCGGGCTGATGCAGCGCCACGACATGAGCGATGCGTCGCGCGGGCGCATCGGGTTTTTCGCCTGGGCGCTGCCCGACGGGCCCGACACGGTTGCCGGGCGCAACCATCAGCTGGGCGACTGGGGCTTCATGGACCCGCAGCGCTGGACCCGGGCGGTCGATACTCTGGATGATGTGGCGCACTGGCGCCGATACTGGTATCGCCATGAGCTGCCCTTTGCCAGCGATGGCGTGGTGATCAAGCGCGATGAGCGCCCCCCGGGCCGGGTCTGGCGCAATACGCCGCCCACGAACAGCGTGGCGTGGAAGTACCCCGCCGCCGCCACGCTTGCCGAGGTGCGCGATGTCGATTTCAGCATCGGGCGCACCGGGCGCATCACGCCGGTGCTTGAGCTGTCACCGGTCACCCTTGATGACCGCACGATCCGCCGGGTCAGCGCCGGCTCCTTTGCGCGCTGGCAAAAGTCGGATATTCGCCCGGGGGATCAGGTCATGATTTCGCTGGCCGGGCTGACCATTCCCAGACTCGATGAGGTTATCGTTCGCAATGACCAGCGCGTGGCGCTGGATATCCCGGACCCGCAGGCATTTAACGCCCTGAGCTGTCTGACACTGACGCCGGCATGTCGCTCGCAGTTTCTGGCGCGCCTGACGCATCTGAGCAGCCGGCAGGGGCTGGATATGTACGGAATCGGCGAAGGCACCTGGAAACAGTTAATTGACGCCGAAATGGTAACGTCCTTGCTCGATTGGCGTGATCTTGAGCGCGCTAAATTACGCTCGCTGAGAGGGGTAGGTGAGGCCCGCGCCACGCGATGGCACGAGGCATTCAGTCAGGCAGGGCGCCAATCGCTGCAGCAACTGCTGATTGCGCTGGAGCCGGCCCATGCCCGTTTTTATGCCTCTCAACCTAAAGTCGTCTTTCGGTCAGTCGATAGTTTGAATCACATTGTATTCATGCGCTCGCTTGAAAACGCCGACTGGCAGCGGGTTCCGGCACTGAACAAAAGGGACGCGGCCACACTGGCGGCCTTCTGGCAAAACGAAACAGTACAGTCGTTGCTGGATGAATGGGTGGCGACATCGACACCTTCGACGCAGGTGGCTGATGGTGCGCAGCAGTAAGGATGGGGTTTGTCATCATCCGGAACGTTGAAAAGTCTTAGCGCGATAGTTCTTTTCAATTTCCATCAGGCTAATTACTCAGTACACTTAACGTTACCTGCTGATACATTAAGCATTACAGGGTTACTGGTTCAACGGCTTATCCGGTCATACCCCCGCCACGCGGAAAGCACCGGTCAGGCAGGAAGAGTCAGCGGTTTGTTGGAGCACAGCGCCTCAAGAGCAGGCGACGACCATCAGGAACATGGCTGTGCAGATTGGCTTCCATTGTAAAAACGCGCTGCGATAACGCCGCGTTGAGAGGAGATAGGACCATGGCACTGTTAATCATTGGCGGAATGGGTTACGCCCTGCTGGTCATGTTCATGCTGGGCGCGATGATGCTTTCCGGACGATCCTCGGATCGCGAAGCGCGTCGGCTGCAGCCGGTACAGGTCAGCACTTCAAAGCCTGTCGCCCGCAGCGACGCACAGCCGTCCAACGGCGGCTTCTCGGCCATGCCCGGCCGTAACGCTGCCTGATCTTCACACCACCTTGTGAAGGACAAAAGGCCGCTGCCCGAAAGGGCAGCGGCCTTTGCGTGTCCGGCACCGCCATCGCGCACGCGGTCAAGGGCAGTCAATCCGTCGACCCCGGGCGGTCTCAATGACACAAAAAAACGGCCTGCATGATATGCAGGCCGTTTTTGTGTCAAGAAACGTTACAGCGGTTACGCAGGCGCTTACTTCTTGTTGCGCTTGCGGTCGGTTTCCTTGAGGTGCTTTTTGCGGATGCGGATAAAGCCGGGCGTGACTTCCACCAGCTCGTCGCTGTCCAGAAACTCGATGGCCTGTTCCAGCGTGAAGCGGATCGGCGGCGTCAGCACGATGTTTTCATCGTTACCGGAAGCACGCATGTTATCGAGCTTCTTGCCCTTGGTCGGGTTGACCACCATGTCGTCGGAACGGTTGTTGATGCCGATCAGCATGCCTTCATAGACCTCGGTGCCGTGATCGATGATCAGCTTGCCACGATCCTGCAGGGCGTAGAGCGCGTAGGCCAGCGCCTTGCCATCGACCATCGAGACCAGTACACCGTTACGGCGCTCGACGCCGGCGCCTTCCTTCAGCGGACCGTAGTGGTCAAAGCGGCTGGTCAAAATGCCGGTACCGGAGGTCATGGTCAGAAACTGCGAGCGGAAACCGATCAGGCCGCGCGAGGGAATCATGAAATCCAGGCGCACACGACCCTTGCCGTCCGGGTTCATGTTGGTCAGCTCGCCCTTGCGATAGCCCAGCTCTTCCATGACAGAGCCCTGATGCTGCTCTTCACAGTCGATGATGACCTCTTCGTAGGGCTCCTGCTTCACGCCATCGATCTCGCGGATGATGACCTCGGGGCGGCCCACGGCCAGCTCGTAGCCTTCACGACGCATGGATTCGATCAGCACCGACAGGTGCAGCTCGCCACGCCCGGAGACCTTGAACTTCTCGGCCGATTCACCCTGTTCAACACGCAGGGCCACGTTGTGGATCAGTTCCTGATCCAGACGGTCCTTGATGTTACGGCTGGTGACGTACTTGCCATCACGGCCGGCGAAGGGCGAATCGTTGACCTGGAAGGTCATCGAGACGGTCGGCTCATCCACGGTCAGCGCCGGCAGCGCTTCGACGTTGGACGGGTCACAGATCGTATCGGAGATGGCCAGATCGTCGATGCCGGTAATGCAGACGATGTCGCCGGCACTGACTTCGTCGGCCTGGACACGCTCAAGACCCAGGTGGGTCATGACCTGACCGATCTTGCCCTTGCGGGTCACACCCTGACGGGAAATGATGCTGACCTGCTGATTGGGACGCACGCGACCGCGCTTGACGCGGCCCAGACCGATGACGCCCACGTAGCTGTTGTAGTCCAGTGCCGAAATCTGCATCTGGAAGGGGCCGTCAAGTTCCACGGTCGGCTGCTCGACGATGTCAACGATGGCCTGGAACATCGGGTCCATGTTCTCGGACAGGTTTTCCGGGTCCATGCCGGCGATGCCGTTGAGCGCCGAGCAGTAGATGATCGGGAAGTCGAGCTGTTCGTCGGTGGCGCCCAGGTTGTCGAACAGATCAAAGATCTGGTCAATGACCCAGTCGGGACGCGCGCCCGGACGGTCAATCTTGTTGACCACCACGATCGGCTTGAGGCCCTGGGCAAACGCCTTCTGGGTCACAAAACGCGTTTGCGGCATCGGGCCGTCAACGGCATCGACCAGCAGCAGAACCGAGTCCACCATCGACATGACGCGCTCGACCTCACCACCAAAGTCGGCGTGCCCGGGGGTGTCGACGATGTTGATGTGGTAGTCGTGCCAGGTAATGGCCGTGTTCTTGGCCAGGATGGTGATGCCGCGTTCCTTCTCCTGGTCGTTGGAATCCATGATGCGTTCCTGGTTTTCCGCCTTGCGGTCCAGGGTGCCGGATTGCGCCAGCAGCTTGTCGACCAGCGTGGTCTTGCCGTGGTCAACGTGGGCAATAATGGCAATATTTCTCAGCTTCTCGATATTGCCGGAAGTAAGCGTATCGGACATAACGCGTTTTCACCTTTGTGTACACGCGCCTGTTCGGGTAGGAGCATGGCCGTGCGTTGTGATCAACGGCCATGTCAGCAGCGTGCAATAAATTTGGCCCCGCATTGTATAGGCTAAGTCGTCGGTCGAATAGCTGGAATCGTGGCGCAGGCGTTGAGAAGCCATGAAATCGGCAGATCGTGACAGGGTGACGACAGATGGCGCCCGGGTTGTGCGCTTTTTTGGTGCATCGGGGGCGTTTTGTGAGTGCTAATGGTGCATCGATAGGGGCTTTCGTCACCCCCGGCAACCCTGCATGACCCCACATGCGAGCAGTCCCTCATCCGTTTTCGATTTCAAGTTACTGTATTCGCGCATTTTTTGAACCAATTCAAATAAGCGTGCGCCATTTTGGCACGCTGCATGCATTATTTAGGGACACATCGGGACTTGCATGCACTGTGCTTGCGCGTGATACAACGGTGGCGAAGTGATGGCGTCCTGTTAACGGTTTTCAAGCAGTATCCCTTTTTATTGGAGGAGTCACATGTCAGAGAAAACGCTTGCCCTGATCGAAGAGAACGACATCAAGTGGGCCGATCTGCGCTTTACCGATACCAAGGGCAAGGAGCAGCACGTCACCATTCCCGCTCGCATGGTCGATGACGAGTTCTTTGAAACCGGACAGATGTTCGATGGCTCCTCCATCGGTGGCTGGAAGGGCATCAACGAGTCCGACATGATCCTGATGCCTCAGGACGGTTCCGGCTACATCGATCCCTTCACCGAAGACCCCACGGTCGTTTTGCGCTGCGACATCATCGAGCCGGCCACCATGCAGGGCTACGAGCGTGATCCGCGCTCGATCGCCAAGCGCGCCGAAGCCTATCTGGGCAGCACCGGCCTGGGCGACACGGCCTTTTTCGGTCCCGAGCCGGAGTTTTTCATCTTTGATGAAGTGCATTTCAAAAACGACATGCATCACTCCTTTTTCCGCATCTCTTCCGAAGAGGGCGCCTGGGAGACCGATGGCAAGTTCGAAGGCGGCAACATGGGCCACCGTCCGCGCGTCAAGGGCGGCTATTTCCCGGTCCCTCCGGTTGACTCCTTCCACGACATCCGCAGCGCCATGTGCTCGACGCTGGAAGCCGTGGGTCAGACCGTTGAAGTGCACCACCACGAAGTGGCCAACGCCGGTCAAAACGAAATCGGTGTGAAGTTCAACACGCTGGTGCAAAAGTGCGACGAAGTGCAGACCATGAAGTATGTGATCCACAACGTGGCACATGCCTATGGCAAGACCGCGACCTTCATGCCCAAGCCGATGGCCGGCGATAACGGCTCCGGCATGCACATCCACCAGTCCTTCTGGAAGGATGGCGAGAACATGTTCGCCGGCGACGAGTACGCGGGCCTGTCTGAAACCGCGCTGTACTACATCGGCGGTGTCATCAAGCATGCGCGTGCCCTGAACGCCTTCACCAACCCGTCGACCAACTCCTACAAGCGTCTGGTTCCGGGTTTTGAAGCGCCGGTCATGCTGGCCTACAGCGCGCGTAACCGCTCGGCCTCGATTCGTATTCCCTACACCGCAAGCCCCAAGGGCAAGCGTGTCGAGACCCGCTTCCCCGACCCGATGGCCAACCCGTACCTGGCCTTCTCGGCACTGTTGATGGCCGGTATCGACGGCATTCGCAACAAGATCCATCCGGGCGAGGCGCTGGACAAGAACCTGTACGACCTGCCGGCCGAAGAAGCGCTCAACGTACCCACGGTGGCTTCAAGCCTTGAAGAAGCCCTGCAGGCGCTCAAGGACGACCACGCCTTTTTGACCGAAGGCGGCGTGTTCACCGAAGAGATGATCGATGCCTACATCGAGCTCAAGATGGAAGACGTCACGGCCGTTCGCATGGTGCCAAGCCCCATGGAATACGACCTGTACTACAGCCTCTAAGGTCTGAGCTGCGGCCCCCATTACCGGGCCTGCAAGAGAAAAGCCCCGCTTTGGCGGGGCTTTTTATCGTCTGGTGCCTTAAAATTTCCGGCGATAATGAACGCCCATTATTTCTGTGGAACTGCTGCCGTGCCGGGTCGCCTTTGCCGTATGACGCTGTGGGTCGCCGTGGTCTGGTCACTGTTTTTGACCGCTATGCCACAGGCCGGCGCGGCGGTCTATCGCCACACCGATGAGCGGGGCAACGTCGTCTGGAGCGACCGCCCCGGCGGCACCCGAACCGATGTGCGTGCCCCGCAGGTGCTCTCACCCTCGAAAGTCTTGAGCGAGGCCGTTGCCACCCCATCGGCGCCCGCCGTTTTTACACCCTACCAGCGTGTGACCCTTGCGCCCCGGAGTGCGCCCGTGACCCTTGATCAGGCGCGCCGCGGTGTGCCCGTGCGCCTGGAGACCGTCCCGCGCCTTCGAGACAGCGACCGGGTGCAGCTCAGCGTGAACGGCAGGCCCCACCAGTCGCCGCTGGCCAGCCGGGTGCTGGTCGCCATGGGTCTTGAGGCCGGCCGTCACGAACTGGTAGCCGAAGTGCTCGACAGCAGCGGCACCGTTCGCCAGCGCTCACCGGTCATGACCCTTGAGATACTGCCCGCAGGCGCGCCGGCCTCGCGACCCTGATACCGCCGCCGCTGGCTCTTTTGCACCACAAAGGTGCACAATGGTCGGCTCGCTCTCCGGGTTGCGCCGCTTCCATGCCCATCCAGTGACAGGTTTTCCCCTTGTGGTGCGCGATCCGGCACATGTGGCGCGCTTTTTGCACTATCAAAGGGAAATAACGTTAACGAGGTGCTTCATGCATCAACGCCTGCTGGAACATCTCACCACGGCCGTGGTGCTGCTCGATGAGCAGTTGCGTGTTCGCTGGCTCAATCCGGCGGCGGAAGCCCTGATGGGGCTGAGCCTGTCGCGGGTCCAGGACACCCCGCTTGAGTGTCTGGAAGGCGAGGCAGGCCATATCGCCGCCATGCTGGCGGACGCCCTGCGTCGCCAGCACCCCTATACCCAGCGCGAGACCCAGCTTGCCATGGCCGGCGGCGAGCGCATCACGGTGGACTACACCGCCACGCCGCTGTCGAAAACCGAGCTGTTGCTCGAGTTCGAGCCGCGAGATCGGCTGATGCGAATCTCGCGCGAGGAGTCGCTGATCGCCCGTCAGGAGATGGTCAAGGTGCTCACCCGGGGGCTGGCCCACGAGGTCAAAAACCCCCTGGGCGGCATTCGTGGCGCGGCGCAGCTTTTAGAGCGTGACCTGCCCGATGAAAGCCTGACCGAATTTACCCGCATCATCATCGAAGAAGCCGACCGCCTGCGCGATCTGGTCGATCGCATGCTCGGGCCCAATCGGCCGGTCGAGCAGCAGCCCATCAACGTGCATGAAGTCGTCGAGCGGGTACGCGCGCTCTTGCAGGCCGAGACCGACACCATCGATCTGCAGCGGGACTACGACCCCAGCCTGCCGGCCATCATGGGCGATGCCGACCAGCTCATTCAGGCCGTGCTCAACGTCACCCGCAACGCCGTTCAGGCGCTCAAGGAAAACGCCACCGAGCAGCCGACCGTGACGCTGCGCACCCGGGCGCGGCGGCAGTTCACCCTGGGGGCCGAGCGCCACCGGCTGGTGTGCGAGGTCTGTGTGATCGACAACGGCCCCGGCGTGCCCGAGACGCTGGCGGAGTCGCTGTTTTACCCGATGATCTCCGGGCGGGCCGAGGGCAGCGGGCTGGGACTGTCCATTGCCCAGTCGATTCTGCATCAGCATCAGGGCCTGATCGAATGCGACAGCCGCCCCGGCCATACCGAGTTTCGTCTTCTGATTCCGCTGGAAGGCTTCAGTGAACCCGAGCACGACCGACATGCCAACGGAGGCACCCATGAGTGATACCGCCCGCGTCTATATCGTGGATGATGATCGCGCCATCCGCTGGGTACTCGAGCGCACGCTCGCCCAGCCCGATATCGAGGTATCAAGCTTTGAGCGGGCCGATCAGGCCGAAGAGGCGATCAATCGACAGGCGCCCGATGTCCTGCTCACCGATATCCGCATGCCGGGTGTCGACGGGCTGGATCTGATGGCGCGGGTGCGCGAGCGCCACACCGACATGCCGGTAATCATCATGACCGCGCATTCGGATCTCGACAGCGCCGTGGCCTCCTATCAGGGCGGGGCGTTCGAGTATCTGCCCAAGCCCTTTGATGTCGACGATGCGCTCTCCCTGGTGCGTCGCGCCATTGCCCATGCTCGCGAGCGTCAGGCCCCGGCGCGCGCCCCCGAGGGCATTCAGGCCGAGATCATCGGCGAAGCGCCGGCCATGCAGGAGGTGTTTCGCGCCATCGGCCGGCTGTCGCACTCTCATATCACCGTGATGATCAACGGCGAGTCGGGCACCGGCAAGGAGCGGGTCGCTCGCGCCCTGCATCAGCACAGCCCGCGCGGGCATCAGCCCTTTATTGCGCTCAACATGGCGGCCATTCCGCGCGATCTGATGGAATCGGAGCTGTTCGGCCACGAAAAGGGCGCCTTTACCGGAGCGACGGCCCAGCGGCGCGGGCGCTTCGAGCAGGCCGATGGCGGCACGCTCTTTCTCGATGAGATCGGCGACATGCCGGCCGAGACCCAGACACGGCTGTTGCGCGTGCTGGCCGATGGCGAGTTTTATCGGGTCGGTGGGCATGTGCCGGTGCGAGTAGACGTGCGCATTATCGCTGCCACCCACCAGCATCTGGAGCAGCTGGTTGAGGAAGGGCGCTTTCGCGAGGATCTGTTTCACCGGCTTAACGTGATTCGCGTGCACCTGCCCAGACTCTCCGAGCGACGCGAGGATATCCCGCGGCTCGCCCGTCACTTTCTGGCCGAGGCCGCCCGCGAACTCTCCGCCGAGCCCAAGGTGCTCACCGAGGCCGCCGAGCAGCATCTCTCGCATCTGCCCTGGCCGGGCAACGTGCGCCAGCTGGAAAACACCTGTCGCTGGCTGACCGTCATGGCCTCCAGTCGCGAGGTGCTCGTCGATGATCTGCCGCCGGAGCTTCGTGATCTCGAGCGCCCCGGAGAAGGCACCGGTGACTGGCGCCACGCCTTTCGCGAATGGGCCGACCGGGCGCTGGCCGCCGGCCACACGCACCTGCTGGAAGAGGCCGTGCCGGATTTCGAGCGTATTCTGATCGAGACTGCCCTCAAGCACACCGGTGGGCGCAAGGGCGAGGCCGCCGAGCTGCTGGGCTGGGGGCGCAACACCCTGACTCGCAAGCTCAAGGTGCTGCTGCCGGCGCTGGCCGACAGCGCCGACTAGATCGGCGGCTCGGGGCCGGGGTGCCAACGCGCCGTGTTGGTGCGTTATGGGACAAACGTATAAAGTAGGTCGCCATCAAGGATGGGCCGTCAAAGCCCATCGCCGGTTTCTGATGTTCAGGAGTTGTCATGGCTACCCCTTCCCAGCACGATCTGCGCCACCAGTTTCGCGACCTTCTCGCCCGCGAGGACTGCTTTTTTACCGCCTCGACGTTTGATCCCATGTCCGCGCGTATCGCGGCGGATCTGGGCTTTGAGGTCGGCATTCTGGGCGGCTCGGTCGCCTCGCTGCAGGTACTGGCCGCGCCCGATTTTGCCCTGATTACGCTCAGTGAATTCGTTGAGCAGGCCACCCGCATCGGCCGCGTGGCGCGTCTGCCGATCATTGCCGATGCCGACCACGGCTACGGCAACGCGCTCAACGTCATGCGCACCATTACCGAGCTCGAACGCGCCGGTGTGGCCGCGCTGACCATCGAGGACACCCTGCTGCCGGCCAAGTACGGGCGCAAGTCCACCGATCTGGTGCCGCTGGAAGAGGGCGTCGGCAAGATTCGCGCCGCACTTGAGGCGCGTATCGACCCGGCCATGGCCATTCTGGCCCGCACCAATGCCGGCGTGCTCAGCACCGAAGACGCCACCACCCGCGCCATGGCCTACGAACGCGCCGGCGCCGACGGCATCTGCATGGTCGGCATTCGCGATTTCGATCATCTGGAAGCCATTGCTCAGCATTTGACCATCCCGCTGATGCTGGTTACCTACGACAACCCCGAATTGCGCGACCGAGAGCGTCTCGCGCGGGCCGGTGTGCGTGTGGTGGTCAACGGGCACGGCGCCTATTTTGCCGCCATCAAGGCCACCTATGACTGCCTTCGCGAGCAGCGCCAGATCGCCGATGGCAACCTCAACGCCTCCGAGCTCTCCACCCGCTATTCGACGCTTGAAGACAACCGCGAGTGGGCGCGACGCTACATGGACGTCAACGAATAGATGGACGTCAACGAATAAGTACCGGAAAGGGCAGGGCCGGCAGGCCATCCATCAATGAACGGCCGGCGCCTGCCGCGCGGGTCACAGGGGACGAGGCGAGATGAGTCAAATGCAGTGGGAGCAGTTGCTGGCCCCCGTGCGTCTGGATGACAAGACGACCGAGCGCGAGCGCGAAATCGGCCGCAGTCCTTTCCACAAGGACTTTGATCGCATCGTCTTTTCCGGCTCCTTTCGCCGTCTGGGACGCAAGACACAGGTCCATCCGCTGACCGAAAACGATCATATCCACACCCGGTTGACCCACTCGCTGGAAGTCGGCTGCGTGGGTCGAAGCCTGGGCATGATCGTCGGCGAGCGCCTGAGCGACCGCCTGCCGGGCTGGATCACCCCCGCCGACATGGGCGTGATCGTGCAGGCGGCGTGTTTGAGTCACGACATCGGCAATCCGCCCTTCGGTCATGCCGGCGAATACGCCATCCGCGACTGGTTCAAGCGCGCCGAGGCCGACGGCACCGGCTTTCTGGAGGCGCTGACCCCGACCCAGCGGGCGGATCTTCTGACCTATGAAGGCAACGCCCAGGGGTTCCGGGTCGTCACCCAGATCGAGTACAACCAGTTCAACGGCGGTATGCGCCTGACCGCCCCGACGCTGGGCGCGATGCTCAAGTACCCCTGGACGGTGGAGCGGGCGGGCCTGGCCGGCAAGTTCGGCGCCTATCAGTCGGAAAGCGAGCAGCTCGAGCGCGTCGCCGGCCTGCTGGGGCTCAAGCGGCTGAGCGACCACGCCTGGTGTCGCCATCCCTTTGCCTGGCTGGTCGAGGCCGCCGATGACATCTGTTACGCCCTGCTCGATCTCGAGGATGGCCTTGAGATGGGCATTCTGCGCTTTGAGGAAGTCGCCGGCGTACTGACCCATATTGCCGGCGGCGAGCCCGAGGAGTACGCCCGCATGGCGCGCGACAACGTCTCCCAGCGCCGGCGCGTGGCCGCCCTGCGCGGCGCGGCGATGGAGCGGGCGGTCAACGAGGTGGCAGCGACCTTTGTCACCCACGAACAGGCGCTGCTCGAGGGCAGCCTGGAAGACGACCTGCTCGATCTGTGCCATCCGGACCTGGGCTGGGGCGTGAGCGAGGCCAAGAAAATCGCCCGCGATCGCATCTTTCGCAACGCCCGCAAGGCCAAGCTCGAGATCGGCGCCTACACCACGCTGGGCATTCTGCTCGAAGCCTTTATCGGCGCAGCGCATGAGCTGCACTTCACCGGGCAGTCCAGCTTCAAGCATCAGCGCGTGCTGGCACTCATCGGGGAGAACACCCCCAAAACCCAATGGCCGCTGTATGACAGCTACCGACGCATGCTCGATTTCATCGGCGGCATGACGGACAACTTCGCCGTCGATCTGGCTCAGGAAATGGGCGGACGGCTGCGTGGGGAATAGTCCCTGTTGATGCAGTGACGGGGCATCACTGGTCGCAGCGTGAGGCCCTGCAGGGTTTCAAAAGGCGGCTGGTCACTCAAGCGACAGGGCGCAGCAATTGTTAATGAATGGATCAGTTTTGCGAGTATGGGGTGCGGTCAGCGTGCTGTGTCTGGCCTCCTTTACGATGGTCACGACCGAGTTCGCCCCTATCGGTCTGCTGTCTCAAATCGCGATGGATCTGGACGAGTCGCCCTCCACCGTCGGGTTGACGGTCACTCTGTATGCCTGGATTGGCGCCGCCAGCGGGTTGTTGTCCGGTTGGGTCAACAATCGGATGCCCCGAAAGACACTGCTGATTGCCCTGATGATGATTCTTTGCACCTCCAGTACGCTGGCGGCCCTGTCCACCGATCTACTGACACTACTAGGCGCCCGGGCACTGGGCGCCGTTGCCCATGGTGTGTTCTGGGCCAACGTTGCCGCCACCGCAGCCCATATCGTTCCAGCACACCGGGTCGGGCTGGCCACCTCCATCGTGCTTGGCGGCATCACGGTGGCGACCGTCATGGGGGTACCCCTGACCAATCTGACCGGCCAGCACAGCGGCTGGCGTACTGCCTTTTTCTGTCTGGGAGGCCTGGCCGCCATCAGTGCCGGCGCAATGGCGCTGATGCTGCCTTCAATGGAGATCAAATCGCCATCCGGTGGGGCGGGACTGGTGGGAGCCCTCAAACGTCGGGATCTTGTGCTGACTTTCATCATCACTGGCCTGACCGCCGCGTCGCACTTTGGGGCCTATACCTTTATCGAGCCGTTTATAGGAGAAATTCCTGATATCAACGCTCGCTGGACGGCTTTTCTTTTGTTTGCCTTCGGCGCCGCAGGCTTTGCCGGCAACCTGCTGAGCGCCTTTTTTGTCGACTGTTGCCTGAAGCCTTTCATCTTTACGGCACTGATGACAATGATGCTGGCGCTGATCGTGCTGGGCACTGGCGGCCCGGCCATGGGGATCGGCCAGGTCATTTCACTGCTGGTGATCTGGGGTATGGCCATTGCGGCCCTGTTTACAGGTCTGCAGACATGGGTGCTCAGAATTGCCGGTGGTCATACCGTACCGGCAACCGCGATTCATACGGCGGTGCTCAATAGTGCCATCGGGCTGGGTGTCATCATGGGCGGCGGCGCACTGGAATGGCTAGGGCTCAGGGCGGCGATGCTGTTCGCTGGTCTTTTGGTGTTGCCGGCTTTGGTGCTGATGGGGGCTGCCAGCGCCGGTATGCGATCCGACAGGGCGCGGTGCGTTGAAAATGAAACCGGCTGAGTCAGCCATGTGCCTTCCGAGCATGGTCGTCATGGTTTTTGCTGTCGGAAAGACGGGAGAGATTAGCGAGGGCAGGCAGAGCGCGTCCCCGACACGCCCTGTCTGTGCCCATATCATGCCCTTTTAAAACCACACCTCCATCTGGGTGCCGAAGGTCCATTCGCTGCCGGTAAAGTCGTCGCTGCCCAGCGCGTCCTCATCCGAGAAGCGGTTGAGATCCTTGTCCCAGTCGCTCCAGGTGGCGAAAAAGCGAATCTCGGGGCGCAGCCCGAAACCGCCGACCTGTGGTTTGATGGTGGGGGCAACGGTGAGTCGCGTGTAGCCGCCGTTGACGTCGTTGAGCCCAGCGTAGCCGTTGGGGTCGAGATCCATCCACTGATAGCTCGCCTCGTACTGCATTTCGAAGTTCTCGGTCAGCTCGTTGGCCAGCCGCGCGCTAAGCGTTGCCCAGTCGTAACTGTCGCCGTTGGCGTAGCGGTCGCGGCTGGTCTGGGCCAGCAGGGACGGCGCGATGCGCCAGTTCGGTGACAGATAGGTGGTGCCATACAGCGCCAGCCGGGTCGTGTGGGCGTCGTCATTGAGGTTGCCGTCGGCCCCCAGATCCTTGACCTCACCGCCCAGACCGCGCCCGTGCATTGCCGCCGCCTTGAAGGTGCCTTCCCCCATCCCGAAGAAGCTGTCGCCGTGGTAGGCGACCATGGTGTGGAAGCCGTTTTCGGCAGCGTTATCGCTTGCCAGGTTGTTGTCCGGGTCGTTGTCGCGCTCATCGTTGTCGTTGGCCGACATGCCGCTGATCATCCACTGCCAGGGGCCGAAGCGGTTGTTGGAGCTCAGGATCAGGTTGTCGGTACTGCCTTCCAGACCCGGCTGCTCGCGGGTGGCAATGGGATAGTCGCTGAAGCTGCGACCGTAGAGCGAGACGCTTGTGTCCCAACCGTCGGTGACGGCGACGTCGTAGATTCCCGCCCCGGTACCGGCGAGAAAGATAATATCGCTGTCGATCCACTCGATGTTGAAGTTGTCGCGGTCAAAGCGCTTGCCCGCCCAGATCGAGGCGTTTTCGAACGCGCCGGTAAAGCCCGGCAGGTCACTGAACTCGACAAAGGCCTGGCGCAGATTGAGTTCCGATTCATCGGCGGTCCAGTCGTTGCTGGTGGTGGTGCTGTCGGCCAGCATGACGCGATATAGCGAGTGCGCGCCGTTGTCGAAGCGCTGGTTGTAGTCAAAGACCGTCTCGACGTAGGTGTCCGGCTCGTTGCCCAGACGCCCCACGGCGCCGCCGGAGCGGCCGGCCGGGGTCAGATAGGGCCCGCCGGGCGCGCTCTTGCGATCGCTGCCGATCAAGAGCCCGGAACGGGCGTAGACACTCATCGACAGCCCTTCGCCTTCGCCCTCCTCCTGGCGGATCTCTGACGGAATGCCGGGCGCTGAAAGCTCCTCATCCCCAGAGGTCTGCGGGACGTTATCCTGCTGCGCCAGCTGCGGCTCCGGGGCCTGCTGCGCCGAAGTCCGCTGCTCTGCCAGCGCCGTCTCTGCCTGAACAGCACGCTGCTCTGCCTGACTGGCGCGACGCTCGGAGGCGGCCACCCGGGCTTCCAGCTCGGCGAGACGTTCCTCGATGGACCGGTCAGCGGCGAGCGCGCCGGTCGGCAGGGCCATCGCCAGCGCGACGGCGGCGGCCAGCGGATGACGCGGGAAGCGGAAAGGCGAAGGCATGGCAGTGTCCCTTGTTCGTTTTGTTGGCGTGATCCGGCTGCTCGACACATCGGCAGTCTTGTTGTGTGCGCTTCATGCACGGGATCGAAAGAACTTAACGATCCCTTGATAAGCTTTCATTAATACATTCGTCTCTGTGACAAAGGGCTATCAATCCATGGTCCAATGTCGCCATCGTGTCGGTAAAAGTACCTTTCCGGGTCGACTTAAACGATTAAGACAGGCGTCTGGTGTTCAGCCTGTGGAGGCGTTGCGATGAAACCCGGGTTGATTCCTGCGAGCTGTTTTCTGGCGGTCATTGGCGCTGTCTCGCCCGGAAAAGGCAGTCCGAAAAGCTAATCGGCAATGGCCTTTTTTAAGCCATCGTTAGCAGTAACACTGTTGGTAGTTGAGCCATCACTGAGCGTGTGACGCTGGCGTTTGCCCCGCATCGGGCCCATCTTTTCGATCATAACGGCCGGGCGTTGCCGCTGGCCGACGCCGGGCGCACCGATGCGCCGGCAACGATGTCCTGAACTTCTCACACACGACGGAAGCGCATATGACTCAGCAGCATTCCCGGCCACAGTGGTGGCATGACGCCGTGATCTATCAGATCTATCCGCGCAGCTTCATGGATGCCAACGGCGATGGCATTGGCGATCTGGAAGGCATTACGCAGCGGCTCGACTACCTGGCGAACCTGGGGGTCGATGCGCTCTGGCTCTCACCCTTTTACCGCTCGCCGCAGGCGGATGCCGGCTACGATGTGGCCGATTACCGCGACGTCGACCCGCTGTTCGGTACGCTCGAGGATTTCGATGCGTTGCTGTCGGGTGCCCATGAGCGGGCCATGCGGATCATCGTGGACATCGTGCCCAACCATACCTCCAGCGAGCACGTCTGGTTTCAGGAGGCACTGGCCTCACCCTCCGGCAGCCGGGAACGGGCGCGCTACATGTTCCGGGAAGGGCGTGGCGGAAACGGCGAGCAGCCGCCCAACAACTGGCAGAGCGTGTTCGGCGGTCCGGCCTGGACGCAGGTGCCCGGTGAGCGCGAGTGGTACCTGCATCTTTTTGATTCCAGCCAGCCCGATCTCGACTGGCACAACCCCGAGGTGCTCGAGGAGTTCGACAACGTGCTGCGCTTCTGGCTCAAGCGTGGCGTTGACGGGTTTCGCATCGATGTTGCCCACGGCATGATCAAGGCGCCGGGACTGCCGGACTGGGACGGCAGCCAGGCCATGATCGAGGGCGGCAACCCGGGGCCAATGTGGGATCAGGACGGCGTGCACGACATCTATCGCCGCTGGAACCGGGTACTGACCGAGTTCGGGCGTGATCGCATGATGGTGGCGGAGGCCTGGGTGCATCCGCCCTCTAAAACGGCGCGCTATGTGCGCCCTGACGAGATGCAGCAGGCGTTCAACTTCGACTATCTGCTTGCCCCCTGGGATGCGGACAAGCTGCGCCACGTCATCGATACCTCACTTGAGAGCTATGGCGCGGTCGAGGCGCCCACCACCTGGGTCATGTCCAACCATGACAGCGTGCGCCACGCCTCACGGCTGGGCCTGTCACGCCCCGGCGCGCGGCCCAACGGCATCGATGCCGACAGTGAACAGCCCGATGAGGCGCTGGGCCTGCGTCGAGCGCGAGCGCTCATCATGCTGACGCTGGCCCTGCCGGGTTCGGCCTATCTCTATCAGGGCGAGGAGCTGGGGCTGCCGGATCACACCACCATGCCGGCGCGCTATCGCCAGGACCCGACCTTCCATCGCACCAACGGCGAACAGATCGGCCGTGACGGCTGCCGGGTGCCGCTGCCCTGGCGCGCCGATACGCCGGCGTTCGGCTTTAGTACCACCGGCGAGAGCTGGCTGCCGCAGCCGGAGAGCTACGCCCGCTACACTGCCGATCGCCAGCTGGAGGATGAAAGCTCGACGCTGTCGCTCTATCGCCATCTGCTGGCCATGCGCCACGAGCACGGACTGGGTCATGGTCAGCTGGTCTGGCAAAAGAGCCCGCGCGCCGACGTGCTGTGCCTGTCCAACGGGGCCGTCACCGTGATGCTCAATCTGGGCGAGGCGCCGGTGGCGCTGCCTGAGGGGCGCGTGGCGCTGCAGAGCGTGACGGACGCCGTCAGTGACGATCACCTGGCCGGCAATGCGGCCGTCTGGCTGACGACGCAGTGACGCCGGCCGGGCGACGCGTCATGGCAAGACGGGGCAGGGGCGTGTCGTGAGTCGCCGGCCGCCGCCGGTAACGCTCAGGTCGGTTGCCGAGCATCTGGGGGTGTCGACGGCGACCGTCTCCAACGCCTTCAACCGGCCCGATCAGCTCTCCTCGACTCGTCGCGAGGAGATTCTGGCGGCCGCCCGGGCGCTGGGCTATGACGGCCCGAGCAGCCAGGGCCGCACGCTGCGTACCGGGCAGACCCGCATCATCGCCGTGATGCTCTCTGACGGGCTGGGCTATAGCCTCGGCGACAGCGTGGCCGGCGGCTTTCTGGCCGGCATTGCCGAGGTGCTGGACGATCTCGGCTATCACCTGCTGCTGCTGACCGATGCCGGGCGTACCGACCGGCAGACGCCCTCTCTTAACGGCGTGGCAGACGGCTATCTGATCTACGGCTCGATCCCTGAAGAGGGGACCCTGGCGCTGCTGCGTCATCAGCACCAGCCGCTGGTCACCGTGGACATGCGTCTGCCGGGGCTGGCCTCGGTCCAGATCGATCATCGCGCCGCGGCACTGGGCATTGCCCGCCATGCGCTGGCCGGCGGCGCGCGGCGCCCGGCGATTCTGGCGCTGCGCATGACGCTGGAGGCTCCCGGTGGGCCACTCGAGCGGCACTCGCGCTGGTCGCAGCCCAATTCGGTGGCCATCGAGCGGCTGGCCGGTTTTGATCAGGCGCTGCGCGAGGCCGGCCACGACCCTGACCGGGTGGCGCTGTGGAACGTTGATGGCAACACGTTCGAGGCGGCCGCGCCCGTTATTGAAGCCCTTCTGACCGAGTCCGCTCCGGATCTGTTGCTGTGCATGTCGGATCGCCTGGCGCTGACCGCGCTGAGTCTGGCCGAGCAGCGCGGCATCAGGGTGCCCGAGCAGCTGCGACTGACCGGCTTTGACGGGATTGCCGAGGGCCAGCGCCGCCGCCCCATGCTGACCACGGTCCATCAGGACAGCCACGCCAAGGGCGTGATGGCGGCACGCATGGTGGTCGGTGAGTGGCACGAGCGCGACGTGGTTCAGCCGGTCTGGATCATTCACGGCGATACCTGCCCGCCGACGCCCTGACGCCGGGGCTGTCTTGACCTTCCTTGCCTTCTTCCCGAATGCGTGAGGGCGCCGTTGCGCCTTGTTATTGCGCTGTCGCCTGACGGGGTCGACATACGATCACCTGCGCTGGCGGCCTGTCTGTCATACACCGATCGGTTCGTGCAGCGGTGACGGGCTAATGCCGCTTGAAATAATCATGGCTTCTTGGAATTTTGAATTGTCATAAGTTTTTTTTTGAACGGTTGTTAAACTACGATAGTGTCACCCTGAGTCACAGTCATAAAAACAGCACCGACTGTCAGGACTCTCTTCCAATCTCCAATAATCAATCAGGAAGACACATGAGTGAGACAACGAAAGACAACGCCCCTTCAGGGGACAGACTCAATCCGACCGTTTTCTACGGGTCGTTTATCGGCATCGTGGCGTTTTCGCTGTGGGCGATGATTGCCACCGAACAGGCCAGCGGGGTCATCAACGCCGTACTGGGCTGGATCTCCAACACCTTCGGCTGGTATTACTTTCTGACCGTTGTGGTCTATCTCGGCTTTGTGGTGTTTCTTGGCGTATCACGCTTTGGCAAGATCCGGCTGGGCCCGGAGCATGCCCGACCCGACTTCAACATGTTCTCCTGGTCGGCGATGCTGTTTTCCGCCGGCATCGGCATCGGCGTCATCTTCTTTGCCCTTGCCGAGCCGCTGACCCAGTTCTATACCGCACCCGGCGCCCCTGAAGACCAGGTGGAGGCTGCGCGCTATGCCATGCAGCTCACCTTCATGCACTGGGGGCTGTCAGGCTGGGGCATCTATACGCTGGTGGGCATGTCGCTTGCGTTTTTCAGCTATCGCCACAATCTGCCGCTGACCATTTCCAGCGCGCTCTATCCCATCATCGGCAAGAAAATCTACGGCCCCATCGGCCATGCCGTGGATATCGCGGCGGTGCTGGGCACCGTGTTCGGCATTGCGGCCAGTCTCGGGATCGGGGTGATCCAGCTCAACTACGGGCTGAACTTCATGTTCGGCATTGCCGAGAGCGCCTGGACCCAGACCGCGCTGGTCCTGCTGATCGTGCTGTTTGCCACCATCTCGGCGGTGACCGGCGTGGAGCGCGGTATTCGTCGTCTTTCCGAGTTCAATATTTTGCTGGCGGTAGCGCTGCTTTTGTTCGTGCTGTTCGCCGGCGATACCATCTTTTTGCTCAATGCGCTGGTCATGAACGTGGGCGACTATCTCTCCTCGTTCGTTCGAATGTCGTTTCATACCTACGCCTTTGATCGGCCGATGGACTGGCTCAACTCATGGACGCTGTTTTTCTGGGCCTGGTGGATCGCCTGGGGCCCGTTCGTGGGGCTCTTTCTGGCCCGCATCTCCCGCGGTCGTACCATTCGCACCTTTGTGGCCGGTACCCTGACGCTGCCGATCGCCTTCATGATGATCTGGATGTCGCTGCTGGGAAACAGCGCCATCGACATGACGATCAGTGGCGCCACCGAGTTCGGTCAGCAGGTCATGGATAACCCGCCGGCGGGCATCTATCTCTTTCTGGAGCAGTATCCCTTCCCGGTCATTACAACGATTGCCGTCAGTATTCTGGCGATCATCTTCTTTGTGACCTCGGGCGATTCCGGCGCGCTGGTGCTGTCGAACTTTACCTCGGTGCTCAAGGATGTCAGCAGCGATGCGCCGGTGTGGATGCGCATTCTCTGGTCGGCGGTGATCGGTATTCTGACCCTGGCGCTATTGCTGGCCGGGGGGCTTTCCACGCTGCAAAGTGCGGTGGTGATCACGGGCCTGCCGTTCTCGGTGGTGCTCTTTTTCATGATGGCCGGGCTCTACAAGGCGCTCAAGGTCGAGGCGTTCAAGGAGGAGAGCTATCGGCTGAGCCTGGCGGGGTCGCTTTCCGGTCGCATGGGCAGCAGCCGTGGCGGGCAGGGCAACTGGGAGCAGCGTCTGGACCGGGCGATGAACTTTCCGGATCGAGGCGAGGCGCAGCGCTTTCTCAAGGAGCGGGTGCACCCGGCCATGACGGCCATCAAGGACAGGCTCGACAGCCAGGACGTCGGTGTGTACGTCTGTGGCGGCGAGCAGAACGAGCATGACTATCTCTCGCTCAACGTCGATTTCGGCAACGAGCAGAACTTCACCTACCAGGTCTGGACGCGGGCCTTTGCCACGCCGGCCTTTGCCATGCGCACCAAAAAGGCCTCGGAAAACTACTACCGACTCGAGGTGCATCTGCTGGAGGGCAGCCAGGGCTACGACCTGATGGGCTATACCGAGCAGCAGGTGATCGACGACATTCTCGATCAGTACGAGCGCCACCTGCAGTTTCTGCATCTCAACCGCATGGAGCCCGGCCACATCAACATGCCGGACAGCCCCGAGCAGCCGCCGGTCTAGGCGCATCTGTTGGCAATGCAAAGGGCCCGACCGTCATGGTCGGGCCTTTTTTCATGGCACGAGGCAGGCCGCGTTCGGCCGGGTCAGGCGCCGATGCCCGATCAGGCCCGGGCCGCCGGCCGTGCCAGTACAATGGCAAGCGCTGCGGCCGCGACCAGTGCGATAAAGGCGTAGTGCAGCGTGATGGCCTCGGCCAGAAAACCCAGCATTGGCGGGCCGCCCAGCATGCTCAGATAGCCGAGCATGGCCACCGAGGCAATCGCCCCCGACGGCGACATGGATCGATTGCGCCCGGCCAGGCTCAGAAGACACGGGAACAGGGTCGACATGCCGATGCCGGCCAGTGCAAAGCCGAGCAGGGCCAGAACGGGATCGGCCACGATAATGGCCAGCGTCAGTCCGGCAAGGGCCAGCGCACTGCCGACTTCAAGGGCCCGTACCGCGCCGACCCGGTCCAGCCAGCGATCGCCCAGCAGCCGGCCGACGGCCATGGTGCCGGTAAAGACGGCAAGCCCCAGGGCGGCATGACCGCGCGAGGCGCCAAGGTCGGTGAGAAAAAGCGCCGACCAGTCGGCCATCGAGCCTTCGATGAAGACCACGGCGGCGGCGATGACGCCCAGCAGCCAGACCCGGCCCTTCGGACGCACGAACAACGCCCCGACCGGTCGCTCGGCGCGCGGGGGCGGTGCCAGCAGGTGGCGGTGGCTGATCACAATGCCGATGAGCAAAAAGCCGGCGACCAGCAGCAGGTGCCAGCGCGGCGTCAGCCCCAGCGTGGCCAGAGCGCCGCCGATCAGCGAGCCGGCCATGCCCCCCAGGCTGAACAGGCCATGAAAGGAGGACATGATGGAGCGTCGATAGCGACGCTCAAGCGTGGCCGCCTGATCGTTCATGGCGATGTTGAGAAGCCCCATGCCGGCGCCGAAGACGGCCAGAGCCAGGCCCAGCGTCAGCGGGGAGAGGGCAAACCCGATCAACACTAGCGAGACCACGATGGCGCAGGCCGCCACGCGGGTGATGCGCCGGCTGCCAAAGCGGGTGTTGAGATAGTTCGACAGTAGCGTCAGGCCGAGCGACCCGATGACCGGACACAGCAGCAGCGCGCCGAGCTGGGACTGGGACAGATCGAGCAGGGTGCGAATGTCGGGAATGCGAACCGCCCAGTTGGAAAAGGAAAGCCCGGAGAGGGCAAAAAACCAGGCAATGGCAGCACGGCTGGCGGGCGCGCGTGCGGCAACGCGCTCGGGGTCGTTCATGAGGTACTCCTTGTCAGACGCGATGCGCCGGCAGCCTCCACGGGAAGGACGCATCATTCATCGTTAGCGGGTTCGAGATCGAATCAGCAGCCGCGAGGCGCCCGGCCGGCCGTCTCGCCCTGGCGCTCGCGATGCGTATCGTGTGTCTATCGAGACATGGCAGACATCGCATGGTGAGTCTGCTGGTCGTCGGTCAGGCGCACCAGCGCCTTGAGGACGTCATCCTGCAGCGGCTGTGGCAGTGCCGGCTGCTGGCTGTGCTGCATTGCGCTTGAAAGCTCGTTGTCGCCGAGCACCCGGACATCGGCATTGTCCCTGACCCGCTCGATGCGCCAGCCCGGCAGCACCAGCATGGCCTGGACGGGCACGTCCTGTTTGCAGTCGCGGGTCAGGCGCTCATGCAGCCAGCGCCGGGCGCGCTGCGCCTCGCGCACCGGACGCGCCTCCTCCCGGTCGGGAAAGTGGAGTCGTTCGCCGTCGAGTCTGAGCGTGTGGGCGTTGTCCCGGGCGACCTCAGGGCCGGCCTGTCGAGTCCGCACCAGAAGTGAAAAAATGCCGTGGTCGGTGACCACGACATGGTCGATGGTAAAGCCATCGGCCGGGACATCATGGAAGATGCGAATACCCTGCTGCTGGGTACGCAACAGGTTTTGCAGGTCGTGCGCCACGTTCATGGCACCGGCCAGGCGCAGGCGCAGATTCGAAATTCGGTAGGAAAGTGCCATCATGAAAGCGCCCACGATCAGTGCCGCGATCGTGGTGATCAGTCCATAGATGCTCCATTCAAGCCAGTCCTGATGCGACGAGAACAGCATGCGACCCATGCCGTAGATCAGCGGCGTGATCGCAAGCACCGGCCCCAGAGCGCCGGCCAGAAAGAGTTTGACGCGCGCCTCGGCCAGTCGCTCGCGAAAACGATTGCCGGACTGGCGAAGCCGCTGGCCGGACGGGGAGAAACCGGGCTTGTCCTGAAACAGATGGCGCAGCCCGAGGACCACCACGGCCGTGGCGAACAGGGGGGTCAGAAAGATCAGGGGAAGCAGATATTCCAGCCAGCGCATGACGTCATCCCGGTAGGTTGAGGTTTAGTCTAGCGTTGTGTCGGGTTGGCATCCATGCCCGACAGCGATTTTGCTGTCGTTCGGTCGCCAGGTTGTAAGGAGGGATCATGAGTAGTGCACCGGGTGTCGACGAACAGGCACTGATCGATCTTGTAAGACATCATCCTCGCCTGTGCGTTCTGACAGGCGCCGGGGTGAGTACCGACAGCGGCATCCCCGACTATCGGGACGAAGCCGGGGCGTGGAAGCGACCCCCGCCCATGACCCATCAGGTCTACATGAAAAGTCATCTCGGCCGCCAGCGCTACTGGGCGCGCAGCCTGGTCGGCTTTCGCCTGCTTGCCGGCGCCTCGCCGGGGCGGGCGCACCATACGCTGGCCGCGCTGGAAGCGCAGGGCCTTATCGAAGGGATCATCACGCAAAATGTCGATCGCCTGCATCAAAAGGCGGGCAGCAAACGTGTGGTGGACCTGCACGGTCGCGCCGACCTGGTGCGCTGCATGCAGTGCAATCTGCTGGTGCGTCGCCATGTACTGCATGACCATCTGGCCGAACTCAACCCGGACTGGGTCGGCATGGATGCCGAAATTGCCCCGGACGGCGACGCCTATCTCGATGACGTGGATTTCTCGGACTTTCGGCTGCCGGACTGCCCGCGCTGCGGCCACGGCATTTTAAAGCCCGACGTGGTGTTTTTTGGCGACAACGTACCGCGCGCTCGGCTGAATCGGGCCATGTCGATGCTCGATGACAGTCAGGCGCTGCTGGTGGTGGGATCGTCCCTGATGGTGTTTTCCGGCTTTCGCTTTGCTCGTCACGCGGCGGCCCGGGGTCTGCCGGTCGCCTGCATCAACCGTGGCCACACCCGGGCCGATGCGCTGTACACCCTCAAATGCGAGGCATCCATCGACGAGAGCCTGACCGCCCTGCTGGGCGGGCTGTCAGGCACTCGGCCGTCGCCGGAAGCTACCGGTTGACCGGTGTCAGCGGCACACGCACCTGCTGTGCGGGCGCGCCATCGGTGAGTACCGGCAGGGGTTCCAGCGTCAGATAGCGTGTGTCATCGCCTTCGCGCAGAGCGGCGCTCAGGGCGTAGCGTCGATCGCTGTCGATATGGTGGCGGTCATACTGCAGCATGAACGGCACCGGCCAGCGCCCGTGGGTGTTTTGATCGACCTGGGCGACGGTGGTGCGCCCCTGGGTGACATCCAGCAGGCGAATTTCCAGCCGGGCGTCATCAGCGATCGGCGCCTGCTCGTCGCTGATGGCTTCCCCCGAGAGCGTGGCGAAATCGGGACCGCTGGCGAACAGCGAGCAGCCGCTCAAAAGGCCGGTCAGCAGCAGTGAGGCAGCAAGCAGTGAGGCGCGAAATGAAGGACCCGACATGATCAGCCCCCCGCCAGTTTGACGGTATAGCCGCGCTTTTCCAGCTCGGCGCGCAGGGTGTCGCGATGATCGCCCTGAATCTCGATGACGCCCTCCTTGAGCGCGCCGCCACTGCCGCAGCGCTTTTTCAGCGCCTGCATCAGGGTTTTCAGCGCATCGCCTGGCAGCGGTATGCCATGCAGCGTGGTCACGCCCTTGCCCTTGCGTCCGGCCGTCTCACGTTTGATACGCACGATACCGTCAAGCGATGACAGCCGCGTCTCATCCTGCGCCTTTTGCTCATCGCTTTCGTCGTGCTTGCGCATATCCCCGGTTTCGGTGGAATACACCTTGCGGCTCAACTGATCGCGCAGTGATGACATGGTTCGACTCCCGCTCGCCTCAAGAAGGCCCAAGAATAGCGCAGCCCCGCGACAGTTCGAAACGACGGGAGAGGTCAAGGCGCGAGAAATACAGACCCAAACCGGCCCTTTTCTGCCGATCGATTGCGACCGCGCTGCGTACACTTGCGTTCATTCAATGACGTCGACGTTATCGGCGCACCGGAACACAGATCATTTTTGAGAGGCTACGTCATGCGTCGTATCGCAACCGCTGTCATCACCGGATCCCTGCTGCTGGTCACCAGCACCGCCGCCATGGCAGAAGATCACTGGTCGGTCGCCGGCAGTGCCGGTACGACCGGTCTGGGCGCCAACGTGAGCTGGCGCTTTCATGATCACTTTGCCCTGACCGCCGGCTACAGCGGCTACGAATACAACGACCTTGACCATACCAACGGTGACTACACCTACGATGGCAAGGTCGACATGGATATCTACAGCCTCAAGCTGGACATCTACCCCTGGGTCAACAGCGGCTTTTTCCTGTCCGCCGGTGCGGTCAAGCCGGACGTTCAGATCCGGGCCACGGGACGCTATACGGGTGGCGACAGCTTCGATGACTTTGGCGGCATTGACATCAGCGCTGATGATGCTCGCCTGGATGGTCGCGCCAAACTCTCCGACAACGTCGAGCCCTATCTGGGCATCGGCTGGCGCAACAGCTCAAAGCAGGGTCTGGGCTTCTATGCCGAAGCCGGCGCCTTCTGGATCGACCCGAGCGTCTCGCTGACGCCCCGCGGCAACGCGCTCGACATTCCGGGTGTGCGCCCCATTGCCGAGCGTGAAGCCCGTGACCAGGAAGACGATCTTCGCAGTGACCTGAACAAGTACAACGTCTACCCGGTCGCCGTTATCGGTATCGAGTACACGTTTTAAACCCGATTTCTCGTGAACTTGCCCCGCTCTGCGGGGCTTTTTTGTGGCTGCGAACCTGTATTGTCCTGACATTTACTGCCAGGTTCGCCGTTTTTTAATTATCTGATCTATAAAGCAAAATTTTGATGCTGACCGGTGCAGAAGTCCTGAGTGCTGACTGTTGGAGCAGGTTCGCCGAATCAGGAGGCTTTTTTAAGCCACCTCAATGATTTATGAAGAAGCAGTCGCGGCCCGCACGGCCGCGCGGATTGAAACTTTTTGACGTGCATGACGTAAACCTTCTCGCGGGCGTCGCGGCCCGCACGGCCGCGCGGATTGAAACTACCCGTCAACAGGGAGACCGAAAAAATGAACGAGTCGCGGCCCGCACGGCCGCGCGGATTGAAACGAAACTGTGCCGGGACATCGCGGCGATAGCAATGGTCGCGGCCCGCACGGCCGCGCGGATTGAAACACCAGCCAGGGCAAGGGCAGGGCGGGTGATCACGCGTCGCGGCCCGCACGGCCGCGCGGATTGAAACAAATTCGGAACGCATCAAACTACACGGAGGGCGAGTCGCGGCCCGCACGGCCGCGCGGATTGAAACGCCCACAATGTCTTGCGTACGCTGCAGGCGCTGGGTCGCGGCCCGCACGGCCGCGCGGATTGAAACATCAGGGCGCGACGCTCGCTACGCGGCATGCCAAGTCGCGGCCCGCACGGCCGCGCGGATTGAAACATGCCATGCGCTCCAAAAGCGGGCGAGGCATTGCGTCGCGGCCCGCACGGCCGCGCGGATTGAAACACGCCCACAAGGGAACCATCAGCGCCCTGCGCCGTCGCGGCCCGCACGGCCGCGCGGATTGAAACGTCATCAACACCGATCGCATCGAGCAGACCCAGGGTCGCGGCCCGCACGGCCGCGCGGATTGAAACCCTGACGGTTCCTGACGGTTCCGTGTCCCGTTTTTGTCGCGGCCCGCACGGCCGCGCGGATTGAAACAGCACCGTACCCTCGCCCATGGACGCCTTGATGGGTCGCGGCCCGCACGGCCGCGCGGATTGAAACTCTTGCGTAGAGCACAGCGCTGTGTGGAACGCGTCGCGGCCCGCACGGCCGCGCGGATTGAAACGCCGACGACATCGACACCGTCATAATCCCGCTGCGTCGCGGCCCGCCCGGCCGCGTGGATTGAAACCGGCCGGCATATACCGCACCGTCAGACAGCGCATGTCGCGGCCCGCCCGGCCGCGCGGATTGAAACAGCGCAGCCAAGCGTATTGCGTGGGAAATTCACGTTCCGGCCCTTACGGATTGTTGCATTCAAGAGTCTATGCGAGGGTCCAATGGTATGAGGGCATTCGGCGAAAACGAGACGTTTTGCCAGCCACTTCGAGGTATTGTCAGATCGTATATTCGATAAGGTTTACGTAACCATTTAATCGGTATTGCGCTGACAATGTTCTTTTACGCTCATAGCACTGAGGCTGGCGACCAGCATGACTGGCAGCGCCTGGTTGATCACCTGGAAGCTGTGGCGGCACTGGCGAGCGTACGCGCGAATCGCTTTGGTATGGCGGAGGCTGGCCGGGTGGCCGGGCTGCTGCATGATCTGGGCAAGTACAGTCCTGAATTCCAGCAACGGTTACAGGGCGCAAAAAAACGTGTGGATCACTCCACGGCTGGCGCCATTGTAGCGCGCGAGCACTTTCCGGACGGCGTCGGCGATCTGTTGGCCTATGCCATTGCAGGCCACCATGCCGGCCTTGCCAATGGGCGTGATGACGGGGAACGTACCCCGCTGACACAACGCCTGCAGGCGGAGCTGCCTGCGATAAGCGATGAGTGGCAGTCTGCATTTTCTCTCCCTGAGCAGCTCAGGCCACCGGCGGCTTTTGAAACAAGGCCTGATCGCGGCTTCTTTCAGTTGGCCTTTCTCGCCCGCATGCTTTTCTCCTGTCTGGTGGATGCCGATTATCTAGAGACCGAAGCCTTCTATGCGCGGGTATCGGGTGAGCCGATATCGCGCGGTGGCGGGCCCGCCCTGTCCATGCTTCGCGATGCCCTGAACACCCATCTTGAGACCTTCAAGGCAGACAGTGACGTCAATCGATTGCGTTGCGATATTCTCGGGCATGTGCGGCAGCAGGCGGTTCTGACGCCAGGGCGATTTACGCTGACGGTGCCCACCGGCGGCGGCAAGACGTTATCTTCTCTGGCCTTCGCGCTGGATCATGCCCTCGCCCACGGTATGGATCGCGTGATCTATGTCATTCCCTTTACCAGCATCGTCGAGCAGAACGCGGCCGTTTTTCGCCACGCGCTGGAACCTTATGGCGAGGCGGCGGTGCTGGAGCACCACAGCGCCTTTGATACTGATGACGGCCACCGTGACCGCGATAGCCGAGACAAGCTCCGGCGGGACAGCGAGAACTGGGATGCGCCCATTGTGGTCACCACGGCGGTGCAGTTTTTTGAAAGCCTGTTCGCCGCGAAAACCTCGCGCTGTCGCAAACTGCATAACATCGCACGCAGTGTGGTCATCCTCGATGAAGCCCAGACCATGCCGCTTTCTCTTCTGAAACCAAGTGTTGCGGCACTCGATGAGCTGGCCCGCAACTACCATGCCAGTGTCGTACTGTGTACGGCGACCCAGCCGGCGCTTGCCGAAACCGATGATCCCGAACGCAGTTTTACCGGCGGTCTGCGTAACCTGCGCGAGCTCGCGCCGGATCCCGAGCTTCTCTATCGCCAGCTTGAGCGGGTCACCGTGCATCATATCGGTACGCTTGATGATGAAGCGCTGCGAAGGGAACTGCTGGATATCGAGCAGGTACTTTGTATCGTCAATAACCGGCGTCATGCACGCGCGCTGTTTGAATCCATTGCGGATCAGCCGGGGGCATTTCATCTCACCACGGCCATGTGTGCCGTTCATCGCCGTCAGGTATTGACCAACATTCGCAAGGCGCTGTCTGCTGGCCACCCCTGTCGGGTGATCTCGACCTCCTTGATCGAAGCCGGCGTCGATGTCGATTTCCCCCGCGTGCTGCGTGCCGAGGCGGGTCTTGATTCGATCGCCCAGGCCGCAGGACGCTGTAACCGGGAAGGCAAGCGTGCCGCTGCAGACAGTGAGGTGCGCATTTTCGTCACGCTCAACGAGGATTGGACGCCGCCGCCGGAATTGAGGCAGTTCGCTCAGACCACACGGGAAGTACTGCGCAGCCACGGCGATGATCCGCTGTCGCCCGCCGCCATCGAAGCCTATTTCCGCCTGCTCTACTGGCAACAGGATCAGACGCTGGATCGACACGGCCTGCTGCCGATGATCGAGCAGGGACGTCTGGATGGCCTGCCTTTTGAGACGCTGGAGCAGAAATATCGTCTGATCGAGAACACCCAGCGTAGCGTCATTATTCCCTTTGATCAGGATGCAAGAGAGGCGATCAACCGGCTGTCATGGGTCGAGACCGCAGGCGCCGTGGCGCGTGCGCTACAGCCCTATACCGTACAGGTACCGCAGCAGGGTTTTCGTGCGCTGGAACAGGCCGGCGTGATTGCTGCCGTCGAGCAGGAGAAGTTCGGCGAGCAGTTTGTGGTGCTGCTCGACGAGCATCCCGGTGAGCTGAACGACAACCTCTACAGCCAGCAATCAGGCCTGAACTGGCAGGAACCAGGCTTTCGAGCAGCCGAGTCAAACCTGTGGTGAGCGTATCGACCGTTAATGAAACCATTTCGAGGATCCATCAATGAGCATCGGTGTCCGGCTGCATATCTGGGGCGAGCGAGCCTGTTTTACCCGACCGGAGCTGAAAACCGAACGGTTTTCCTATGATGTCATCACGCCCTCGGCCGCCCGCGGCATTCTGGAAGCCATCCACTGGAAACCGGCCATCCGGTGGTGTGTAGACCGCATTCATGTGCTCAAACCCGTGCGTTTTGAATCGATTCGCCGTAACGAGGTAGCCGGCAAGCTGCCTGCGGGGACGGTCAGCAAGGGGATCAAGAGCGGACGTGTTGATGAGGTGCATTACTTCGTCGATCAAAATCGCCAGCAGCGTGCCTCGACCATTTTGCGGGACGTGGGCTACGTCATTGAGGCCCATTTTGAGTTCACCGCACGTGCTGATGACAGCGACACGCCCGGCAAGCACCTGGATATCTTCAATCGCCGTGCCCGGAAGGGGCAGTGCTTTCACATGCCGTGTCTGGGCACGCGAGAGTTTCCCGCCAGTTTTGAGCTGATCGAGCAGGATGACCAGATGCCCTCGATCAATGATGCACTCTGTGGTGAGCGCGATCTGGGCTTCATGTTGCATGATATCGATTTCGCCAATGGCAAAACGCCACGCTTTTATCGCGCCCGCATGCACGATGGCGTCATCGATGTCCCGCCCTTTGCGGAGGCGCTGGCATGATCCTTTCCAGACTCAATGCGTATTACCAGCGTCTGGCCGAGCAGGGCAGGGTGCCAGCTCCCGGGTTCAGCAGTGAAAAGATCAGCTTTGCGCTGGTGTTCTCTCGCGATGGCGTGCCGCTGCAGATTGACGATCTGCGCGACACTTCCGGCAAAAAGCCGCGGCCGCGCTCGATGCAGGTGCCGGTCGACAAGCGCCGTACTTCGGGTATCCATGCTTATGGGCTGTGGGACAAGACGGCTTATGCACTGGGAGTCACCGCAGGCGAGGGCAAGCGTCTTGCTGAAGAGCATGACGCTTTCAGGACACGTCAGCGAGAACTGCTGGCGGGAAGCGAAGCATTGGAACTCAACGCTTTTCTCGGATTGATGGAAGACTGGGCGCCTGATCAGCTAAAGGCCCTTGCCGGTTATAGCGACGACGTACTGGACAGCAACGTGGTCTTTCGTCTCGACGGTGAGCGGCATTTCCTGCATCAGCATCCCGAGGCGCAGCAGCGCTGGGCAGCGGCGATGGAAAGCGATGAAGGTGTAATGGGGCAGTGTCTGGTCACCGGGGAGGTAGCACCACTGGGTACTGGCCATCCTGCAATTCGAGAGGTTAATGGGGCCCAAAGTTCGGGGGCCTCGCTCGTTTCTTTTAATAGCGACGCCTATGAGTCCTATGGCCAGAAAGGGCAGGCCAACGCGGCCATTTCGAAAAAGGCCATTTTTGGATACGCCACGGCGCTTAATTACCTGTTGCGTCGCGACAGTGACAACCACCAGCGTCTGCAGGTCGGCGACGCCACGGTCGTATTCTGGGCCAATGCCGGGGACGCTGCTCAGGCCGAGAAGGCGGAAACCTTTTTCTTCTCCATTCTCAATGAGCCTCCCACCGATGAGCAGGAAGCCGCTCGCCTGAAAACGGCGCTTGAGCGCATCGCGCATGGCAGCGCGCTGGCAGATACCGATCTCGGCCTGCAGGGAGACACCGAATTTTTTGTACTCGGGCTGGCACCGAATGCGGCGAGGCTTTCCGTGCGTTTGTGGTGCGTCAACACGCTGGAGCAGCTGACGCGTCATGTCGCACAGCATCAGCAGGACCTGGCGCTGACGCCGTCACCCTGGAAAGGAGCGCTACCACCACTGTGGCGGCTGTTGTATGCCACCGCCCCCAGCCGCGACGGCAAGGCAAAAGCCGAAGATATTCCACCCCAGCTGGCCGGTGAAATGGCGCGAGCCATTTTTACCGGTCAGCGCTATCCACAGTCGCTTTTGAGTCATCTGGTCATGCGCTTTCGCAACGATGGCGACATCAGTGGTATTCGCGTTGCGCTTTGCAAGGCAGTCCTGTCCCGAACTACACGCCTTGCGTCATCTTGTCTTTCATCTCTGGAGGTTCCCGTGAGTCTCGACCCGCACTCTACCCACCCCGGCTACCTGCTCGGGCGGCTTTTTGCCGAGCTGGAGCGTGCTCAGCGCGGTGCGCTGGGCGATAAGCTCAATGCCACCATTCGTGATCGCTATTACGGTGCGGCTTCAGCAACACCGGCCAGTGTGTTTCCAATGCTTTTGCGCAACGTACAGCACCATATTTCCAACATGCGCAAAAATGAAAAGGGTGGGTTGGCTACCGTCATTGAGCGTGAAATGACCAGCATCATTGGTGGACTGGGGGAGCGCTTTCCCAAAAGCCTCAAAATCGAGGACCAGGGGCGTTTTGCCATCGGGTACTACCACCAGACACAGGCACGTTTTGCCAGGCGCAATACCGATACCTCAACAGAAGACGCCACCACACAGGGAGAAGAGGCATGACTGCCATCGCCAACCGCTACGAATTCGTCCTGCTGTTCGATGTGATCAACGGCAATCCCAATGGCGATCCGGATGCCGGCAATCTGCCACGGCTGGACCCCGAGACCAACCAGGGGCTGGTGACCGATGTCTGTCTCAAGCGCAAGATCCGCAATTATGTCGCGCTTGAAAAGGAAGACGAGGCTGGACATGCCATCTACATGCAGGAAAAGTCGGTCCTTAACAATCAGCACAAAAAGGCCTACGACGCGATCGGGCTCAAGCATGAGGCCAAGAAGCTGCCAAAGGATCAGGCGAAGGCACGCGAACTGACCGGCTGGATGTGTGACAACTTCTTTGACGTACGCACCTTTGGTGCCGTGATGACGACCGAGGTCAACTCCGGTCAGGTACGCGGGCCGGTTCAGCTGGCGTTCGCCAGTTCGATTGATCCGGTCGTGCCGATGGAGGTTTCCATTACGCGCATGGCCGTGACCAACGAAAAGGATCTTGAAAAAGAGCGCACCATGGGGCGCAAGCACATCATTCCTTACGGTCTTTACCGCGTGCACGGCTATGTCTCGGCAAAGCTTGCAGAGCGCACCGGCTTTTCAAAAGACGATCTTGAACTGTTGTGGCGCTCGCTGATCAACATGTTCGAGCATGACCGCTCTGCTGCGCGCGGCGAGATGTCGGCGCGCAAGCTGATTGTCTTCAAGCATGATCATGCGATGGGCAATGCCCCGGCGCACCGCTTGTTTGACAGCGTTACGGTCTCGCGTGTTGAAGGGGAGGCGGATACACCGGCACGGCGCTTTCAGGATTACGCGGTGGATATCGACCGCGAGGCCATCCCCGCTGGCGTCAGCGTCGAAGAACGGCTGTAACCTGTTCTTATGGAAGATGACATCCGCCTGATACCGCTGTCGGCATTGCAGCATTACCTGTTCTGCCCGCGTCAGTGTGCGTTGATTCATCTCGAGCAGCAGTGGGCAGAGAACCGCTATACCGCCGAGGGGCGCATTCTTCACGAACGTGCCGATCGTCCTGGGCTTGAGCGGCGCCGTGGTGTACATACCGCCATGGCACTACCGTTGGCGCATGAAGCGTTGGGGCTGACCGGTGTGGCGGATGTGGTGGAGTTCGATGAGCGACAGGAGCCCATGGCCATTCGTCCGATCGAGTACAAGCGCGGTCGACCCAAGGCGCATCGCGCTGATGAAGTTCAGCTTTGTGCGCAGGCGCTCTGTATTGAAGAGATGCGAGACGTGGTCGTGCAGGAAGGAGCACTTTTTTACGGGAAAAGCCGTCGTCGCAAAACCGTCGATTTTGATGAGACGCTCAGAGCCCTGACGCTGGAGGTTATTGACGGCGTACGCCGACTGTTCGAAACCAATATCACGCCTCTGGCAGTCTATGAGGCAAAACGCTGCGATCAGTGCTCGCTGATCGAGCTTTGTCAGCCACAGGTCATGGGCAAACAACGTTCAGCCGGGCGATGGCTGGTACGCCAGCTTGAGAATCTCGGGGACGACTGACCATGCGACGCCAGCTCAATACGCTTTATATCACGACCGATGGCGCCTGGATGAAGAAGGAGGGTGCCAATATTGTGATGCAGGTAGATGGCAAGGAGCGTGCCCGACTTCCAATCCACATGCTGGAGTCACTGGTCTGCTTTGGACGTGTGCTGGTGTCGCCACCATTGATGGGCTTTTGCGCCGAGCAGGGCGTTACCATCACGCATCTCTCACCGCAGGGGAAATTTCTGGCCCGCATCGAAGGACCGGTCTCCGGCAATGTTTTACTCAGGCGCACCCAGTACAGGGTCAGTGATAACCATGAGCGCTGTATTGAAGTGGTGCGCAGTTTTTTGATCGGCAAGGTACACAATCAGAGGGCCGTTCTGGCGCGCGGTTTGCGAGACTACGGCGCAAAGCTTGAAGAAGGGCCTCGTTTACAGCTCGAGCAGGCGCGCAAACGGATGAGTCGTATTGCCCGCAATCTTCTACATGCCGAGTCGACAGATACGCTTCGCGGGCTGGAGGGCGAGGCCGCACAGGTTTATTTCAGTATTTTTGATCATCTGATCCGACATGACGGCGAAGGCTTTCGCTTTAACGGCCGCAATCGTCGCCCACCACGAGATCGCATCAATGCGCTGCTGTCCTTTTTCTACACGCTGTTAACGCACGATTGCCGTTCGGCGCTGGAAGGCGTGGGGCTTGATCCGGCTGTGGGCTTTTTACATCGTGATCGACCCGGGCGCCCAAGCCTTGCTCTGGACATGGCAGAAGAGTTTCGACCGCTTCTGGGCGATCGCCTTGCGCTGTCACTAATTAATCGACGTCAGCTAAGAGAAAAGGATTTCGCGGTTGCCGAAAGCGGTGGCGTGACATTAACAGATGACGCGCGAAAGACCGTGCTAACGGCCTATCAGGAGCGCAAGCGCGAAGAACTGCATCACGCTTTTATCGATGAAAAATCGCCGATCGGCATGCTGCCCCATCTTCAGGCGCAGTTGCTGGCACGACACCTGCGTGGCGACCTGGACGCCTACCCACCCTTTCTCTGGAAATAAAGCGGAGTGCTGCATGCTCGTACTGGTCAGCTATGACGTTAGCGTGACTTCGGAAGGCGGTACTCGTCGGTTACGACGTGTCTCAAAAGTGTGTCGGGACTTTGGCCAGCGCGTACAATACTCCGTTTTCGAAATCGAGGTCGACCCGGATCAATGGGTCAGACTGCGCCAGACGCTGATCGACATGATCGATGATGAGGTCGACAGTCTGCGCTTTTATTTTCTGGGCCGTAACTGGCAGCGACGTATTGAGCATATCGGTGCCAAACCTGCCCTGGACATGAACGGCCCACTGGTTTTCTAAACCTTCTGCCTTTCTCTGCGAACCGCAAGCGTTCCGCTTTTTCCCGTCAGGTTCGCAGCTCTTTAACATCCTGATTGTTAATTACTTGAACGATGTTTTGAAAAGTACTTTGCCTTGAGAGGGCGTGCTCGTATCGGGTTCGCCAAAATCGGGGGCTTTTCTCAATTCCGACAATGCGTTATGAGTAGGCAGTCGCGGCCCGCATGGGTCGCGCGGATAGAAACTGCGGCTCGACAGACAACGCACCTGGCGTCGATGGTCGCGGCCCGCATGGGTCGCGCGGATAGAAACCTGGACGCTTATGAACAGGCCAGCGCCGGCAAGGGTCGCGGCCCGCATGGGTCGCGCGGATAGAAACAGTGGCTACGGCAGCGTGTTCGGCAATGCCGACAGTCGCGGCCCGCATGGGTCGCGCGGATAGAAACACTGGCATGATCAGATATAGCGTGCTGGTACAGGTCGCGGCCCGCATGGGTCGCGCGGATAGAAACGTCATCGACGTGCGCTACTGCATCGGGCGACTCGGTCGCGGCCCGCATGGGTCGCGCGGATAGAAATCCGCCGCAACGATGCGCTCGAGGGACGGGCAGACAGTCGCGGCCCGCATGGGTCGCGCGGATAGAAACCTGGCCAGCAGGGCAAACACGAATGCAGGGAGGTGGTCGCGGCCCGCATGGGTCGCGCGGATAGAAACAATGCGCGTTTCGTCACCGGAACCGTAGGCCAGAGGTCGCGGCCCGCATGGGTCGCGCGGATAGAAACGATATTACGGCGACCGTCGAATTTGACCCAGACAAGTCGCGGCCCGCATGGGTCGCGCGGATAGAAACTGGAAGAAGGTGGTATAAGAATCGAAGCGCCAGACGTCGCGGCCCGCATGGGTCGCGCGGATAGAAACTCGAACGGCATTCGCCCCTGCACGTATCGCAGCCGTCGCGGCCCGCATGGGTCGCGCGGATAGAAACGTGCAGCGTGCGGAGAACGTTCATCGTCTGTACCTGTCGCGGCCCGCATGGGTCGCGCGGATAGAAACGCGGCCAAATCTGCGTGCTATCGACCACATCGAAGGTCGCGGCCCGCATGGGTCGCGCGGATAGAAACAGCGCCGCGCTGCGCATGCTGGCGTATGGCCTCGTCGCGGCCCGCACGGGTCGCGCGGATAGAAACTACGACAACGAGCAGTGGAGCGCCGAGGACCGCGTCGCGGCCCGCACGGGTCGCGCGGATAGAAACTATGCACTAGCTAGAGCTCAGCCCTTGTATTGGCAAGTCGCGGCCCGCACGGGTCGCGCGGATAGAAACATGCCGGCCTCGGCCACCATGACCTTGCCGGCAGTCGCGGCCCGCACGGGTCGCGCGGATAGAAACCCGCTCATGCCCAGGACGATCGGCACGTTCGTGTCGCGGCCCGCACGGGTCGCGCGGATAGAAACTGACTGGATTATCAAAGAGATTGAAGGTCAGCGGGTCGCGGCCCGCACGGGTCGCGCGGATAGAAACAGAAACCTTGCGCTCAAGGATGGCGTTAATCTCGTCGCGGCCCGCACGGGTCGCGCGGATAGAAACAATGCAGCGACTGCCAACCTAATATCTGCTGAGTCGCGGCCCGCACGGGTCGCGCGGATAGAAACTCGGACTCGGACAGCAGCGCGTACCGGCGACCGCGTCGCGGCCCGCACGGGTCGCGCGGATAGAAACTGCACGACCAACCACACGCCGACCTGACCGCCGTCGTCGCGGCCCGCACGGGTCGCGCGGATAGAAACTTGGGCTCGTCGTCCGGCGTGACCGCGCAAACGAAGTCGCGGCCCGCACGGGTCGCGCGGATAGAAACGCCCACTTGTTGCCGCGTACGACATGGTGGCATGTCGCGGCCCGCACGGGTCGCGCGGATAGAAACACGTTCGGCGAGCCGGTGCCCGTCACCGATCTGGCTGTCGCGGCCCGCACGGGTCGCGTGGATAGAAACTCTTTAAAGGTATCGCTCTTCACAACCAGTTAATGTCGCGGCCCGCATGGGTGCTCAAGCGCACAGGCGCCCGGTCGATAACCTTTCAAACCTGTCTGGTTCGCCGCACTGAAGCGGATGCCTTTCAGTGATGCGATAAGGTCACCGTCGTGGCCGTGGCGAACAACTCAAACAACTGCAGGCAGGTGCCAGGAACAATGGAATCCACCATGCAGGAAGAGGCCACTGAGCTGGATCGGGCGCTGGAAGGCGAGGGGTGGTTCGGGCGTGTCACCCTGCCGGCCGAGCAGATGAGTGCGTTTGCCGCCAGCACCCGGGCGGCGCGTCAGCGTGCCCTGTCGGTCTCCGTGATCATCGGCCTCGTGTTTTATGTTGCCTTTGCCCCCGGGGACTGGTTCGCCGTGCCCGACCGGATACGGCTGGCCCTGACCCTTCGCCTTGGCGTCGTACTGCCACTGGGCCTTGCGGTGCTCTACTGGCTGCACCGCGCGCGTGGCCCGCTGATCGTTCAGCAGTGCGTGACCTGTGGCTTTCATCTTCTTGCGGTGGCGATGCTGGCGGTGTTGATGGTGCTTTCCAGCTCCGTCAACGCGCTGGGGTTCGTGTTTGCCAACTACGCCGTGTTGATGGCGATGGTCATCAGCATGGCGCTGCCCCTGCGTCTGGTGATGATACTGGCTGTCATTGTGGTGTTGATTCAGTCGGCAGCGATCGCCCATGGCCCGCTCAGACTGCCGGTGCTTGAAATTCACAATCTGATGATCGCCATTGTCATCATCGGCCCGGCGCTGTTTGCCCACCGGACGCTTGAAAACGAGCGCCGTCGCCACTTTCTGCTCATCACCCGTGAGGAGCGTCGCAAGCGCCAGCTCGCCGAACAGCGCGATATGCTTGGTCGTCTGGCCGCGCTTGATCCCTTGACCGAGCTTGCCAATCGACGCGGCTTTCACGCAGGCCTTGCCAGTGATCTCGAACGAATGGCGCCAGGAGCGCCGGTGGCCATGGCCATGATCGATATCGACAGCTTCAAGGCCTATAACGACCACTACGGCCACGCCGCCGGCGACCGGGCGCTGCGGCGCGTGGCACAGGCGCTGGCCGCGGCCGCCGAGCCGCACGGGCGTGCCGGTCGTATCGGGGGAGAGGAGTTTGCCATCTTCGTGACCGGCATGACCGGCGCAGCGCTTGCACCCTATGCCGAGCGCCTGCGGGCCAGCGTTCAGGGTCTGTCCATGATGCATCATCACAGCACGACGGCCGGTGTGGTCACCGTCAGCATCGGGGTGGCGCTGGGGTACGCTGAAACGTGCGATACCACCCGGCTGTTTGAAGCCGCCGATGCCGCGCTCTATCGCGCCAAAAGCGCCGGGCGCAACCAGGTGATGATCGATGATCTGACCCGTGGCGATGCCGGCGTCAGCCGGGCCGGGTGAGGGGTTTGATGCGCCATGATGAATATTATGGTTGTGCCTGACAGTTCCGGCGCCCTGCGCCAGGCTTGGAGGACTCGTTTTCATTGACGAATGGCTCAGGAGCTTACATGGCACAGGGAAAAGTGCGCTACGCCGTCCTCGGCGGCGGAGAAATTTCACAGGGTGCGTTCATGCCGGGCATCGCGGCCAGCGACAACTCGGAGATGACGGCGCTGGTCACCGGCGATCCGAAAAAGGCCGAGGTGCTGAGCAAGCGCTATAACCTCAAGGTCTACGGCTACGACGACTACGAAACGCTTTTACATTCCGGCGAGATCGATGCCGTCTATGTCGCCACGCCCAACTTTCGCCATCGCCAGGACACCGTGCCGGCGCTGGAAGCCGGCATTCATGTGCTGCTGGAAAAGCCGATGGCGACCAGCGTCGAGGACTGTGAGGCGATGATCGAGGCCGCCGAGCGCGGCAACGCCAAACTGATGGTCGCCTACCGGCTGCACCACGAGCCGGGCACACTCGAGATGATTCGGCACATGCGTGAGGGTACCATCGGCGCGCCGCGGTCGTTCTCCTCGCAGCTCACCCAGGATCTCAACTCGAAAAACCACCGCGCCCTGCACGGCTACTGGGCAGGTCCCGTGCCCGACATGGGCGCCTATCCGATCAACGCGGTACGCCATCTGTTCGGCGCCGAGCCGGTCGAGGTCAGCGCCATGAGCGACAACACGCCGGGGCGCGACTATACCTGTGACGACAGCGTGAGCGTCAGCCTGCGCTTTGCCGAGGGTCGACTGGCCCAGTTTTTTGTCAGCTACGCCACCAGCGGCCACAACCACCTGTCGGTCATCGGCGAGCGCGGCGCGCTGTTCTCGCGCCCCAGCTACATGTTCGGCCCGACGGTGTCGATCGATTATGACCTGAGCGTTGATGGCGAGACCACGGCCCATTCGCCCGGCCCGGTGGAGCAGTTCGGCGGTCAGACCGACTACTTCTCCCACTGCATTCTCAACGATATCGACCCCGAAGCCGACGGCACGGAAGGCCTGCGCGATGTGCGCATCATGGCAGCCATCGAGCGCGCGCTGGAAAGTGGCCAGCCGCAATCGCTTGAGCCGCTCGAGTATCGTGAGCGCATACAGTCGGATCAGGTGCGTCGCCTGACACCGGTCGAGCCGCCGGAAGTGATCAGCGTCGAGACCATCAGCGGCGACTGAGTCATCCCGGTAACGTGTGTGATCGCAAAAGGGCCGCCCGACAGGGGCGGCCCTTTTTTATGCCGGTCTTTTACGGCGATGTTGCACGGTTGGAAGGCCGGCGCGGTCAGGAAAGCGTCAGCATGGTTTTCATGCCCGGATGGCTGTCATGCCAGAGCAGCGCCTGGCGCCAGTCAGCAAGCCGGAAATGCTGCACCGGCGCCATGTTGACGTCGCGCAGCAGGGCCCAGAGCGTTTCAAAGCCTGCCTGCCACTCGGTGTGCTCCAGCCCCCTGATGTGATCGCGCAGATGAAAGCGGCGCACGCGCGCACTCATGCGCTGCGGGCTGATGGGCACACCGGAGAGCAGCCCGTAGGTGACGAACACGCCGTCAGCGGGCATGTGGGTCAGCAATCGGTCGGCCAGCCGCCCGCCGGTGGCGTCAAAAATGCGTCCGGCGCGCCCGGCGGCGGCATCAATGGCGTCGTGATCGTCCTGATCCAGCACGTGTACGCCCATCTCGGTCAGCGCCTCGCGGTGATGGGCGCTGCGACAGATACCGGTCACCGAGCGCGCCCCGCAGCACAGCGCCCACTGCGCCAGCAGCCGCGCGCAGTTGGAGCCGGCCGCAGTCAGCAGCACATCGCATCCATCGACCGGCCAGCGCTGCAGCATTGTCATGGCCGTCATCGGGTTGATCCAGGCCCGCGCCGCCACGTGATCGGGAATATCGTCGGGTACGGCAATGGCCAGGCGCGGGTCGCAGTCCAGCGTCTGCTGCCAGGTACCGGGGCCGCGCAGCGGCAGCACTCGCCGCCCCTCGAGAGCCCGCCATGGACCCTGTGCCCTGGTCACCACACCGACCCCTTCATGGCCGGCCACCAGCGGCGGCGCGATGCGATGACGGTAGATGCCGGCAATCGGAATCAGATCCGAAGGGTTGATGGGCGAGCAGGTCATGCGCACGCGCATCTGATCATCCTCCAGCGGACCATCGGGCCGAGGCTCCAGATGCAACACTTCCAGCGGTGAGCCAAAGCGGTGATAGCGCAGCGCGGGGCTGGGCATATCGATCGGCAGCTCGGCGTAAGCGGTGGCAGCAGGCATGGCGGATAACCTCCCTTTGATATTGTTGTCGTTAAAACAGAGCGATTTGCTGATGAGGTGGCGCAAATCGCGTGGTATCGAGTCGCTCCTCCTCACGGCGGCGATTGAGCCCGAACCGGCGGATGGCCAGTCGAAAGCGCTGGGCGAGCAGATCGGCGAAGGGGCCTTCACCGCGCAGGCGATGGCCGAAGCGGCTGTCGTAGTCACGCCCGCCGCGGGTCTGGCGGATCAGGCTCATGACGTGCTCGGCCCGATCGGGAAAGTGCTCGCAAAGCCACTGCTCGAACAGGGGGCGCACCTCATGAGGCAGGCGCAAAAGTGTATAGCCGGCGCTGGTGGCGCCGGCGTCACGGCCGGCCTGCAGCAGTTTTTCCAGTTCCCGGTCGTTGATCATGGGAATCATCGGGGCGGTGATGATGCCGACCGGCACGCCCGCCTCGCGCAGGGTGCGAATAACCTTCAGCCGCGCCTTTGGTGAGGCGGCGCGTGGCTCCATGACCCGCTTGAGATCACTGTCCAGCGTGGTGAAGCTGATAAACACCCGCACCAGCCGCTCGCGGGCCAGCGCCTCGAGCAGATCGAGATCGCGCAGGATCAGCGCACTGCGGGTGGTGATGGTCAGCGGATGGCGATGGCGCAGCAGCACTTCAAGGAGCTGGCGGCTCAACTGGTGCTGGCGCTCGATGGGCTGATAAGGATCGGTATTGGCGCCCAGTGCCAGGGGTTCGCAGACGTAGCCGGGGTGCGCCAGCTCCTCGGCCAGCAGTGCCGGCAGATTGGTGCGCGCAATCAGGTGCGTTTCGAAATCAAGGCCCGGGGAGAGATCCCAGTACGCATGCGAGGGGCGGGCAAAGCAGTAGATGCAGCCGTGCTCGCAGCCCCGGTAGGGGTTGAGCGAGCTTGAAAAGGGCATGTCCGGTGACTGGTTGCGCGAGATCGCCGTGCGGCTGTGTTCCGGGCGCACCTCGGTGGCGTGGCTGGCAGGTGTATCCGCCTGCCACCAGCCGTCATCGACCGCCTCGATGCGGATGCGATCGAAGCGGTGATGCAGATTGCCGCTGGCGCCGCGGCCGGTAATGGGTCCACTCGACATGCCCGGGTCCTCCCTGAGTACTGTTTAAATATACAGTTATTACAGGGAGAACCCAAGCCGTCATTGGCAGCGGTACAAAAGGTTACGCCAGTGCCTTCAGGTCCTTGAGCAGAGCGTCAAGGCGTGCCTCGGTGAAGCTCGAAAACGAGATCAGGGCGCGCAGCGGCAGGTAACGACCCATGGCGTCCATCAGATCATTATCGCCGCCCTTGTCCATCAGGCTATTGAGCATGGGCAGCTCCTCGGCGAGGTCGGCAAGATGCTCGCGCAGTACCCGAGCAGCGCTCTCATGCGTTTGCAGATCACCCAGCAGAGTGTTGCGATCGATCGCCGCCAGCGGCGTCTCGTCACCGTGCACCTCGGTGGACCGGCTCAGGCGAATATCCCGCGAGGAGGCGCCAACGCGAACTTCGAAGCTGCCGGTGGGCAGGCGCCAGTCGGCGCGTTCGGCGTCGTACCAGCAGAAGTCCCGACGCGCGAGTGTCATCTCGACCCGGGCCGTTTCGCCCGGCGCGAGCGTTACGCGGTCGAAGCCGCGCAGCGCCTGCGCCGCCACCGGTACGGTCTGCGTTTGATCGCTCAAATAGAGCTGCACGATCTCGCTGGCCTCGCGTTCGCCGCTGTTGGTGACATCGAGACTCACCGTAAGCTGCTCATCGCCGCTAAAGGTGTCGGCGGAAAGCGTCAGGTTGGCGTAGTCAAAGCGGCTGTAGCTCAGCCCGTGGCCGAAGGGGAAAAGGGGCGCGACGTCCTGGGTATCGTGGTAGCGATAGCCCACGAAGATGCCCTCGCCGTAGCGCACCACATCGCCTTCGCCGGGGAAGCTGAGATGGACCGGGTTGTCCTCAAGGCGCTGCGGGAAGGTTTCGGCCAGCTTGCCGCTGGGTGAGACCTCGCCATAGAGCAGATCGGCTACCGCGGCGCCTACCGCCTGGCCGCCCAGATAGCCTTCCAGGATGGCGCTGACCCGGCCGGCCCAGGGCATCACGATCGGCGCGCCGTTGGCCAGCACCACCACGGTGTTGGGCTGGGCGGCGGTGACCGCCTCGATCAGGGCGAGCTGATTGGCCGGCAGATTCAGATGGGTGCGGTCATAGCCTTCCGACTCGTGACGGTCGGGCAGCCCCAGACACAGCACGGCAACGTCTGCATCGCGCGCGCGCTGGACGGCTTCCTGTTCGAGCTGCTGATCGGGGGCGTCGCGGTCGATCTCGAAGCCTTTGGTATAGTCAAAGCTCGCGCCGCGGGTCTCGAGCGCTTCCAGCAATGGCTCGACGCGGGTGGCGTTGACGTGTGAGCTGCCGCCACCCTGATAGCGCGGGCGCTCGGCAAATTCACCGATCACGGCCACGCGGCGCTCGTTGGCCAGCGGCAGGGTGCCATCGTTTTGCAGCAGCACCATGCTCTCACGGGCAATGCGACGGGCCAGCTGGTGGTGGTCCTCGGCGTCGAACGAGGCGTTTTCAAGGCGGGCATCGGCGGCCTTGAAGGTGACACGCAGCAGCCGCTCGACGGCAAGATCCAGCACCGCCTCTTCCAGCTGGCCGTTCTGCACGGCGGCCACAATCTGCGCGTCGCGTTCACCGCCGGAGGCCGGCATCTCGAGTTCCATGCCGGCGGCAAGCCCCGGCACACGCTCGTTGACCGCCGCCCAGTCGGAGACCACATAGCCCTCGAAACCCCACTCGTCGCGCAGGATATCGGTCAAAAGCCGGCGGTGTTCGCTGCAGTACTCGCCGTTGAGCCGGTTGTAGGCACACATCACCGTCCAGGGCTGCGCCGTTTTCACGGCGTACTCGAAACTGGCCAGGTAGATCTCGCGCAGGGTGCGCTCATCGATTCGCGCATCCACCGACATGCGGCGATGCTCCTGATTGTTGGCGGCAAAGTGCTTGAGCGAGCTGCCCACGCCGCGCGATTGAGTGCCCCGAATATGAGCGGCCGCCAGGTGCGAGGAGAGCAGCGGATCTTCCGAGAAGTACTCGAAGTTGCGCCCGCACAGCGGCGAGCGCTTGATGTTGGCGCCCGGTCCCAGCACGACGTGCAGCCCTTCGGCCTGGGCTTCATCCCCCAGCGCGGCACCGAGCTGCTCGAGAAGCTCAACATTCCAGGAGCTGGCAAGGCCGGCGGCCGTAGGGAAGCAGGTGGCCGGCTTGCTCTCGTTCACCCCAAGGTGGTCCTGATCCTCACCCTGAGCACGCAGCCCGTGGGGTCCGTCGGAGAGGTTGATTGCGGGAATGTCCAGGCGCTCGACGGCCTTCGTACGCCAGAAGCTATCGCCCGAGCACAGGCCGGCCTTCTCCTCCAGCGTCATCTGTTCGATCAGGCTTTTCAGGTTGCGCATGATATTGCTTCCTCGTCGGTCGGATGATTGGGAGATGTGGATGCGCTACGCCGCCGTGGGCTTGGCCGTGCGGATCTCGGCCATGCGGCGATCCCCCAGCGGGTAGATCAGCATCAGTGCCGCCACGCCCAGCGCACCAAGGGCCGGCAGAACGCTCATCATGGATTTGATCAGCACCAGCACGGTCTCGCTCTGCTCGGTATTGGGGGTATAGCCGTAGGTCGTGAACAGCACGCCGGTCAGCAATCCGCCGATGCTCATGCCGAACTTCTGACTGAAGGTGACGGCGCTGGTGGTGGTGCCGGTCGCGCGGTGTCCGCTTTTGTATTCCACGTAGTCGGCGATATCGCCCACGATGGCCCACATGGTAGGGGCAATGATGCCGTTGATGAACTTGGCGGCCATGAAGGCGCCAAAATAGAACGTCTGGCCCATGTCGGCGGCCATGAAAAAGCTGGCAAGCGCCAGGGCGTAGGCCAGATTGGCGCCGATCATGACGCGGCGCTTGCAAAAACGCCGCATGATCAACTGGTTGACGATCACCCCTACCACCATGCTGGCATAGCCCATGGCCAGAAACAGTGACACCGAGGCACTCTCGCCGACGTAGTACTTGAAAAAGTAGATGGCCGCCGAGTCCGGCATCAGCGTCAGGGTAAAGACCAGAATACTGGTGGCGAACATGATCCAGAACGGTCGGGCGCGGCCAATGTGGGCAAAACTTTTCAACGGATTACTGGCGCTGTCGCCCTCCACGTAGCGCTCGCGCACGCCGCGAAAGGTCATCAGAAAGACGATGAAGGTGATCACGCCATACAACGTATAGGTCAGCGCAAAGCCGCGCTGCTCGTCACCGTCGCCCAGCCATTCCACCAGTGGCAGCGTGGCGTAGCTGATCAGCACAAAGGCGATGTAGGAGAGCAGCATGCGGTAGTTGGTCAGCTGGCGGCGCTCATCGTTGTCGGTGGTCATCGACACCGGCAGCGCCGAGTAGGGGATGTTGACCAGCGTATAGAGCCCCATCAGCGCGATGTAGGTCGCAAAGGCGTAGATGACGCGTCCGGTCTCGCTCAACGCCGGTGTGGTAAAGGTCAGTGCCAGCATTGCCCCCAGCGGCAGCGAGAAAAAGAGCAGATAGGGACGCAGGCGACCAAAGCGGGTACGGGTGCGATCGGCCAGCAGGCCCACGGCCGGGTCGGTGACCGCGTCCCACAACCGGGTGACCAGAAACAGCGTGCCCACCAGTGCCGGGCTGATACCGAACACATCGGTATAGAAATACATCAGATACAGCGACAGCGAGGCCCAGGTGAAGGCACTGGCAAAGTCGCCCAGTCCGTAGCTCAGCTTCTCCTTCACTCCCAGCATTGGCATGCCCTCATTGTCATCCCGCGTTTATGAAACCGGTTTCATGATGATCTGTCGAGGGCCATCTCACTATGCGACCTTGGGTTAAACTGATGGCGGGCGATCATACGGGCAGGCAGAGGCTCTGCTTGTCGTCACCCGCCGCATCTGGTCAAGTGAGCTCATAACCACAAGGATGTCGTCATGCCTACCATTCGTGAGGTCGCCGCCCGCGCCGGCGTGTCTCCTGCCACGGTGTCGCGCGTCATGAAAGGCGAGGTGCGGGTCAACGTCGAGACGCGCACGCGCGTCGAGGCCGCCATCAGCGCCATGGGGTACGCCCCCAACGCCTTTGCCCGTTCGCTCGCCTCCAACCGGCTGGGCGGCGTAGGGCTTGTGATCTCGCATCTGGCCGGGCCCTTCATGGGCCGGGTGATGGCCACACTGGAAGCGGCGCTGCGCCGCGCCAATGTCTCTTTGCTGGTCGCCTCCGGCGGCGGCGAGGCCGGTCGCGAGCAGGAGGCGGTGGACTTTCTGCTGGGGCGGCGCTGCGACGGGCTGATCGTGCACGCCGATGCGCTCTCCAATGAGACGCTTGCCGCGCTTGCGACACATACGCCGCTGGTGGTGTTCAACCGGCTGGTGCCGGAGATCGCCGAACACTGTATCCATCTGGACAACGAGTGCGGCGGCTACCTGGCCACGCGCCATCTGCTGGACCGGGGCCATCGACACATTGCCTGTCTGACCGGGCCGCTGCGCCAGCAGGACGCCGCCGGCAGACTGGCCGGCTATCGACGGGCACTGCGGGAGCAGGGGATCGAGGCAGATGATCACGCCATCATCGAGGGTGATTTCACCGAGCGCAGCGGCGAGCAGGGCATGGCCACCCTGCTGGCCCGTGAAATGGTGGTCACGGCTGTGGTGGCCGGCAACGATGACATGGCACTGGGCGCCATGGCGGTGCTGAGGGCGCAAGGGATCTCGATGCCGCAGACCATTTCATTGATCGGCTATGACGATGAGGCCTGCGCGCGTCATGTGGTACCGGCTCTGACGACCGTTCATGCGCCGCTGGAAGAGATGGCACAAAACGCCGCCGAGCGGCTTTTGAGGCTGATCGATGGCGCCACGCCGGCACCCTCGTCCCCCTTTGTGCCGACGCTGATCGAGCGGGAAACGGTGGCTGCCCCGCCAGCCTGACTATTCCTGCTGTGAGGCCCGGGTCGGCTCAGCACCGGCGGCGCCTGCGCTGACCGCCGCCCGCTTGCGCCAGCGCAGATTGATGATCGCGATACCGCCGACCACCAGTGCCCCGCCGGCCAGCTTGCTCAGGGCCATGCTCTCGCCGAGTATCACCACGCCCAGCGCCACGGCAAAGACCGGCGTGAGCAGCGACCAGGGGACCAGCCGCGCCACCGAATGCTTGCGCAGCAGCGTATACCAGACGCCATACGCCAGAATCGACGACATCACTGCGCTGTAAATGACCGCGCCCCAGCCCCGCCAGCCGGCCGTGATCATCGCCTGCCACTGCGACTGCTCGAACAAAAGCGACCCGATCCCCACCAGCGGCACGGCAAACAGCGACAGCCAGCCGGCCATGGTCAACGGCGCGATCGTGGGCGCCACCTTCACGATCAGATTGGTAATCGCCCAGCCCAGCGCACTCAGAATCAAAAGGGTCAGCGCCAGCGGCCCCGGCAGGGTCGGCCCGCCGGCCAGCACGGCCACGCCTGACAGCGACACTAAAAGCCCGACCGTGCGATTGAGCGTCAAACGCTCCTTGAGAAAGATCGCCGCCAGGATCGTGGCAAAGGGGGTGCCCAGCTGCACCAGCAGCGCGCCGGTACCCACCTCGGTGTAGTTGAGTCCGATAAACAGAAAACCAAAGTGCATCAACCCAAAGGTACCCGCCAGTGCCACAAGCCAGGGCAGCTGTACGCGGGTAATGCGGGTAAAGGGTACGATCAGGGCGGCCACCAGCATAAAGCGCAGCGTGGTGATCAAAAGTGGCGGCATCTCATCAAGGCCCAGCTTGATCATGATCGTGTTGAAGGCCCAGACCAGAATGACGCCCAGTACCAGGGCGGTGTCGCGAAGAGGCACGGTGTCTCCCATGTATGGTGGAAGAGGGCGGAGCCCGAGCACCGGCCGTCACTGCTGACGACCGGTACGCCCGGAGGCAGGAATCGCGATATGGTAACAGTTCATGAGTGGAGTAGACGGACAGCAGCGGCTGTGCCTGTATATTGAGTGCATTCAATAACGGCTGCGGCTGCATTCAGGGTTCACGGCCGTTATTGGCATGAAAGCCGACGTCATGAGTCCTTTTTCGGGCAGTGCCGGGGAGAAACGAGTGGCGCCTGCTCGCCATGACACAGGCGCCCGGGTACACCTTTCTAACCAGCATCTGCGATGACAGGACGTCCATCATCCGGCCTGAAAAGACTGCCGACGACAAACAGCGCCAGGCTGGCGCCGAGACCGGCGTAGATCGGGGTGTTGGCCAGCAGACCGTCCCGTATCATGAAGCCAGCAACGCCCAGAGTGCCGGCGATCATGGCGGCAATGGCGCCGGTGTTGGAGGCGCGCTTCCAGAACAGGGCGCCGAGGATGGGAACCAGCATGCCGCCGACCAGCAGGTTGTAGGCCAAAGTCAGCGCGCCCACGACGTTGTCGACCATCAGCGAGATCACGATGACGGCCGCGCCCATGGCCAGCGTGCACAGGCGATAGCCGCCGATGCCTTCACCCGGCGGCCGTCGCCGCAGGGCCGGCAGCAGATCGCGTGTCATCAGCGTCGAGGCGGCCAGCATGCCGGCGCTGGCCGTCGACATCATGGCGGCCATGGCGGCGGCCACGATTAGGCCGCGAAGGCCGTCCGGCAACGCCAGCTGGGCAATGGCAGCAAAAGCGTTGTTGGCATTGTCCAGGTTGGGCAGCAGCACGCTGCCCGCCACGCCGACCAGCGCCCCGATGACGCCATAGACGATGCAGTAGAGTCCGGCACTGGCGCCGGCCAGACGCGCCACTTTCGTCGAGCGGGCGGTAAAGACCCGCTGCCAGACGTCCTGACCGATCAGGATGCCCAGAAAATAGATCACGAAGTAGGTAACGATGGTGTCCCAGCCGATGGCGGTCAGAGAGAAATGCCCCGGGTCGGCGCGGCTGACCAGGGCCTCCCAGCCACCGGCATAGTGCACGGTGACAGGCAGCATCAGACCCACCATTCCCAGGGTCATGATCACGAACTGGACAATATCGGTCAGCGTCAGCGACCACATGCCGCCGATGGTGGAGTAGACGACCACCACGGCCCCGCCGATCAGCACGCTGGCCCAGACGGGCAGATCAAACAGCACGGTCATCAGGGTGCCGATGGCAATCAGTGAGGTAACCGCCAGCATCAGGTCGTAGGCCAGCATGACGGCCGAGCTGACCGTTTTGGCCGCCGGCGTGTAGCGCCGCTCCAGCAGCTGGGTGATGGTATAAAGCTTCAGGCGTGACAGCGGGGTGGCCAGCGCCAGACTCAATACGATCAGACCGGTACCCAGTGCCGCACACAGCCACAGCCCCGACAGGCCGTAGGTATAGCCCAGCTGGACGGTGCCCACGGTCGATGCCCCGCCCAGGACCACGGCCGAAAGCGTGCCCAGGTAAAGCCCCGGGCCCAGTCGGCGCCCGGCTACCAGATAGTCATCGCTGCTGCGGGCGCGACGCATGCCCCACGCCCCCAGGGCGAGCATGACTAGCGCATACACGGCAATCACGATCAGATCGAACCACATGAGTCTTGTCCTGCCGCCCCGTGGACGGTCTGCTTGTTGTTGTCGAGTCGGTGAACGGCGCAGGATTCAGCGGTAGGCCACACCAGGCAATACGCAGAGCATTTCAAACATCAGGTTGGCCGCGACCACGGCGGTCTGGCCATGTGGGTCATAGGGGGGCGATACCTCGACCAGGTCACAGCCGACAATATCCAGCCCCTTGAGCCCGCGGATGATCTCCAGCGCCTGAGGAATGGTCAGGCCACCGATCTCGACGGTGCCGGTGCCGGGCGCATAGGCCGGGTCCAGGCTGTCGATGTCAAAGGTGACATAGACCGGCCCGCCGCCTACCTTCTCTCGAATTTCGGCCATCAGCGGTGTCAGCGACTGGTGCCAGCACTCCTCGGCCGGCACGACCCGAAAGCCCTGCTCACGGCCCCAGTCGAACTCCTCGGCGCTGTAACCGGTGCCGCGCAGACCGATCTGAGCCACGCGCTGGCAGTCCAGCAGGCCTTCCTCGACGGCGCGGCGAAAGGGCGTGCCGTGGGCGATCTCCTCGCCGAACATCTGGTCATTGATGTCGGCATGGGCATCCACATGAACCAGCCCCACCGGGCCGTGCCTTTTGGCCATGGCGCGCAGGATGGGCAGGGCAATCGTGTGATCGCCGCCCAGCGTCAGCGGCTTGACGTCATGGGTCAGCAACTCGTCGTACCAGCGCTCGATGATGGCAACACTTTTTTTGAGATCGAACGTGTTGATCGGTACATCTCCGATATCAGCAATCTGCAGGCTCTCGAAAGGCGCGGCACGGGTGGCCATGTTGAAGGGACGCAGCATGCGTGATTCGTCACGGATCTGACGCGGCCCGAAACGGGTGCCGGGGCGATTGGAAGTGCCGATGTCCATGGGTATCCCGACAAAAGCGGCGTCCAGGCCCTGCGCGCTTTTCTGGGTCGGCAGGCGCATCATGGTGGCCGGGCCACCAAAGCGAGGCATGTCATTACCCCCCAGCGGCTGATTGAAACGTGTCTTGGGCATGGTGATTTCCTGGTCAATGGATCTCGGTGTCGTGAAACATTGCACGAACCGTGCCACTCCAGAACAAGCTTTTAAAACAAGGAGGTATGAAAATTGGTGATTCAATTCTGAATCACTTTGATACAGCGTCTGATTCAGTGTTGTATGGTGATTCGAACCTGAATTATCCAGGAGCCAACATGTCTGCCGATCCTTTTTGCAGCACTGTTTCATCCGATGCCGCCATCGATCATGCCGTACTGGCGGTCCTGCTGGAGTCCTCTCATGACCACCTGATTATTGCTGACAGTCAGGGCACTATTCTGCAGGCAAGCCCCGGGGCCTGCGCGGTTTACGGTCTATCGATGAGTGCGCTTTGCAGTACCAGTGTTCATGTGCTGGAGGATCAGGGCGTGTTTTCACCCTCGGTCACGGCCAGGGTGCTTGCCAGCGGCGAACCCGCGCAGGTCATGCAGAGCACTCCCACCGGCAGGCGGGTGCTCGCCGAGGCGCAGCCGGTCCATGTAGATGGTCGGCTGGTACGAGTGGTCAGCCGCTCCAGGGATCTCACCGATCTGAAAACGCTGCAGGAGGAGTACGCCCAGCTTTCAAAGCGTCTCAATGAGCAGCTTCGACAGCATGAAGTGGAGGCCCTGCGGGAAGCGCTGGCGCAGGAGGAGATCGACATTCATAGTCGGGTCATGCGCGATGTGGCAGCGCTTCTCGAACGTGTTGCCGATACCAGCGCCACGGTCATGCTGCTGGGAGAGTCGGGCGTCGGCAAGACTGCTCTGGCTCGACAGGTTCATCGCTGGAGTACGCGTGCCAGCGGCCCCTTTATCGATATCAATTGCAGCGCCATCCCCGAAAACCTTTTCGAATCGGAAGTTTTTGGTCATGTTGCCGGGGCCTTTAGCGGCGCCTCCCGCAATGGCAAGCCGGGGCTTTTGGAGCAGGCTGAAGGGGGCACGCTCTTTCTGGATGAGGTCGCCGAGCTGCCGCTGGGCGTACAGGCAAAGCTGCTCAAGGTGCTGCAGGACGGCATGGTTATGCGGCTGGGCGATACGGTGCCCCGAAAACTGGATTTCCGTCTGATCGTAGCCACCAACCAGAATCTGGCGCAGCGCGTGGCCGATGGCACCTTTCGACTGGATCTCTACTATCGACTCAACGTCATACCGATCCATATTCCGCCCCTGCGTGAACGTCGCGAGGATATACCCGCACTGGTCGAGCGACAGATGCAGCGTCTCAATGCGCGATATGGCCTGCACAAGGTGGTAGATGAACGCCTGTGGGGAGAGCTCATGAATCATGATTGGCCGGGCAACGTCCGCGAGCTGGAAAACGTGCTGGAGCGTGCCTGGCTGACCAGCGATATTGAGCACAAGGGCAGTGAAGGATACCGGCTGGAGGTTATGCGAGCTCAGTCCGAGATACCGCCCCGGGTACATTCCGAAGAGCAGGAGATGACTGATCTGGCGACGGCGCTGTCACGTGCCGAGTATGATCTGATCGTACGCGCTGCACGGGTATCGGACTCGACCTATGCTCTTGCCCGACGGCTGGGCATCAGTCAGCCCGGTGCGGTGCGCAAACTGAAAAAGCATGGTTTACGGCTGGGAAATCTTTAAGCTTGGCAGCCCATGGATTCTAGGAGGAAACAGGTCATGCGTCAGTGGCAGGTTGTGGCAGGGGCACTAGTGATGATGGGACTGGCCGGCTGTGAAAGCCTTCAGAACATGGCGGACAACTTCCCCGGCATGTCCAGCGAGGGTGCAATTGAAAGCGCCCCGCAGGAGGCCACCGTCCGGCGCGAGGTGCCTTTCCCGGCCGATACCTACGCAGCGCTCCCTAAAACCGGCACGGCCACCATCAAGGGGCGGCTGGCCTATCAGCTGACTTCGGGACAGACCGTCTACGGCGATCACGAGAAGGTCTCGATCGCGCCGGCCACCGAGTATTCGGCCGAGGCTGCCGACAAGGCGCTGTCCGGTCAGCGCGTCGAGCCGGCCGACCCGCGCGCGCAGGCATATACCCATATGGTGACCACCGACGGCAACGGCCATTTCACCGCCACCGGCATTCCGGCGGGCACCTTTTATGTCGCCGGCACCGTGGCGCTGCCCAATGGCCAGGGGCGCAGCCCGTTCATCCTCAAGCAGGTGCGGGTAAAGGAGGGCGGTTCAACCAGTGTGGATCTGAGTCGGTGACCCAATCTTGTCCTTCTCTCTTGAAAGCTTGATCAGCTTCTACCTTTATGAGCTATTATCAGATATTCCATAAATTATGATTTATCGCATAAGAGCCCATAATCATGAGACTGACGTATTTTCCTCGGCGTGCGCTGGCTGAAGAAATGATCAGTGCGCTGCTGGGGCGCAGCCTTTTCGGTGATGAACACAATGGTCTTTTTCTGGCAGCGCCGCGACGTACCGGAAAAACGACATTTCTGCGCAGCGACCTGACGCCAGCGCTTGAAGCCCAGGGCGTTGTGGTGGTCTACGTGGATCTCTGGTCCGATCAGCGTCAGAATCCGGCCGCCCTGATCAGTCGGGCCATTGCAGCCGTTATGGAGCGATACCGGTCTCAACTTGAAAAATTGATGTCACGCTCGGGAGTCACGGGTGTCGATCTCGGCGGATGGATCAGTTTCAAGCGCGCAGAATCCAGAGGAGAAATATCCGACAGTATCGCACTGTCAGAAGCTCTTGAAATGCTCATGGATGCAGCGGGTGCCCCCGTGGCGTTGATCATCGATGAAGCTCAGCAGGCGCTGACCAGCCCGGAAGGCGAGGCACTAATGGTCGCGCTGAAATCGGCACGAGATCAGCTCAACACTCCGGATGGCATTCGATTGATGCTGGTGATGTCAGGGTCGGATCGGGATAAGCTACTAAGACTGGTCAACTCACACGCCGCCCCTTTTTTTGGCTCACAGATCCGATCCATGCCATTGCTGGGCCAGGCGTTTGTGGATCATCTGGCCTCACTGATCGAAAAACATGGCAGTACAAGGGAAGCCGTCGACAGGAAGGTACTGGGAGAGGCCTTTGCTGCCTTTGGCTACCGCCCTCAGTATTTCATGTCTGCACTTAATAGTGCGCTGGGGCCCATGACAGAAATTGCGGGCTCCCCCGAGCAGGCGGTGCTGGAAGAGGCCATTGCCCAGCGTGAAGCCGACCGCAATGATATGGCTAACCTGTATCTCGGTCTGACGCCGCTACAACAGGCTGTCCTTTGGCGGCTGCTGGAGCAACAGTCGCGCTTTCGACCCTATGATGGTGCAGCGCTCGATTTCTACAGACGCATCATGGCGCAGTAGGGCGAGCCAATGGCGGTAACGCCGCAGAAGGTGCAAACGGCGCTTGAGGCATTGAGAGACCGTACACCGCCGCTGGTGTGGAAGTCTGCGCGAGGAGAGTATGCTGTTGAGGATGCCGGCATGTACGATTGGTATGCTGATCGCATGGCGCAGGAGCAATGGCCGCCTGCTTATCCGGCATTAGAGTAAAATATAAAAAAACCGGCGCCCGAAGGCGCCGGTTTTGGTCATGGGCTGTCATGGCTGACAGTCACCTATCAACGCATCAGCTCTTTTTGGAGAGCGTGGCGAGCGCGTCGTTGAGGATGCTGCTCGGACGCATGGCCTGGCCGGCCAGTTCGATGTCCGGGTGATAGTAGCCCTTGATCTCGACGGCCTTGCCCTGCACGCCGTTGAGCTCGTCGACGATCGCCTGCTCGTTGTTGCTGAGCGTTTCGTAAAGCTCGCCGAAGAGCTTCTGAAGTTCGGCGTCGTCATTCTGCTCGGCCAGTGCCTGGGCCCAGTAAAGCGCCAGATAGAAATGGCTGCCGCGGTTGTCCAGCTCACCGGTCTTGCGCTTGGGTGACTTGTCGCTGTCGAGGAACTCGCCGTTGGCACGGTCCAGGGCGTTGGCCAGCACGATGGCGCGCTGGTTATCAAACGTCTTGCCCAGGTGCTCGAGCGAGGCGGCCAGCGCCAGGAACTCACCGAGGGAGTCCCAGCGCAGGTGGTTTTCTTCCACCAGCTGCTGGACGTGTTTGGGTGCGGAGCCACCGGCGCCGGTTTCAAACAGACCACCGCCGTTCATCAGCGGCACGATCGAGAGCATCTTGGCACTGGTGCCCAGCTCCATGATCGGGAACAGGTCAGTAAGGTAGTCACGCAGTACGTTGCCGGTCACCGAGATAGTGTCCTCGCCGCGGCGCGTGCGCTCCAGGGTGTACTCCATCGCCTCGACCGGTGCCATGACCTGGATGTCCAGACCGCTGGTGTCGTGATCCTTCAGGTACTGTTCGACCTTTTTGATCATCTGCGCGTCGTGGGCACGCTCGACGTCCAGCCAGAAGATGGCCGGCGTCTGGCTGTCGCGGGCGCGGGTCACGGCCAGTTTTACCCAGTCCTGGATCGGTGCGTCTTTCGTCTGGCACATGCGCCAGATGTCTTCACGCTCGACCGCGTGCTCAAACAGCACGTTACCCGCGTCATCTGTGACGCGCACGGTGCCGTCGGCCGGGATCTGGAAGGTCTTGTCGTGGGAGCCGTACTCTTCGGCCTTTTGCGCCATCAGGCCGACATTGGGCACGCTGCCCATCGTGGTCGGATCGAAGGCGCCGTTTTTCTGGCACTCCTCGATGGTGGCCTGATAGATGCCGGCGTAGCAGCGATCCGGAATGACGGCCTTGGCATCGTGACGGGCGTCATCGGCGCCCCACATCTTGCCGGAGTCGCGAATCATTGCCGGCATGGAGGCATCGATGATGACGTCACTGGGCACGTGCAGGTTGGTGATGCCCTTGCTGGAGTCGACCATCGCCATCGACGGGCGCGCCTTGTAGAGCGCCTCGATGTCGGCCTTGATGGTGTCCTGCTGATCTGCCGGCAGCGTGGACAGCGCCGAGTAGAGGTCGCCCACGCCGCTGTTGGGGCTGAAGCCGGCCTTTTTGAGCGCCTCGCCGTGCTTTGCCAGCACGTCACGATAGAACTCGTCGACCGCGATGCCGAACATGATCGGGTCGGAGACCTTCATCATGGTGGCCTTGAGGTGCAGCGAGAACAGCACACCCTGCTTTTTGGCGTCCTCGATCTGCTCGCGGATAAAGGCGCGCAGGCCGCGGGCGCTCATGCTGGCGCCGTCGACTACTTCACCTTCGGTGACCGCAACCCCGTCCTTGAGCACGGTGGTGGTGCCATCGTTCTGGACCAGCTCGATCTTCAGGCTGCCGGCCTTGTCGATCACGGCGGATTTTTCACTGCCGTAGAAGTCACCCTCGCTCATGTGCGAAACGTGGGACTTCGAGTCTGACGACCACTCGCCCATGCGATGCGGGTATTTTTTGGCGTAGTTCTTGACCGATTTCGGCGCGCGGCGATCGGAGTTGCCTTCACGCAGCACCGGGTTGACCGCGCTGCCCTTGACGCGGTCAAAGCGGGCGCGGATGTCCTTGTCTTCATCGCTTTCCGGCGACTCGGGATAGTCGGGGATGGCGTAGCCCTGCCCCTGAAGTTCCTTGACCGCGGCCTTGAGCTGCGGCACCGAGGCGCTAATATTGGGCAGCTTGATGATGTTGGCTTCCGGCGTTTTGGCCAGATCGCCCAGTTCGGCCAGATGATCACCCATCTTCTGGTCGTCTTTCAGATAATCGGGGAACTGCGCCAGGATGCGTCCGGCCAGCGAAATGTCGCGGGTTTCGACGATGATGCCGGCTGAATCGGTAAAGGCATCGATGATGGGGAGCAGCGAATGGGTGGCCAGCGCAGGTGCTTCGTCGGTGAGGGTGTAGATGATTTTCGGCGTGTTGGACATCCTGGTATAAACCTCTCTTGTCACTGCGATTGCATGGAATACATGACGGTTGCATGAAGCTGGAGCGGTACGCAGTGGTCGTGCAAGGGCAGTCTATCGTCTGTCTTCGCACCCACTCGCCCGACGATGAATCTTGCCTGCGAAGCGCCCGGACCTCATGCGCATAATGCGTATGCATGAGCCAGCGATCCGATCCCGGCGAGTATAACAGCGCACCCTGCCGGGTGCATGACAAGGCCCCGTCCCGGCTGCGGTCCAAAAATAATGTATGTTATTCAAGTGGCTGATACCAAAGAATTTGTCGTCAGTGCTTGGATAATCGGCAGTGCTTTCTACGCTGAAGGGGTACTCATTCATTGCAGGAGGCAATATGAAAGCGACATGGATAGCACCCTTTGTTCTGGCCCTGGCCACCACCCCGGCACTGGCCGGCGAGCAGGCAGGTTCCACCGGGCAGGTCACCAACAGCACCAGCACCTCGTCTCAGCAGGGCGCCGGCGACGCCGGTCAGACCGGCCAGCAGCGCGGCAGTGAGACGGGCGCCAGTTCGACGCAGGGTCAGGGCAGCATGACCGACAGCATGAAACAAAAGGCGGGCGAAAAGGCCGGCCACGAAGTGGACAGGCACACGTCCAACGCCGGCAGCATGACCCAAAAGGCCGGTGAGAAGGCCAAACAGGGCATCGATCACCGCACCGGTTCCAACACCTCCGGCAACAGCACCATGGAACGTTCCAGCAGCAACACGACCGGCTCAGACAGCGCGGACACTTCCAGCGCCGAGAACACCAAAATCGCGCAGTAAACGCGCTGCGCTTTGCTGATCGCTGCGATAAAAGCGTCCCTGCCATGAGGCAGGGACGCTTTTTTATGTTCTGGCTTTGGCTCGTCTGAAGGCAATGGGCCGGGCCTGCACGCTCATGGCAGGCTCACGTTTCGCTGCTGAGTGACGGGGGCGCCGGCTTACACCATCAACGACAAAAAGCACAGGGAAGTCCATGGCCTTTCGCCTGCAGGATCAAAAACAGCGTCTCGGGAATCGGCTGGCGGCACTGATGGATCATCGAAGCGCGGTCTGGCTACTGTTTCTGGCCTCGATGCTTGAAACCCTGATCGTGCCGATCCCGATAGAGACAATCCTCATCCCCTGGATGGTGCTGCGCCCCGGGCGTCGCTGGCAGCTGGCCCTGGTGGCGCTGTCGGGCAACCTGCTGGCAGCCACCATCGGCTACGGGCTGGGCGTCTGGGCGATGGATCAGTTTGGTGATCAGCTGATTTCGCTGTTTGGCGGGCAGCAGGCGTTTAATGAGTTTGATCAACGCTTTAGCGACAACGGTTTTCTGGCCGTGCTGTCGATCGGCGTGATCCCCATCCCGTTTCAGATTGCCATGCTGGTGGCCGGCAGCACCGGCTACGCCTTTGTGCTGTTCATGCTCGCGGCGATGCTGGCCCGCGGAGGGCGCTATTTCGGTCTGGCGCTGCTGGTGCACTTTTTCGGCGACCGCGCGCTCAGGCTCTGGAAACGCCATGAGCGGACCATGCTGGTGCTGCTGTTCGTCGCGGTGGCGGGCTATCTGATCTGCAAGGGCGTCAGTCTGATGGGCGGCGGCTCGGCGTGAGCCGCCAGCCTGTCATTTACCAGTTCATGTTCCAGCCCAGTGAGAAGGTGCGTCCGCGCCCCTGAAACTCATAGAGTGCCTCGGGGCCATAGGCAGGCGCGTAGAAGATCGCCGCGCGCTGACCCCAGACGGTGGCGTACTGCTTATCCAGCAGATTATCGATGCCGGCCGTGAAGGTTCCGTAGTCGTCGGTACGCTGGCGGGCGATCACATCAAATGTCGTGAACCCATCGATCTCGTTGTCGCCGGCCGCGCCCAGATCGCTGGCATCGTCGGAAAGATCGAAGGCGTGATTGCCCTGCAGGCGCACGGAGCGATCATCGTCGGCCCACTCCACAAAGGCCGTGGCGCTGGACAGCGAGGCGTAGCGCGCATCGCGCCGGTGCCAGTCACCGTCATCACCGAGCTGCTCGGAGCGGGTCAGGTGGGCGTTGCCGCCGACTTCCCAGTGATCACCGATATAGCGGGAGGTGGCCGCCTCGATGCCGTAGTCGCGGCGCTTTTCATCGATGATGCTGGTGCCCAGCTGGTTGTCATTTTCCAGCGCCCGGTCCGACCAGGCGTAATAGAGCGCGACCTGGCTGTTCCAGGCGCGGCTGCGATAGCCCCAGCCCAGCTCGACCTGATCGGTCTTGATGCCCTCGACGGCGTTATCGCCGATATCGAACTGTGCACCGTCATAAACTGCGCCGACATTGGGCAGCTCAAACCCCTGGCTGTAGCTTGACCAGAAGCGATGGCCGCTGTCGTACTCCTGTACCACCCCCAGGTTATAGAGCGTGTTGCTGTAGCTGTTGCGACCGCCGCTGTTGCCATCGGGCGTGGCGTTATCAAAGCTGTCGACGTCCACATCGGCGTGTTCGTGGCGCACGCCGCCCTGGACCTTCAGCCGCTCGGTGGCCTGCCATTCAAGCTGGGCGTAGCCGGCAATGCCATCGACCGAGTAGTCCGGATAGCGCGGCCCGGTCCGGTCGGTGGCCAGGCGCAGGCCGCCGGTGGCATCGGCCGTGTCGCGATCAAAAAATGCCTGATCGGAGTTGAAGCGCTCGTGGTAGTAGTCGATGCCATAGGTCAAATCGAGATCATCGCGCAGCGCGGCCACGAACAGCGCTCGCGCCCCGCCCAGGTCGGTGCGCTGCTCGGAGGCGCGAAACTCGACGGCGGTGTTGTCATCCACGTAGTAGGGGAAGGGTGAGAAGGTGCTGTCTTCCTCGCGATAATACGCCTGAAAGTAGAAGTCCTGCTCCAGCAGATCGTTGTGGTGGTAGTTGGCGTTATAGAGCTTGCGCCGGGTGCGCGGGTCGCGGTCGGCATAGTAATTGCCGCGAATGTCGGCGTTGTCCAGGCGGCCCTCGGCCAGCTCAGGAAAGCGCACGCCGCGATCGCCTTCAAAGCCCGAGTCGTAGTGCTGGGCCAGAAGCGACAGGCTCTGGCTCTCGGCCAGGTCGATATCCACGCGGCCCATCACATCGATGGCGCGGTTGTCCTGCAGATCGGTCTGGGCCAGATCCGGAAAGATTTCCCGGTTGTTGCCATCGTAAAAGCGCCCGTTCTCCTCATAGGCCACGCTCAGTCGTCCGCGCACGCGCTCGCTGCCGCCGGCCACCGACTGGGCCACGCGCCGATCAAAATCACGATGGTTATTGAACCCGGAAGTGGCGCCGACCCGCGTTTCAAAATGCGGCCCACCCGCCTCGGGTGTTTTGGTCACGATATTGATGGTGCCGCCAGTGGCGTTGCCGCCATACAGGCTGTTGGCACCGGAAAGCACCTCGACGCGCTCGATATTGAACGGGTCGATCGAGTCGAACTGGCGCGACAGCCCGCGGGAGCTTGTCATCGACACACCATCGATCAGAATCTGGGGGCTGCGCCCGCGCAGGTTCTGGCCGTACTCGGTGCGCCCTTCCGGGGCGAAATCAAGCCCGGGAATCAGCTTGCCCAGTACCGTCTTTAGATCCTCGCCGGCCTGGGTGCGGCTTTCGATCTGCTCGCGATCGATGAGCCAGACAGCGCCGGGAATCTGGTCGGGTGAGGCCGGCGTTCGCGACCCGACCACCACCATCTCCTCCTGTGATTCGAACGTCGTGGCCCTGGTGGCCGGGCTGGTGGCGGTCGTTGTGGTGGCAGGCGTGGGCGCAGGCGCCTCGGCCGTAGCCGTCAGCGGGGTCAGCAGCAGGCTGGCCGACATCGCCACCGTCGTGACGACATGGGGTTGATAAGGCATCCGGGTTCCCGTGATCTCGTTGTTATGCGATTTTCCTGAGAATGCTTCTTGTTCAAAACGAGACGCTACCCCGGGGGCGGGACGGGCGACAACCCGACAGGGGCGATAGCGGGACGGCCTTCAGTTTGGCCCTGGCATGGTGGCCGCAGTCATCGGATCAGGGAGATCCTGACGACAAAAAGCCACCCTCTGAAGGGTGGCTTTCTGATGCCGGCAGTGCCGGTGAGTGCCGCGTGACAGATCGCGCTAACCGATGTCGTTTTGATCCAGCACGATCAGGCGATTGGGCAGCTCGTTACGCTCGTGAGTGGCGGGCACATGGGTTATCAGCAGTTTGCCGCAGGTCTCGACACAGTCGAGAAAGCCCTGCTGGGTCTGTCCGGCGCGTACCTTTTGGGTGAAGTCGGCCACGATGTCGGCCCAGACGGCGTTGTCCAGCCGGCGGGAGATGCCCTCATCCACCAGGATTTCGACGTAGCGCTCGGCTTCCGAGACGAAAATCAGGACCCCGGTGCCATCCTGCGTGTGGTGCAGGTTCTGCTCGAGAAACTGTCGTCGGGCGAGGTTGGCGGCGCGCCAGTAGCGCACATGTTTCGGGATCAGACGCGTGGTGATGCCGGGCAGTCGAAAGACCACCGCCAGCACCGCAAACAGAACCCACTGCGTGAGCAAAAGCGTCCAGCCGCCAAGCCATGCGGCGGCATCGAACCAGCCGGCGATGACGGCCAGTGCCCCGGGCAGAATCAGGGCGACAAGCCCGGCCCACAGCAGCGGAATGTAGGCGTAGTCGTCCGCCTGAGGGGCCAGCACCGTGACGATCTCGGCATCGGTGTCGCGCTCGATGCGAGCGATTGCCTCGCCCACCTCACGCTGTTCGCTCTCTTTTAGTAATGACATACCGCGTTATCCCTTTAGAGTCGTTACCAGCCGCCGGAAGCACCGCCGCCGCCGAAGCCGCCGCCACCGCCGCTGAAGCCACCGCCGCCGCCGAGACCACCACCGGAACGGCCACCGCCGCCCAGCATGCCGCCCAGCAGCATACCGCCCAGCAGGCCGCCGCCGCCGCGACCACCGCCGCGAACGATCATCAAGACGATGAACATCAGAATCGACAGCCAGATGCCGGCGCCGCCCAGCTCGTTGGACTCACCGTCAGCCCGTTCGCCGCGCTGCTCGCTCTGCGCCAGCGGGTCGCCGCCGAGCACCTGGATCATGGCCTGGCTGCCCTCGACGATGCCGCGGGCGAAGTCGCCGTCGCTGAAGGCGGGCGTGATGACCTGGTTGATGATGGCAGAAGACTGCGCATCGGTGAGGCGTCCTTCAAGGCCGTAGCCGACCTCGATGCGCACCTGGCGCTCATCGAGGGCCACGATCAAAAGCGCCCCATTGTCTTCGCCTTCCTGGCCGATGCCCCATTCGCGGCCCAGCTGATAGCCGTACTGCTCGATGGTCTCCCCGCCCAGATCGGGCAGCGTGACCACCACCACCTGTTCGCCGGTGGCCTCTTCATGGGCGGCCAGCGTGTCGGAGAGCTGCGTTTCGGTGGACGCGTCGAGCAGTTCGGCGTTGTCCACCACGCGCCCGGTCAGCTCGGGAAAATCGGGCGCGGCCTGGACGGCTGCCGTGCACAGCAGCAGTAAAAAACCGACGGTGAGCGAGCGTGTCAGTCGCATCAGGAAATCACCTGTTGTTTTAGAAGTTCACCCGAGGTGCCTGGTCTGCGTTTTCGGCAGTGGCCTCGAAGTTTTCACGAATCGGCAGGTCGCTGTACATGATCTTGTGCCAGATACTGCCCGGGAAGGTACGAATCTCGGTGTTGTAGGCCTCGACCGCCTGAATGAAGTCGCGACGGGCCACCGAAATCCGGTTTTCCGTGCCTTCCAGCTGGGACTGCAACGCCAGGAAATTCTGATTCGACTTCAGGTCCGGATAGCGCTCCGATACCGCCATCAGACGGCTCAGGGCACCGCTTAGCTCACCCTGTGCCTGCTGGAAGCGCTGAAACTGTTCGGGGTCGTTGAGCGTGTTTTCATCGACCTGAATCGAGGTGGCCTTCGAGCGCGCCTCGATCACCGCCGTGAGCGTTTCCTGCTCCTGATTGGCGTAGCCTTTCACCGTCTCGACCAGGTTCGGGACCAGATCGGCGCGACGCTGGTACTGGTTTTCGACCTGAGACCAGGCGGATTTCACCTTCTCATCGAGCGTCGGAATGTTGTTGACGCCGCAGCCGGACAGGGCCACACAAAGGCACAAAAGCGCCAGCCACTGCCAGTAAACGGGGCGCAGGCCAAGGCGGGAGGAAGATCGATCGCAATACATGGGCATGATTCGGGGTCTCGAACGGTCAGGCTTTGAGGGTGCTAAACGGATGGGCCACCACCGTGATGGCCCCTCGATGGTGTCAGTCTAGATGTCCCCGCGCCAATCGTCGTCGTTGATACGATGTCGGCGCCTGCACGCGACCAAAGCAGCACCTTAAAAAAGGGTGAACACTTCCGGCGCCCACTATGCTCAGTGCTGGCACGACTCATTGGAGCACACTGTCATGAAAACATCGCAACTCGCATTGTGGGGGCTGACTCTGGCGCTGGTGCCCATGCTGGCGCTGGCCTCGTCGCAGCCAGGAGAGGACGGCCCGGCCACCCTGCCGTCTCAATCGATGGAGGCACCTGACCAGAATGCCGGCGGCATGTCCCGCCAGGGCGGGGCCAGTGGCATGCAGGACCAGAGCGGCAACATGCAAAGGGATCGCCAGCAGCAGCTTCAGGACTCCCATGAAGCCTCCTCCGTGACCGACAGCACGCAGCGCCAACGTCAGGAAGACGGTGCCGGCACCATGAACGATGACCACACTACCCGGACCGGGCAGGGCACCGCCGATATCCCTGATCAGCGCACTCAGGATGATACCGCGCCGTAAATTGATCGATACACCTGCCTCATGAGCAAGGCGGGTGTCAAAGCCGGTATTTAGTTCCGAAAAGGGCAGGTCGGTGACTCTGCCGTTTGATGTAGGTCCGGCTGAAACCCATATCTGAACAAACTGACGATCGACTTCGGGGTCAGTACGGTAAGTACTGGCGCCACTTCAGAAATCGAAATCGCCTCGCCATAGCCATGAAATGACCAGGGGAGCAGATTCTCGCCTGCCACTACGAACGCAACACCGTTGCATTCAACAAACGTTCCGAAGGGCAGGGTTTTAACGCCTGCTTCAAACGTATTTTTGCCACCGTCGTGGGCAACACGTTCGGCATGCAGCACTTTATCCATTGCCGCGATGGAAGGCTTTTTCTCCGATATTGCTTCAGGGTTGGCAGCCAGCCACTTTGATTTGAACTCCCTGTAGCGCTTGTTTCGGCACGAGCCGCAAGGGCGGTGCCCTGCGGCAAAGGCTGTCGCCTCATCAAGGAAAAAAAGTTCGGAATAGGAGGTAGGAGAAAAGATCGTTCGCCGTATATCACCGTATTCAAGAGAACACGTCACCCAGGCCCTGCTTTTCCATGAGCGGATAATGTTCTTGCCTGCATCATGCAGTTGACCACGATTGCCAAGCAGGCTTCCGCGAGCCTTTGTGGACTGCAAACTGCCGAAAGGATCGACACGATTTTGTAGCGCCATGGGTTCTCCGAAAGAGCGCATGTGTGAAAGAGGATGATCGTGGCCGATTAAAGCGTTTAAGCCAATAACGATTGATGGCAGCTCCCATCCTTGCAGGTCAATCTGGTCGCGTGATGGATCTTCCCCGTGAAAAGATGATGCCGCAGCCATGCGGTTAGCGATCCAGGTCGTCTCGTTGCTTCAGCACTGTCACCCCGATCGCCAGTAAAATTACCGGCATCAGCAGCCAGAGGTTGAGCTGCTGCCAGCCAAGCCAGGCATTCAACGGCCCTGCCGCCAGCGCCGAAAGCGTGACCAGGCTGAACACCACGCAGTCGTTAAGAGCCTGCACCCGCGGGGCCTCCTCGGGCTGGTAGGTGGTCGTCAGCCAGGCGCTGGCGGGCACAAAGGTGAAGTTCCAGCCCAGACCCAGCAGCACCAGCCCCGCGCCAAAGGCGTAAAGTGCCGGCGTCAACAGCGCGCAGGCCACGCTCAGTGCCAGCAGGGCCGCCCCGGCCATGATCATGGCAACGTGGCCAAACCGTCGGATCAAATGCCCGGTAACAAAACTCGGCGCAAACATGGCCAGCACATGCATGCTGATCACCCGGGTCGTGGCCTCAAAATCGTGACCGTGATAGGCCATCGCCAGTGGCGTGGCGGTCATGGCCAGATTCATCACCGTATAGCCCAGCGCCGCGGCAACAATTGCAGCCGCCAGTCCGGGCCGGCGTAACAGCGTGATCAGTGATGCCGGTGCGGCCCGGGTGCCCCGAGCAACCGGATCGGTCAGGGCGAGGTTGGCCACAATGATAAGCGCGACAAAATACAGACCGGCAAGCCCCAGCAGGGTGCCCAGAAAGGGCGTTGGCAATAGATTGCGGGAGACGCCGGCAAGCCAGGGGCCGAACAGGGCCGCCAGCACCCCGCCGGCCATCACCATCGACAGGGCGCGGTCACGCTGGGCGGGCGCTGCATCCACTGCGGCGAAACGATAGAGCATCCCGGCACCAATGCTGGCCCCGATGGCAAAGGCGCCGAGATTGAAACCGGCAAAGTTTTCCCCCACCAGCGACAGTGCTGCCAGAGCGACACCGCCCAGCCCCACCAGGTTGGCCGTCATGAAGGTACGCCGCCGCCCAAAGCGCGCCGTCAGCCAGCCGGCGGGCAGGGTGGCGCAGGTTGTGCCCAGCATCTGGGCGGCTACCGGCAGGGTGATCCAGCCGTCACCCGGGGCCAGCCGCGCGCCGATCAGCGGAGTAATGGTGATCAGCATGATATTGCCGCTGACCAGCAGCGCCTGACACAGCGCCAGCCACCAGACCGTGGCGGGCAGCCGGGCTGGTTCGAGTCGTGCTGTCATGAGGCCACTCTCGAGCCGAAACGTGCCCGATAAAGAGAGGGCGGCAGGCCGAAGTGACGCTGAAACAGACGACGCATCTGCTCGCCACCACCCAGGCGACAGTGCTCGGCGATCAGGGCGGTTGAGGTGTCACTTTCCAGCAGCAGGCGCCGGGCGGCCTCCAGCCGCAGTCGGGTCAGAAAGGCACCCGGCGTCATCGCCAGTTCCTGACGAAACAGTCGCGCCAGATGGCGCGGGGTGACCGCCATTGTCTCGGCCATGGTATCGATTCGCCAGTCGGCGAGGGGCTCGGCGGTGACGCGATCCACCAGCCGGCGCAGCCGCCCCTGGCGGGTCATCTGCGCCTTCAATCCTTCGCTGAACTGCGCCTGACTGCCCGGGCGATGCAGAAACATCACCAGCTCCCGGGCAACCTCTCCTGCCAGGACCAGCCCATGATCCTTTGCCAGCAGCGAGAGAGCCAGGTCGATACCCGCCGTCACGCCGGCGCTGGTGTAGATGCCACCGCTTTCCAGATAAAGGGCATCCGGCTCGACCTTTACCTTCGGGAATTGCAGCGCCAGCGCCTCGGCATGGCGCCAGTGGGTGGTGGCGCGGCGGCCATCAAGCACTCCGGCACGCGCCAGGGCAAAGGCGCCGGAGCAGATCGCGCCCACGCGCGGGGTGATCGCAGCGCGCTGTGCAATGGTTTCGATGGTTTTCGCCTCAAGGGCATGGACGCCGGAGCCGCCAGCGACCAGCAGCGTATTGCCGGGTGGGGTCATGCCCAGCGCGTGCGTGGCCTGCAGGATCATGCCGGCGTTGGTGGTGACAGGGCCTGGCGATTCTGCCAGCAGGCGCAGCTGATAAAAGGCCTTGCCGGCCAGCTCATTGGCCGAGGCAAATACCTGCCAGGGGCCGCTGGCATCCAGCAGCTGACAGTTCGGGTAGACCAGTAGATCCAGGGTATGAGACATCGCCGACTTCTCGTAGAGAGATAGCACGAGTCTGCGACCGGTTGGCGATGTCGGCAACGACCCGTTGCCCACTGATTCGGACATTAATGGTCAAGCGTTGCGTCCAGGGCCTGTCTGGCCGCTCAGCTATCTGTCGCGTTATTTTACGGGCATGGCGCTACAGGCCGGGCTGGTACTGGGCTATGCTGGTAGTCATGAGCAGGAGATCGCCCGGGCCGGTGACTGGCTGGCACAGGCGTGGCGACGTCTTTAATGCTCGGTTTTTCAGCGTTAGGGGAGAGCATCATGGCCGGCGGCTGGACACGAGATGGCGCAGTACAGGATCAGATTGACGATACCGTGGAAGAGGGCGTGGCGCGGGCGCGCAGTCACCTGGTCAACCAGGGCGAGAGCCTGACGCACTGCGAAGAGTGTGAGGCGCCCATTCCCGAGCGTCGGCGCGAGCTGGTCCCCGGCGTTCGACTGTGTGTGAATTGCCAGGCCGAAGAGGATCGCCATACCAGCCGGACGTCAGGCTTTAACCGGCGCGGCAGCAAGGACAGTCAGCTGCGCTGACAGGGAATTTCATCAAGAGACCGGGCCGGCGTGCCCGGTTTTTTTCACATCTTACGCTTTTTGCTTATTTCGAGCATAAGGGCGTCGCGCTATGCTGGCGTCTCATCATCGAGCGCGAGGGAACGAGATGGCCACGTCACGCTGGGTCGGCGTCATGGCACTGTTGATCATGATCGCTGTTGTGGTGCCCTTTACGCTGCTGTCGCAGGTGCATGCCTGGTATGGCAGCTTTCTGCTCTGGAGCGTCATGGGCGTGTTGGTCATCGCGATCAATGCGCGGGTCACGCGTCACTTTCGAGCATCAGACAGGCACGGCCGGGGCGACCGGCATGAGTGAGTCGTTGATCTGGAGCGCGGTGGGGCTTTATCTGGTGGTGTCGCTTGTCGTGGCGTGGCGCTCGCGGCAGGGCCAGGGCACCGGCATGGCCGACTATTTTCTTGGCAATCGCCAGATGGGCGGGGTGGTCTCGGCCCTGAGTTACAGCGCGACCACCTACAGCGCCTTCATGATGGTGGGGCTGGCCGGGCTGACCTACGCCGGTGGTGTGGGAGCGCTGGGCTTCGAGATTCTCTACTTTGCCGGGGTGTCGCTGGTGGCGGTCTTTGGTCCGCGCTTCTGGGCGGTGGGACGCCACTTCGGCTTTGTCACGCCGGCGGAGATGCTGGGGCATCGCTACGAGAGCCGCGGCGTAAGCATTGCGGTGACGCTGACCAGCTGTCTGTTTCTGATTCCCTATGCCTCGGTGCAGCTGGCAGGCGTGGGCTATCTGCTCTCCGGCATGAGCGGTGGCGCCGTGTCGTTTACGACCGGTGTGGTCGTGGCCACGATTCTGGCAATTCTCTTCTCGCGCATTGCCGGCATGCGCTCGGTGGCCTGGACCGATTCGCTGCAGGCCCTTTTCATGATCGTGGCCTCGACGCTGGTGGCGCTTTTGGTCGTGCATGAACTGGGCGGGTTCGGCGTGCTTTTTGACCGGCTGGCCCGTGAGCATCCGCAGTCGCTGGTGGTGCCGGGCAACGGCGTATTCAGCCTGGTCAACTTTCTGGGGCTGACCCTGCCGTGGTTCTTTTTCAGCCTCTCCAATCCGCAGGTGAGTCAGCGCCTGTTCATGCCCCGGGATCTGGGTGCGATGCGGCGCATGCTGCTGGGGTTTCTGGTGTTCGGCCTTGTCTACACGCTGGTGTCGGTGCTGTGGGGCTTTTCGGCGCTGGTGGCCTTCCCGGCGCTTGAAAGTGCCGATCTCGCCACGCCCACGCTTCTGGCCTCCAGTCATGTGCCGCCGGTGCTGGGGGTCATCGTGATGGTGGGCATTCTGGCCGCGGCGGTATCGACGATTGATTCCATCATGCTGACGCTGGCCTCAATGATCGCTCGCGATATTCTGGCGCCTTCAACGGGGGAGGCCGGCGAGCAGGCTCAGCTCAGGCTGGGCAAATGGGTCATGCCCGTGATTGCGCTGATCGCGCTGGGCTTTGCCGAGCTGCGTCTGGATCTGATCGCGGTGCTGTCGGTGGCCTCCTCCAGCGGGCTGGTGGTGGCCGTACCCGCTATCGTGGGGGCGTTTTTCTGGTCTCGCGCCACGGCAAGCGGCGCACTGGTCAGTATTGTGGTCACCGGCGCACTGGTGCTGGCAGGGTTTGTCACCGGCATCAAACCGCTGGGTCTGCCGCCGGGGCTCTGGGGGTTGCCACTCGCGGCGCTTTTATACGTCGCGACAAGCCTTGTGACTCGCCCGCCCCGCCACGGCGAACGGTTTATGCAGATTGCCGCGGGCCGGGGGCAGGACGACGCCTGAAACGACAAGCGCCGCCTCAATGGGCGGCGCTATCAACGTGCTATCGCATGCGTCCATTGGACGGCGCGAATCAGGCGACCAGGCGGGTGCGAATCAGCCGCGTGACCAGCCAGGCGCGCAGCTGGGAGAGCTCGTCGGCGCAGAATTCGTTGCCCATGGCGTGGGCGTGATAGTCGACGCTATAGCCCATGCGGATAAACGCTTCACTGCGCTGACGGGCGGCCGCTTCACCGATGACCGGGTCCTGGCGACCGTGATGCATGGTGATCAGCAGATGCCGGTTGGCGTTATGGGTGGTGGACGGCATCGCGCCCAGCGCGGTGGAGAGCATCATCAGCCCACCCAGGCCCTTGCGATAGCCCAGAGCGGTGTGGGCGGCGATATCCGCGCCCTGACCGAAGCCGCCCAGAATGATGCGGCTGGCATCAATGCCGTCGGCCAGCGCGCTGTCGATGCGCATCTCGACCTGACGCACGGCGTCGACCATCTGCTGCTGGGCGTGGCCGCTGACAACCTCGCCGGGGGCGGCGTCATACCAGGCGCTGGCACGCGCGCCTTCACGGCATTCCAGCTGGCGAATCGGCGCGCCGGGCAGCACGAAGCGCACGGCGCTGTTGGCCGGCAGGGCGAGGGCATGGAACAGCGGTTCGAAGTCATAACCGCTGCCGCCCTGACCGTGCAGGAAAATGACGCAGGCATCCGCCGGACGACCGCTGGCGGGTTCGATGATCGAAGACTGGGCAAAGGACATGTCGACACCTTGGGAGACGATGAAAGCGATGTCCCAAGGATGACGCCGGCGCCGTCTCATATCCGTGCCGTAAAAGGCGATCAGCCCTGTCGGCGCCGTGTTTAAGCGCCCCGGCATGGCAGGCATGGGTTTTCTGATGCTTGGCATGAAAGCCATTGCCTGTCTTCCGGCGCCGCGCGGCTGAAGGCCGTCATCCGTACGGGCGGGAAGAGCTTATTGACCCAGCCGCGCCAGCAGCCACTCACGAATCGCCGGGACCTGATCGGCGCTGATGGTATGGGCCATCGGCCAGGTGCGGTACTCCACGTCGTAGCCCATGTCGGTCAGGCGCTGCGCGGCGCGCTGGGCGAGTGTCTCATCGACGATCGGGTCCTGGGTGCCGTGGTGGATCTCGATGGGCGTGTCGCGGTTGGCGGCGTCCGTGTCGATGCTTTCGGCGGTGGCAAAGTAGGTCGACATGGCCAGCACCCCGGCCAGCGGTTCGGGATAGGTCAGTGCCGCTTCATAGGCGACCGCGCCGCCCTGGGAGAAGCCGGCCAGCACGATGCGGCGGCTGTCGATGCCGCTGGCGATCTGCTCATCGATCAGACGTTGAATGCGCTTCGCCGAGTCCCTGAGCTGGTCTTCATCGATCTCGCGCTCCAGTGCCATGCTTGTGATGTCGTACCAGGCCGGCATGGCCATGCCGTTGTTGACGGTGACCGGCAGCACGGGGGCGTGGGGGGAGACAAAGCGCACCGCCAGATCGTCCGGCAGCGACAGCGCCGGGATGAGCGGGTCGAAATCGTGCGCGCTGGCGCCCAGTCCGTGCAGGATGATGACCACAGCGGTGGCCGGTGTCTGTTCGGGTTCGAAGATGACGGGGGGCTGTTCGCTCATGAAAGGTCCTGTGGGTCGGCAAGGGAATTACTGGATGGTGCGCGACAGCGGCGGGGCTGTCCATGGGCACTGGTGGCATCAAAGGGGATCGGCCAGGCTTGAAGGGCTGTCACTGATCACTTGAACGGGATACTGCCATGAAACCTCATACCCTCTGGACCATTGTGGGCACCGCGACGGCGGGCGTTACGGGCATACTGATGCGTCAGGCCATGAAAAAAAGCTTTCGCTACGGCGTTTTCGAGCCGCCCGTCAATCCCGATCGAGAGGATATCGAGTGGCGCCAGGCCATTTTGTGGGGCGCTGCCAGTGGCATGGTTGTAGGGGCGGCAAGGATCGTGGGGTGGAAGGTGGCCTCGGCCGGCTTGCGGCGGACCCGCCGGTCAAATCGCGGGCAGCGGCTGCTGGCGCGCATCGAGGACTGACACTTGAGGCGCCTGGGCGATGGCGCTGCCGGCTGACGACCCGAAGGGGCATCTCTTGAGCAGGCCGACACGGACGCCTTGAGCCGATGCACTCACAGGGTGTGTTCACGTGGCGCAGAGCGATTGCGCTGTTGTGTTTCGCATGCAATGATACTTTATAACATCCTCGGATGCCGGGCGGTTGTCCGCCCGGCATCCTGTCGTCATGGAATCACATCGTGTCTCGTCACTTATCTTCTATGGATGATTCGCCGGGCGCTGCACGCTCGCGCGATGATCATGTCATGCGCCGCTGCCGACGCTCCGTTCTGGCGTCTTCGGTGGGCTGGCGGCTGCTGCTGGCCGCCGTGGGTCTGGTCGGGCTCTGGACCATGGTGCACTGGGCGGTGGCCGTCCCATGAGTGGCCCGGACACTCGGGGCGCCCCCATTCATCTGGACAACCTGACAGTCACCTACCAGCGCCATCCGGCCGTGCATCACGTAACCGGCAGTTTCGAGGCCGGCAGTCTGACCGCCATCATCGGCCCCAACGGCGCCGGCAAGTCCACTCTGATCAAGGCGCTGACCGGCACCATGGCCGCCTCGGAAGGCCGCATCGACCGGGCCGGCATGGCGGCCAGCCGCTATGGCTATCTGCCCCAGGCCGCCGAGGTCGATCGCAGCTTCCCCTTGAGCGTGTTCGATACCGTGGCCATGGGGGACTGGCATCGCCTGGGCGTGTTTGGCGGCATGAAGCGCCGAGACGTCACCCGCGCGCTCGAGGCACTCGACAAGGTTGGGCTGAGTGGTTTCGAACAGCGCCGCATCAGCGAGCTCTCCTCCGGTCAGTTCCAGCGCGTGCTGTTTGCCCGGCTGCTGCTGCAGGATGCGCCGGTCATCTTGCTGGATGAACCCTTCAACGCCATCGATGAGCGCACCACCCGTGACCTGCTGGCGCTGATTCGTCACTGGCACGAGCACGGCCGCACCGTCATTGCGGTGCTGCACGACATGTCCCAGGTGCGTCAGTGCTTCCCGCAGACGCTTTTAATGGCCCGCGAGGCGATCGCCTGGGGGCCCACCGAGGAGGTGCTGCAGCCTCACAACCTGCGCCGCGCCAACATGATGGAAGAGTCCTGGCGCGAGGATGCCCATACCTGTGCCATTCATGAGGAGCAGGCATGAGCATTCTCACAACGGTCTATGACGCCACGCTCGCCCCCTTTGTCGATTTTGGCTTCATGCGCCGGGCACTGGTCGCCTGCATGGCGCTGGGGCTGGGGTCGGGTCCGGTGGGCGTTTTGTTGATGCTCAGACGCATGAGCCTGGTCGGTGATGCCATGAGCCACGCCGTGCTGCCGGGGGCCGCGGTCGGCTTTCTGGTCGCGGGGCTGTCGCTGCCGGCGATGGGGCTGGGTGGTCTGATCGTGGGATTGGCCGTGGCGCTGCTGTCGGGGCTTGTCAGCCGCACGACGGCGGTGCGGGAAGACGCAAGCTTTGCCAGTTTCTATCTCACCTCGCTGGCCGCGGGCGTGTTGATCGTCTCGCTAAAGGGCTCAAGCGTTGATCTGCTGCACGTGCTCTTTGGCACGATTCTGGCCATCGATCAGGACGCGCTCTATCTGATCGCCGGGATCTCCTCGCTGACGCTGATTCTGCTGGCGCTGATCTATCGACCGCTGGTCATGGAGTGCTTTGACCCGGGCTTTTTACGCGCCGTCGGCGGGCGCGGGCATCTCTACCACGTGCTCTTTTTGCTGCTGGTGGTGCTTAATCTGGTCGCCGGTTTTCAGTCGCTGGGCACGCTGATGGCGGTGGGGCTGATGATGCTGCCGGCCGTGGCGGCGCGGTTCTGGGCGGTGAGTCTGCCGGGCATGATGTTCAGCGCCATGCTGGTGGCCTTTCTGGCCGGCATCATCGGGCTCAATATCTCCTTTCATACCGGCGTGGCCTCGGGGCCGACGATTGTGCTCTCGGCCAGCGGGATCTATCTGCTGTCGTTTCTGTTCGGGCGGCTGGGCATCGTGCGCCAGCGGCTGTCACGGCCGCATCTGGCCGGGTAGGCTCTGTCTGAGAAGTGCCTGCGCTCGACAATACGGTGTTAAAAATTGGCTCAGAATACTCATTTACACCTCGTAAACTCCGTTTCTTCGCCAGTTTTTGCCTTGTCTTGTCTTCGCTCACCGACTTTTCAGACAGACCCTGGTCCGGCGTTTTCACTGTCAAAAGGAGAACAAGCATGAACGTCAGAATCTGGTGGGCCGGGGCTGCAATGCTGGCACTGTCACCGCTGTCGGCCGCGGTGGCGCAGGCCGCCGAGGTCAAGGCGGTGGCCTCTTTTACCATTCTGGCCGATGTGGTCAGTGAAGTCGGCGGTGACCGCGTTGAAGTCTCGAGTCTGATCGGCACCAACGGCGACCCGCACGCCTACGAGCCTACCCCCAGCGATGTGCGCCGGGTGCGCGACGCCGACGTGGTGTTCATGAGCGGGCTCGGCCTTGAAGGCTGGATGGGACGGCTGATCGCGACCTCCGGTTTCAAGGGGGCGCCGGTGGTGGTCTCCGAGAACATCCATACCCGCGAGATGGGTGACGAAGGCCACGACCACGGCGAGGGCCACGGTCACGGCGAGGGCCACGGTCACGGTGAGGGGCATGATCATGACGGTGACCACCATGCAGGTGATGACCACGGGCATGACGAGGCGCACGGCGGCGGCCATCACCACCATGACGGCCCCGATCCGCACGTCTGGAACAGCCCGGCCAATGTCGAAGTGTGGGTTGATAACATCGTGGCGGCGCTGTCCGAGGCGGACCCGGCCGGGGCTGACGCGTACCGTGCCAACGGCGATGCCTACAAGGAAGAGCTCGAGTCGCTGGATGACTACGCCCGCGAGCAGATCGAGGGCGTTCCCGAAGCACAGCGCCGGATCCTGACCTCCCATGACGCCTTCGGCTATTTCGGCGACCGCTATGGGGTGACCTTTCTATCACCGCTGGGGACGACCACCGACAGCGAGGCCTCGGCCCGCGATGTGGCTGCGCTGATCACCCAGATGAAGGAGGAACATATCGGCAGCTACTTCTTTGAAAACTCCAACGACCCGCGCCTGGTCGAGCAGATCGCCAATGCCGCCGGCGCCGAGCCGGGCGGCGAACTTTACGTGGAGGCGCTCTCCGATGCCGACGGCCCGGCCGCGACCTACGCCGAGATGTTTCGCTTCAACGTCGATCAGATGGTCCGCGCCATGAAGCAAAACGACTGATCCCGGCGTTTTGACCGGCGTGTTCAGGGCCCGGCCTCCGAAGGGAGCGCCGGGCCCTTGCGTTGGTGATGTTCTACCCTTTCCTGTTCGGACGGATCATTTCATCAATACGCGGCGTTTGCCGCTGGAGTCACCATGTTTCCGACCTTTACCCTGCGCTATTCGCAACTGCCCTCGCATTTTTATGAGCCCTTCACCCCGGTAATGGTTGAAAAGCCCGAGCTGGTCGCGTTTAACCGACCGCTTGCCGAGACGCTGGGCTTTGATCTTTCAAACTTTGATGAACAACAGGCGACCGACTGGTTTTCCGGCAACGAGGTGCCCGAGGGCGCCGAGCCGGTCGCTCAGGCCTACGCCGGCCACCAGTTCGGCGGCTTCTCGCCGCGGCTGGGTGATGGCCGGGCGGTACTGCTGGGCGAGGTGACCGACCGCGACGGGCGGCTGCGGGATATCCAGCTCAAGGGCAGCGGCCGCACGCCGTTTTCCCGCGGCGGTGACGGCCGCGCGCCGCTGGGGCCGGTGCTGCGCGAGTATCTGCTCAGCGAGGCGATGCATGTCATGGGCATTCCCACCACGCGGGCGCTGGCGGCGGTGACCACCGGTGAGCGGGTCATGCGGCGCATGCCCGAGCCCGGTGCGGTGCTCACGCGGGTGGCCTCGAGCCATATCCGGGTCGGCACCTTTCAGTACTTCGGCTCGCGCCACGACTTTGAGGCCGTCAAAACGCTGGCCGATCACGTGATCGAGCGCCACTACCCGACGCTGCTTGAGACGCCCGAGCAGGAACGCTATCTGGCGCTTTTGAAAGCGATCCAGCAGCGTCAGGCCGAGCTGGTGGCGCGCTGGATGGGCGTGGGCTTCATTCACGGCGTGATGAACACCGACAACACCTCGATTGCCGGCGAGACCATCGACTTTGGCCCGTGTGCGTTCATGGAGCGGTATGACCCGGGCACGGTGTTCAGCTCGATCGATACCGGCGGGCGCTACGCCTACGTCAATCAGCCAGTGATTTTGCAGTGGAACATGGCGCGTCTGGGCGAGGCGATGCTGCCGCTGTTCGATGAGGACGAGCAGCGCGCCATCGAGCGGGCCACCGAGGTGGTGCAGGGCTTCTCCGAGCAGTACCACACGGTCTGGCTTGCGGTCATGCGTGACAAGATCGGTCTTCGACATCATGAAGAAGACAGTGATCAGGAGCTGATCGAGGCCCTGCAGGAGGCCATGCGCGTCGGGCGTGCCGACTTCACCCTGACGTTTCGACAGCTCGGCGAGTGCGCCCGCGGTGAGGATGGCGATGCGTCGCTGCTGGCGCTCTTTGAACAGGACGCCGACATTCGCGACTGGCTGTCGCGCTGGCGTCAGCGTCTGACCCGCGAGGGGGCCGATGGTGACGAGATCGCGCGTCACATGCATGCGGTCAACCCGCTCTACATCCCGCGCAACCACCAGGTCGAACAGGCACTCAGTGCGGCCGCCGAGGGCAACTTCGAGCCGTTCGAGACGCTGCGCGAGATTCTCGCCCGGCCGTTTGACGAACAGCCCGGGCGGGAAGCCTGGACGCTGCCGGCCGGACCCGACGAAGCCGTATTTCGTACCTTCTGCGGCACCTGAAACCGTGACGACAGGCGCTTAGAGTGTGACCTCGCGCCCGCTGGCGCTGCTCTCGTGGGCGGCGTCGATCACTCGCATCACCTCAAGCGCCTGCTCGGGGGTGACCGCAAGGTCCGCCTCGCCGTTCAGGTGTGCAACGAGATTGTCGTAGTAGGCGCGGTAGTCGCCGCGGGCGTTGTCGATGCTCTCCTGCTCGCCGGTCTCGCCCTGATACAGCACGCCGCGCACCGGGTCTTCGCCCCAGCCGGGCTGGCCCGGGGTGCCGCCGTCGCGCAGGGTCTGCTCCTGGGTATCGATGCCATGCTTGATATACGAGGCGCGGGTGCCGTCGACGGCGTAGCGCAGGCTGTCACAGGCGCTCAGGGCGTGGCTTGAGAGCACCACCCGGTGATGGTCATAGCGCAGCAGCACATGGAAATAATCCACCGCGCCGCCGCCGGAGCGCAGCGTGGCCAGGTCGGCGTAGACGGCCTGTGGCGTGCCGAACAGCGTGAGCGCCTGATCGGCCAGATGCGCGCCCAGATCATACCAGGCGCCGCTGCCGGGGCCGGGACGCTCGCGCCAGCGGTCGCGTACTTCAGGGCGAAAGCGATCAAAGTGCATATGACAGCGGGTCACCGACCCCAGGCGGTCGGTGTCCAGCAACGCCTTGAGGGTCAGAAAGTCCGCGTCCCACCGGCGGTTCTGGAAGACGCTGAAAACTCTGTCATGATGGCGGGCGCAGGCCGTGATACGTTCAAGCTCTTCACCGTCAAGCGCCACGGGCTTGTCGATGACCACATGCTTGCCGGCCTCGAGCGCCGCCACGGCAAGGTCTGCATGGGTATCGTTGGGCGTGGCGATGACGATCAGATCGACCGTCGGGTCACCCAGGGCCTGTTCGGCGGCCGGGTAGACCTCGATGTCGGGCAGTTCGGCGTGAACGTCGTCAGGCCGACTGGAGACCACGCCGCCAAGCGTCATGCCCTGTGTGTGTCGAATCAGGGGCGCATGGAAAACGCGCCCGACCAGCCCGAAGCCGATGATCACGGTCCTGAGAGGGGAGGGCATGGACTGCCTCCGAGTTGTCCTGTGAATTGGTGCCGCGCCATTCGCGGCCTGTGGTGTCACTTCTGCCAACCTGACCAAATGATGGAGCGCGCATGACCGAATCAACCGCCGGTGTCGGGACATCGGGGCGCAGAGCCGTTCTGTCCCGCTGGACGGACTGGGGCAAATGGCTGGCCCTGATCTCGATGACCGTGGATCACGTGGTGCGCTATGCGCTGTCCAACGAACTCTCCTGGCAGTTCGGCTGGGCCAGCTCCACCATCGGGCGGGTCGCGTTTCCGCTGTTTGCCGCCATGGTGGCCTGGCACGGGCTTTTCGATACCCGCAATCCCATGCGCTATGCCCGCCGCATCCTGATCATCGGTCTGATCGCCCAGCTACCCTATATGCTGATGCCGCGCTACTCCAGCGTGCTGGTGATCAACGTGTGCTTTACGCTGGCCTTTGGGCTGGTGTGGGGCGCCTGGCTGCGTCAGCTTCTCGTGTCACCGCCCGGAGAGGGTCGTGCCCGGGTCATCACGGCCGCGGGCGTGGCGCTTTCTCTGATCGTCTGGTACACCGTGGGGCCATTGCTGGAGTACGGCCGCTTTGGCCTTTTGATGGTGCCGGGATTCATGCTGGCGATGGCGTTTTATCAGCACTTTGATCACGGCGTGGCGCGCATCTGGGCCTGGCTTGCCGGCGTGCCGATCCTTTTGATCACGGCCCAGCTCAACATCTATACGATCAGCAAGACCGTGGCGTTTTCGACCACCCTGGTGGTGCTGGTGATCGCCGCGGGTCTGGCGCGCTGGATACCCGGCGTTGTGCGCATGCCGCGCTGGCTGTGGCTTGGCTGGTATCCCGGGCATCTGGCCCTGATTGCGCTGATCGTTTATCTCCCCTATATGCTGCCTGCCTGACAATTTTTTAAAAGCGAGTGATGCCATGTCCCTTGATGCCACGATGTCGATAACCGCTCTGCGACGCGCCCTGTCGAAGCTGCTGCCGGCCCTGGTGATGACTGCCGCCTTCATGGCCCAGCCCGCCATCGCCGAGACGCCGGTGCCCATCGTCTTTCCCGAGCAGGTTCAGCAGGGCAGCATGGTGATCGGTCGGGTGCCGCCCGGCAGTCAGGTGACCCATGCCGGGCGCACGCTGGGCGTGACCGACTACGGCACGGTGGTGTTTGGTATCGGTCGCGAGGCCGAAGGCACCAGTGAAGTAAGTGTGACGCCGCCGGGCGAGCAGGCGCGCACGGTCGGCATTCGGGTCACCGAGCGCGATTTCCCCGTCGAGCGCATTAACGGCGTGCCGCCAAAGACCGTGTCACCGCCGCCGGAGGTCGCCGAGCGCATTCGGCGTGAGCAGGCCGGCGTCAGCCAGGCGCGCACCCGCGACGAGCGGATCACCGATTTCGCCGAGGGCTTTATCTGGCCGGTGAAGGGGCGAATCAGCGGGCGCTTTGGCAATCAGCGCGTCTATAACGGCACGCCCGGCTCGGCGCATTCGGGCATGGATATTGCGGTGCCCACCGGCACGCCGGTCAAGGCACCCGCTGGCGGCATCGTGACCTTTGCCAACCCGGATCTGTATCTGACCGGGGGCACGGTGCTGATCGATCATGGCTACGGTATCAGCTCCAACTTCCTGCATCTGTCAAAGCTGGATGTGGCGGTGGGCGATCGCGTGGCGCAGGGGGATGTGATCGGTGAGGTAGGCGCGACCGGCCGTGCCACCGGCCCGCATTTGCACTGGGGCATGAACTGGTTTGATACCCGTATTGACCCGCTGCTGGTGCTGGAGCGCCAGCAGGGATAAACAGGCTTTTGATATTTCGACAAGGTGGCGGTCTTTATGACCGCCATGCGTTTTTTGAATGGCAGGAACTCTTCAGTTCAATGGCCGTCATGGCGATAACCTCTGTCCTTATGTATAGCGCGTTAATTAATAGTGCCTTAATAAAGACAGGTGGCTCACATGGCAATGGCGTCAGGCGTCTCAACTCTTTCAAACATGCGTGTGCGTACTCGCATGATACTCGGCTTCTCTGCCGTGCTCTTTTTGATCGTATTGCTGACCGCCATCGGGGTCTGGCGGGTGGGTGAAATCGATCGTGGGCTGGCTCGCATCAATGACATCAACAGCGTTCAGCAGCGCCACGCCATCGATTTCCGGGGCAGCGTGCATGACCGGGCCATTGCGCTGCGGGATGCCACGCTGGTCAGTGATGGCGATCTGCCACGGGTCATCGCACGGATCGATAAACTAACGGCCGACTATCAGGCCGCAGCCGCCGGCATGGCCATTATGGCCTCGGATGCCGAGAATTTTTCAGCCGATGATCAGCGCCTTCTGACCGGCATCAACGCCGTTCATGATCGCACCATGCCGCTGATCGATCGCGTGCTCGCCGCACGCCGGGCCGGTGATATCGAGGGCGCTCGGGCCCTGCTGCTGTCGCAGGCGGCCCCGGCCTTTAACGACTGGCTGGCCTCGATCAACGCTTTCATCGACTATCAGGAAGCCACGAACCAGGCCGAGGCGGGTGTGGTACGCGGCATCAGCGGTGGCTTCAAGGCCACCATGATCACCCTGTGCGCGCTGGCGGTGCTTTTGGGCATCGTGATTGCCACGCTGATTACACGCGGGCTTTTGAAAACGCTGGGCGCCGAGCCCGGTGAAGTGCGGGCGCTGGCCGAGGCGATCGGCCGTGGCGAGCTTGATGTCTCACGCAGATCCTATGGTGAACACGATCGCAGCATCATGGCGGCCCTGAGCCGCACAACCGACCGGCTGCAGGAGACCGTGGCCAATGTTCGCCGCACCGCCCATGAAGTGTCTCATGCCAGTGGCCGCATCGAGGATGGCAACAGCCAGCTCTCTTCGCGCACCGAGCAGCAGGCCAGTGCACTGGAGCAGACAGCCGCGGCCATGGAAGAGCTCAGCGCGACGGTACGTCAAAACGCTGACAACGCCCGTGACGCCGAACAGCTGGCCACCAGCGCCGCCGGTGTGGCTGAACGCGGTGGGGAGGTGTTCGGCAGCGTGGTGGTTACCATGAAAGAGATCAACGACGGCGCACGACGCATCGCCGAGATCATCAGCGTGATCGACAATATTGCTTTTCAAACCAATATTCTGGCCCTCAACGCCTCGGTCGAGGCGGCCCGGGCCGGCGAACAGGGGCGTGGCTTCGCGGTCGTGGCCGGCGAGGTCAGGAATCTGGCCAGTCGCAGTGCCGAGGCGGCACGTGAAATCAATGCGCTGATCTCGGCAAGCGTGACCCGCACCGAAGAGGGCACGGCACTGGTGGATCAGGCCGGTCAGACCATCGAGGAAGTGGTCACCTCCATCAAGCGTGTTCACCACATCATGGGCGATATCAGCCGTGCCAGCGCCGAGCAGAGCACCGGTGTCAGCCAGGTGGGTGAGGCCATCGGCCAGCTGGATCAGACCACACAGCACAACGCCCACATGGTCGAACAAAACGGTGAAGCCTCGCGCAGGCTGCATCAGCAGTCGCAGGCGCTGGTCGAGGCCGTCTCGGTCTTTCGTCTGGACTCTTCGGTAACGAAGGACGCCGCAGCCATCGAATCAAACAGGGCATTTGAGGCATCGACGCGACCGGCCCCGAAAGCGCTGGTATCAAGGGGTGTAAAAAAGACCGACGCCTCGACGGGCGTCAGTCTCCGGCCGGCAGCTTCTCGTGTCCCATCACGAAGCGAGACGGTCGAGGAGTGGGAAAGCTTCTAGATCAAGGCAAGGAAGATATCCGGGGAGCCGTCAGTCCGCGCTGTGTTTGTTCAGTGACTGGCGGTACTGGCGAATCAGGCGCTTGATCAAAAGCGAGATCAGAAACACCAGCCAGCCCACCGTCATCAAAAGACAGGCCAGCGTCCATTGCTGGGCGTCGGGCAGAGTGCCCACCAGGCGTTCCAGCAGCCACCACAGGGGCGGGGCGAGCAGCAGGGGGGGATAGAGAATGTGCATCCACATTTCGGTGCGACGCTTTCTGACCCGGTAACGTGCCAGCGTGAGCTTCAGCGGCTGCCACAAAAGCGTTGTCAGGGCGCAGACCAGTACCACCAGGGTGGCCAGTAAAAAGACGAGACTGCTTTGATTGACCAGCGACCACTGAATGCTCCAGCCGTAGCCTACCCACAGGGCGCCTTCGAGCAGGGCGGCCGAATCGGGCCAGCTACCGGCATAAAAGAGTCGTTTGTTCATGGGTGGCCTGTTGTGCACTTTATCGCAGTGTATCGCCGCAGGGCCGTGACGGAAACATGATGACAAAGCGGTGTTACAAAAAGGGGCCCTGTTCTCGCAAAAGAACAGGGCCCCTGTCATGAGTGATGCCGTTTACTTCGCGGCGTCACGCAGGGCGCTGACGGCCGGCAGGGTCTTGCCTTCCACGTACTCGAGAAAGGCACCGCCGCCGGTGGAGATATAGGAGATATCATCGGTGACGTTGTACTTGTCGATGGCCGCCAGGGTGTCACCGCCGCCGGCAATCGAGAAGCCGTCGCTGTCGGCGATGGCATGCGCCATGGCTTTGGTGCCGGCGCTGAACTGATCGATTTCGAACACGCCGACCGGACCGTTCCACAGGATGGTGCCGGCTTCGCGCAGCGACGCGGCGTAGGTCTGCGCCGTTTGCGGACCGACATCGAGAATCATCTCGTCATCGCGCACTTCATCAACGTTGCGGGTGACGGCTTCGGCCTTGTCGGAGAACTCGGTGGCCACGACCACATCGATGGGCAGCGGCACGTTGACCTTGTCCATCAGGGCCTTGGCCTGATCGACCAGGTCGGCTTCATACAGCGATTTGCCCACGTTGTAGCCGGCAGCCGCGATGAAGGTGTTGGCAATCCCGCCGCCCACGATCAGCTGGTCGCACTTCTCGGACAGGGCGTTGAGCACCTCAAGCTTGGAGGAGACCTTGGAGCCGCCGACGATGGCGACCATCGGACGCTTCGGGGTGGCAAGGGCCTTTTCGAGCGCGTCCAGCTCCGAGGAGAGCAGCGGGCCGGCGCAGGCGTCCGGAGCAAAGCGGGCCACGCCATGGGTCGAGGCCTGAGCGCGGTGCGCGGTGCCAAAGGCATCCATCACGTAGACGTCGCACAGGCTGGCGTATTTTTTGGCCAGCGCTTCATCGTCCTTTTTCTCGCCCTTGTTAAAGCGCACGTTTTCCAGCAGCACGACCTCGCCTTCTTCTACCTCGGGGTCCTGCTCAAGATAGTCGCGCTCCAGGCGTACCGTCATGCCCAGAAGCTCGCCCAGGTGATTGGCCACCGGGGCCAGCGACTCTTCGTCGTTGGGCTCGCCTTCGGTCGGGCGACCCAGATGGCTCATCAGCATGATGCGCGCATTTTGTTCCAGGGCCGTGCGAATGGTGGGCAGGCTGGCACGAATGCGGGCATCCGAGGTGACCTTTCCATCCTTGATCGGCACGTTAAGGTCCTGACGAATCAGGACACGCTGGCCGGCGAGGTTGAGCTCGGACATCTTGCGCACGGTCATGTCGCTACTCCCGTATGAATGATAAGCGTTGAGCGGTAAGGGCAGCCCTGACGTTGCCTTCAGGCCTTCAGGACCGGTTTGAAAACTCTTCCCAGCATAGCAGGGACATGGAAAACGAAGACAGTCGCACCGCCTGCCATTATCGAGGGGCCGGCAGCCCTGACGGGTATGAGACTTTCGTCCAGGGGGCGAGGGCGGCGCACACCGCGGTCAAGTGGGGTGTGTCACCCACCCCGCACAATGAGGCGCAGTCATGGCGGCCTCGAGTACGTGGTTGTCCGTGACAGACATGCACTGCGGCGCCCTTCATGCGTGAATACTACTGACAAAACATGACATGAACTGCAACGTATAGTTGCTTATGCTGTTCAGGCCGCGGCATTGGCCTGCGGCAATGCAAAATCTTTCGTAGAAAAGAGGATGAAGATAATGACAGATATCGCCAGGCTGCTGGGAGAGGAAGCGGATAGCCTGTTGAACCATACCTGTGCCGGGTTCAGGAAAGAAGACCTGCACCTGCCGGGCCCCGATTTCGTGAATCGGGTCATGATGGACAGCAGCCGCTCGCCGCATGTACTGCGCAACATGCAGACCATCTTCAACCACGGCCGACTCGGTGGCACGGGCTATGTCAGCATGCTGCCGGTCGATCAGGGCATCGAGCACTCGGCCGGGGCCTCCTTTGCGCCCAATCCGCAGTACTTTGACCCGAAAAACATCGTTGAGCTGGCCATCGATGGCGGCTGCAACTGCGTGGCCTCCACGCTGGGCGTGCTGTCCTCGGTGGCGCGTCGCTACGCGCACCGTATCCCGATGATGGTCAAGCTCAACCACAACGAGACGCTGACCTATCCGGCCATCTACGACCAGACCATCTTTGCACAGGTCGAGCAGGCGCATGACATGGGCTGTGTCGCCGTGGGCGCCACCATCTATTTCGGCTCACCGGAAAGCCGCCGCCAGATTCAGGAGATCAGCGAAGCGTTCGAGCGCGCGCACGAGCTGGGCATGGTCACCGTGCTGTGGTCCTACCTGCGTAACCCCGAGTTCAAGAAAGATGGTACCGACTACCACGTCTCTTCTGACCTCACCAGTCAGGCCGTCCACCTGGCCGCGACCATCAATGCCGACATCGTCAAGCAGAAGCTGCCGGAGAACAACGGTGGCTATCGTGCGGTCGGCTTCGGTCATACCCACGACCGCGTCTATGACGAGCTCGTCAGCGACAACCCGATCGACTGGGCGCGCTATCAGGTCGTCAACAGCTTCATGGGTCGTGCCGGGTTGATCAACTCCGGCGGTGGCTCCAAGGGCCATTCCGACATGGGTGAGGCCGTGCGTACCGCGGTGATCAACAAGCGTGCCGGCGGCATGGGTCTGATCTCCGGGCGCAAGGCGTTCCAGAAAACGCGCGAAGAGGGTGTGGCCCTGTTGAACGCGATTCAGGACGTCTATCTCGACAAGGACATCACCGTCGCCTGATCGCGATGTTGTGAGCGTCACGCAAAAGGGCCCGGCAAACAATTGCCGGGCCCTTTCTTTGGGTCTGTCATCGCATCAGCCCCGGGCGGATACCCGGGGCCGGGTCTCGATTACGCCTTGAGCATCTGCTCGGCGCGCTCAACGACCTTCTCTACCGTGAAGCCGAAGTGCTTGAACAGATCACCGGCCTTGCCGGACTCGCCGTAGGTGGTCATGCCGAACACGTGACCGTCCAGACCGACATACTTGTACCAGGTTGACGGAATTGCGGCTTCGATCGCCATGCGATTGCGCACCGACGGCGGCAGCACGGAATCACGATAGCCCTGATCCTGCTCATCGAACTTGGTGGTGCAGGGCATGGAGACCACGCGTACCTTCGTGCCCTTGCCTTCGATCTCTTTGGCGGCATCCATCGCCAGACCCACTTCGGAGCCGGTGGCGATCAGGATCATCTCGGGCTGACCGTCGCAGTCATGCAGGATATAGCCGCCGCGGCGGATGTTTTTCACCTGCTCATGATCGCGCGACTGCGCCGGCAGATCCTGACGCGAGAAGATCAGGGCCGTGGGGCCGGTTTCGCGCTCGAGACCTTCCACCCAGGACGCGGCGGTTTCGGTGGCATCGCACGGGCGCCATGTGGCCAGACCCGGCAGGTTGCGCAGGTCGGCGAGCTGCTCGACCGGCTGGTGGGTCGGGCCGTCTTCGCCCAGACCGATGGAGTCGTGGGTAAAGACGTGGATGATGCGCGTGTGCGACAGGGCCGACATGCGTACGGCGTTGTGCATGTACTCCATGAACACCAGGAAGGTGGCGTCATAGGGAATGAAGCCGCCGTGGGTGGCGATGCCGTTGGCGATCGCGCCCATGCCGAATTCACGCACGCCGTAGTGCAGGTAGCTGCCGTCGAAGTTGTCCTTGCTGACCGCCTTGGCACCCTTCCACAGCGTCAGGTTGGACGGCGCCAGATCGGCGCTGCCGCCAAAGAGTTCCGGCAGATCCGGGGCCAGCTCGTTGAGCACGCCAAGGGAGGCCTTGCGTGAAGCGGTGGTCTCGGATTTTTCCTGCGCGCGCTGGATCAGGGCGTCGCCGTCAAAATTCTCCGGCAGTTCGCCGTTGTAGCGACGCTTGAGTTCCTTGGCCAGCTCCGGGTGGGCCTTTTCATACGCGGCCAGCTTCTGCTCGTATTCGTCTTCGAGCTGCTTGCCCGTCTCGCGAGCGTCCCACGCCTTGTAGATGTCGTCAGGAATTTCGAACGCGCCGTGCTCCCAGCCCAGCTGCTTGCGAGCCGCTTCGACTTCCTCGTCACCCAGAGCGGCGCCGTGGCTTTCTTCCTTGCCTGCCTTGTTGGGTGAACCAAAGCCGATCACGGTCTTGCAGATGATCAGGGTCGGCTTGTCGCTGACTTCCTTCGCTTCGCGGATGGCGGCGTCGATCTGTTCGGCGTCGTGGCCGTCCACGTCACGAATGACGTTCCAGTGATAGGCTTCAAAGCGCTTGGCGGTGTCATCGGAGAACCAGCCTTCAACTTCGCCATCGATCGAGATGCCGTTGTCGTCATAAAAGACGACCAGGTTGCCCAGCCCCAGATGGCCTGCCAGCGAGCAGGCCTCGTGGCTGACGCCTTCCATCATGCAGCCGTCACCGGCAAATACCCAGGTGCGGTGGTTGATGATCTCGTGACCATCACGGTTGAACTGTGCCGCCAGCGTGCGCTCGGCGACGGCCATGCCCACGGCATTGGCCAGCCCCTGACCCAGCGGCCCGGTGGTGGTTTCAATGCCCGGCGTGTAGCCGTGCTCCGGGTGACCCGGGGTCTTTGAGCCGAGCTGACGGAAATTCTTGAGCTCTTCCATCGGCAGCTCATAACCGGTCAGATGCAACAGCGAATAGTGCAGCATCGAACCGTGACCGTTGGAGAGAATGAAACGGTCGCGCTCAGCCCAGTCCGGATTGGCCGGATTGTGTCTGAGGTGATCGTTCCAGAGCACTTCCGCGATATCAGCCATGCCCATCGGCATACCCGGGTGGCCGGAGTTGGCCTTCTGCACGGCATCCATCGAAAGCGCACGGACGGCATTGGCGAGGTGACGACGCGAGGTCATATCTGGGTAAACTCCTGCCTGCTGGTGGTTGTGAAAGGGGCCTTGGCATCATCGACCGGTTCAATGCGTCGTGACGCCGGGCCCGCATCGATTCCGAATGGGTTTATTCGACAAGAGTAGCTGCATGAACCGGTGATGTCGCCCCCCCGGTTTCAGGAAAGATGTGCCGAAACCGGTTCACTGCAGCACGTTCAGGGATCAGCGAGACGCTGTGGAAAGCGTCATGACTTCATCGAGAATCTGCTCGAAGGCGTGCGCGTCGTGCACGAATCGCCCCAGAAACATGCCCTGAACGCTGCCTTCAAGACGTGACAAAAGTCCCGGCCCGGCGCTGCCGCCATAGATGACGCGCCCGCCGCCGTGCGCGTCCAGATACGCCTGAAGCTTCATGCACACGGCACTGATGTGCTCGCTCGAAGCCGGCTGGCTGGCCCCGATCGCCCAGTGCGGCTCATAGGCCACGATCAGATCGGTCTCTCTGGGCTGCGGTGCCTCGGCAAGGGCACTTTCCATCTGGCGAATGCACTCGCTGGCCGCCGCCTCGGGGGCGCCCTCATCGGTTTCGCCAATGCACAGCACGGGGGAGAGCCCGTGCGTCATGGCGCGGGCTGTCTTGGCGGCGATCAGGGGCTCATCTTCATGAAAGTGGCGACGCCGCTCGGCGTGGCCGATCTCGACACAGCGACAGCCCATTTCGGCGAGCATGGCGGCGCTGACTTCCCCGGTCCAGGCGCCGGGCGGCTGATCACTCATGTTCTGCGCCCCGATGCGGATGTCGGTGCCACGCACAATGTCGAGCACCGGCGCCAGGGTCGGCAACGAGGGCATGATGAAAAGCGCCACATGCCCCTGGGTTACGGCAGGGTGGCGCCGGGCGATGTCACTCACCTGACGACACCAGTCAAGCGTTTGCTGATAGCCGAAGTACATCTTGAGGCTGGTGCCGATAAGCAGGGGCGCGGTCATGTCTCTCTCCTGGATCAAACCGTGGGGTCCGGATTACAACACATCCACGACGGCGCGGATGATCATGGACAACGACACGGCGCCGGCATCCGGCGTGCCCTTGCTCTTTTCCGCCAGCGGCCGGGCGCGACCGATTTTCGGGACAAGGTCAGCGGTGTCCTTCGCGGCCTGTTCGGCACGCTCGGCGCCGGCCTGCCAGGCCGTTTTTAGATCATCGCCGGCGTCGACACGTTCGCTGAGCACTTCGCTGAAGGGCACCAGAACGTCGACGAGCGTCTTGTCACCGACCTTCGCCTTGCCGAAATGCATGATGTTGTCGCGGGCATCGTTGACCCCCTGGGCAATGCGCGCGGCATCGGGTTTCTTCTCGTCGCCGATGGCCATCGCCAGCGAGTGCAGCGCCGAACCCCAGATAGCGCCCGAGGTGCCGCCGGCGCGGTCGGCCCAGGCATCACCCGCCATGCGCAGCAGGGTACCGGCGCCGGCGCCGCGCTCTATCACCTCGCGCCCCTTGTCAACGGCGGCCTTGCCGCCACGGGCCATGCCGATGCCGTGATCGCCGTCGCCGGCCACGGCATCGATACGTCCGAACTCTTCTTCGTTGTCCTCGATGACCTTATAGGTGGCCTCAAGTGCGGCCAGTACCCTGGCGGCGGCTTCCTTCGACTCTTCAGTGGCCTCGGGGATGGCATCCGGGTCGGGAATGTCGATTTCAGCGGCATCGAGCGGCTCGGCGCTGACCACGCTGCCCTTGCTGTAGGCGGGCGTGTCGCAGGGGGCGGCCCAGAACTTCTCAAGCTCCTCGTCGAGCCAGAACAGTGTCAGTGAGGCGCCGGCCATGTCGAGGCTGGTCACCAGCTCGCCGACCTCGGGCTCGACAATCTCGAGCCCGGCCTCTTTCAACAGCTGATTGACGCGGCGATAAACCACAAAAAGCTCTTCATACTTGACCGTGCCCAGACCGTTAAGCAGCACCGAGGCTCGCGCCCCCTTTGCGCTGCTGACGCCTTCGGGCAGCTCCTCCAACAGCCGCTTGACCAGCAGCTCGGCCAGCTCGTCGGCCGTGGGAATGTCCTGCTCGCTGATACCCGGCTCGCCGTGAATGCCCAGGCCCACGGCCATCTTGCCTTCGGGAACGTGAAAGAGGGCGTCATCGGCGCCGGGCAGGGTGCAGCCGTCAAAGGCCACGCCAAAGGAGCGAGTGCGAAGATTGGCGGCTTCTGCCGCACGCACTACCTCTTCGAGCGAGTAGCCGGCCTCGGCAGCGGCCGAGGCGATCTTGAACACGGTCAGATCGCCGGCGATACCGCGGCGTTTTTGAATCTCTTCAAGGCTGGCGCTGGAGACATCGTCGATGACCTTGACCATCTCGCACGGGATGCCCTCACTGATCAGACGATCCCGGGCCTGGCCGAAGTGCAAGACGTCGCCGGCGTAGTTGCCGTAGCTCAGCAGCACACCGGCGCCGTTGTTGGCCGCGCGGGCGACCGAGTAGATCTGCTGGGCCGAGGGCGAGGCAAACAGATTGCCCATGGCCGCCCCGTGGGCCAGCCCCTGGCCGACCAGGCCGCAAAAGGCGGGGTAGTGGCCGGAGCCGCCGCCGATGACCACCGCCACGGTATTCGGCTCGCTTTTCGTGCTGCGAATCACGCCGCCGGGCACCTGGCGTACCCGGTGGGCGTGGGCGGCCACGAAGCCTTCGGTGGCTTCGTCGACAAAGGCAACGGGGTCGTTGAAAAGGCGTGTCATGACGGGCGTACTCCTGATGAGGCGATGATGATCCGACATCGCGTGCGGGCGCTATACTCAAGGGCCCTTCGATGCCTCTCTCCCCTTCGGGCGGCTGTGCGCCCGAACAGGAAATTGTCAGAACGATAATATGATCCTGACATGTACATTTGTTAGGAACAGTCAGGCCATATTAGCGCCGTGTTGCGCTCGTTCGCATGAGACTTTGGTTCTATTATCGCCTTTTGTAGGGGGTCGGGCTGCGCATTTCCCGATGGAGGGGTGATATCGTTGGCGTCTGAGCGCGCTGTTCCCGATCGGCACGACAAGTCTGACGTATTTTCATATGAATACGCTTTGTTCATATGATCGGGAGGCGTACGCTGGAAAGTGTCAACGCACAAGGTGAGTGTTCACCGGGGGAGAGATCATGACAGCAGAAACCGAAAAGCTTCGGGTTGCACTGGGGTGTGACGAAGCCGCTTATGACATGAAGCAGGCCATGGTGGCGCATGTCCGCTCGCTGGGTCACGAGGTCGAGGACTTCGGCACCCATGACGCCGAGCCGGTGCTCTATCCGGACATCGCCTTTGCCGCCGCACATGCGGTCAAGGACGGCAAGGTCGACCGTGCCATCCTGATCTGCGGCACCGGCATCGGCGTGGCCATTTCGGCGAACAAGGTGCCGGGCATTCGGGCCGCGCAGGCGCACGATACCTATTCCGCCGAGCGTGCGCGCAAGAGCAACGACGCCCAGATCCTGACCATGGGCGCGCGCGTGATCGGTCTGGAGCTTGCCAAGAAAATCGCCGAGTCCTTTCTGGAGAGCGAATTCAGCGGCGGCGGCTCGCAGGCCAAGGTGGATCGTATCGAGGCCTATGAGAAGGAACAGGCCGGCCGAACGTAACCCCGTTCGACGACACAAGGCGTCACGCGCCAGCATGATGGGGGCAGTACGGTCGACGTACTGCCCCCTTTTCAGATGAACCCGCTGTGACACGGGCGATACAGGCAGGTATCTTCCCGCCTCCATGACCCTCACGCCGCTGACCCGGAGACTCCATGAACGAGCGTGCCGATCCCGATATCGCGTTGATGACCGAGATTGCCAGTTTGTACTACATGCACGGCGAAACCCAGGAGGCGATCGCCGGGCGCCTTGGCATGTCACGCATCAAGGTCGGGCGACTGCTCAAGCGTGCACAGGCGGAGGGCATCGTCGATGTGCGGGTGCGCCATCATCCTTCGGTGGCCGCCGAAATCGAACAGGCACTGATTCGGCGCTTTGGCATCCGCCGGGCGCTGATTGCGCTTGACTGCGCCGATGCCGACCAGCAGCGCCACGAGGTGTCGAGTCTGGTGGCTGACCACCTGTCGAGAACGCTGGAAGACGGCACCATGGTGGCTGTCGGCATGGGCCGCAATGTCGGCACCGTGGCAGACAACGTCTTTACCCGTCGCACCCGACAGTGTTCGTTCATCTGCGCCATCGGCGGCTCGCTGCGCGCCGGCGAGTACATGAACCCTGACCATATCTGTCGGCGGCTGGCGGCGAAGTTCGGCGGCGAAAGTGAAACGCTCTACGCCCCGGCCATGGTGGCCAGTGCCGAGCTTCGCGATGCCATGCTGGACAACCCCACCGTACGCCAGACGCTGGATCGTGCCCGCCGCGCCGACATTGCCATGATCGGCGTGGGGGACCTGTCCGAGGACAGCAATATGGTGCGCATGGGCTGGTTCTCGCCGTCGGAAATTGCCGAGGCGCGACTGTCCGGCACCGTCGGCGACATGATGGGCTATGACTTCATCGACCTGAACGGCCGCGCCTCCTCCACGCCCATGCAGGGACGTGTGATCGGACTGACCATCCCGGATCTGGCCCGTATTCCCGAAGTCATCGCGATTGCCAGCGAAAGCACCAAGGCTGCCGGCATCCTCGGCGCCTTGCGCACCGGGGTAATCGACGTGCTCGCCACCAGCGCTACCAACGCGCATACCCTCCTGCATCTGGACGACGCCTCGCGCCAGGGATAGATGCACTGGCATCCGTGATTCCATGCCGCTCATGGCAGTGTCTGATGACGGACCTGTCCTGAAGTGCTGTTGCAGCGCTGTTTTGGCAGGGCCGGGTGCCTTGCCAGAATTTTCTCCCTTTCTCCCTTTCTCCCTTTCTCCCTTTCTCCCTTTCTCCCTTTCTCCCTATCGCTTCAGCTGTTTTTCCGAGAGCTGCTGATCTGACATCAAGAGCCGTTTTTCATTATGTCGGTGACAGGTAGTAAGCGTGCTGCCTGTACCGATGTTCTCTCCCTGCAGAAATGTTCGCATTATCAGCGCCTTCCAGAGCCGATAACTTTAGTCGTACGTTATTTCGGCAGAGCAAATTATTACCTTTAATTTCAAATTGTTAAGAACGTTAAGCACAAAGTCTTAGCGCTCGATACAGGGCAAGGGATTGCAGGGCAGGGGCGCTGTGGCGTTAATACATTTGAACGTCGGCAGGTCAAATGATTCGGCCCGGGTGTCGCTTATGTCTTTCCCGGGCATGTGAAAGCCTCTACCAACACCTGACCAAGCAGTGGAGACCGGTTCGATATGACAGCAGATGCCAGTACCCATGCCCGCCCACGCTCGCGCAAAAAATATGGCCGTGTCATCACGGCGGCGGTGGTCGTTGTGGTGGCGGCTGCGATCGCCTGGGACACGCATGTGGTCGAGCACGGCGCACAGTCCGATGCCCAGAGCGGGCAGTTCTCGGCCGAGCGCTACGGGCAGGAGCAGTTCCCCGACATTGCGCAAAGCGTTGAATCGCGTGCCGTGGAGGCGCCGGAGCTGGCGCGGGCGCTCAGTGATGATGCCAGCGCCGCCGGCGAGCAGTATGGCGTGTCCGGCGGCATCGGGCCGCTGTTGCCGGTGCACTTCACCGGGACGGTCGGCGAAGGCCGGTCCGGCACCTACACCATCGATATTCCCGATATGCCGGAAGACACGACCGTGCGGGTCCAGACGGGACCGGCCATCAACGGCACGGTGCTGCGGGATGCGACCGGCGAGATCAGCTTTGGTCAGTTCACCAATCAGATCGAATATCAGAACGCGGGGGCAGCCATCAATGAGGCCATGAAGGCTGAGGTGCTTCAGGGGGTGGACACCGCAGCACTGAGCGGCAGGACCATCGAGGTGACCGGTGTCTTTCAGATGATCAATCCCAAAAACTGGCTGGTTACGCCGGTGGCCCTCGATGTTCAGTAGTTCAGTGATGACGGGAGTGCCTCATGAGCAGTGAAGAGAGTGTCGTGGCAAGACCCGGGGCCCCGGAAGATGCGCCAGGCGAGGTCGTGCTGTCGGCGCGTAACGTCGCCAAATCCTTTGGCAGCGTGCACGCGCTTAAAAGCGTCAATTTCGATATTCGGCGCGGACAGGTCACCACGCTTTTTGGCGAAAACGGGGCGGGCAAGTCGACGCTGATGAAAATTCTTTCCGGCGTGATTCAGCCCAGCGCCGGCGAGATCGTGCTGGACGGTGAGCCGGTAAGCTTTGCCTCCACCGTGGATGCCCAGCGCCACGGCATCTCGATCATCCACCAGGAGCTGAGTCTGGCGCCCAACATGACGGTGCGCGACAACATTTTCATGGGGCGTGAGCTGGGCGGGCCGGGCGGGGTGAATTACGCCGAAGAGGCCCGCGAGACCGAGCGGCTGATGGTTGAGCTCGACGAGCCCATCGACCCGCTGACGCTGGTCGAGGATCTGCGTCTTGGCCAGCAGCAGATTGTCGAGATTGCCCGGGCGCTGTCGGTGAACTCACGCATTCTGATCATGGATGAGCCGACCTCGGCGCTGTCGGCCTCCGAGGTGGAGGTGCTGTTTCGGGTCATCGCGGACCTGAAAAGCCGTGGGGTATCGATTGTCTATATCTCGCACCATCTGGAGGAGGCGCTGACCATTACCGACCACGCCGTGGTGCTGCGTGACGGGGCGATGACCGCCTACGCCGAGCGGTGCGAGATCGATCTGGAGTGGATCGTGCGCCACATGGTGGGCGAGAACTTCGATCTGGGCTCGCCGCCGACCGGCCATACAATGGGGGAGGTGGCGCTGTCGTTTGAAGACATCAGCGTGGCGGATGTGGCCGTTCCCGAGCGCTCGGTGGTGGATCGACTGTCGCTGTCGGTGCGTGCCGGTGAAATCGTGTGCATCTACGGGCTGATGGGCGCTGGGCGCACAGAGCTTCTGGAGTGCGCGGCCGGGCGTGTGACGCCCAGCGGTGGCCGGATCATGCTCGAAGGGGAAAATATCTCCCGGCTGAGCATCGCCGAGCGCATCGAACGCGGGCTGGTACTGGTGCCCGAAGACCGCCAGCGTGACGGTCTGGTACAGACGATGGCGGTCGGCGAGAACCTGTCGCTGGCCAGCATCGGCGCCTTTACCCGCGGGCTTTTGACCTCGCGCCGCCGCGAGCAGACCGTCATCGATGACTCGATTCGCAACGTGCATATCAAGACCGACGGCGGCGCGGCCGGCATCGGCTCGCTTTCCGGCGGCAACCAGCAAAAGGTGGTCATCGGCAAGATGCTGGCGACCCAACCCCGGGTGGTCATGCTCGACGAGCCCAGTCGCGGCATCGATATCGGCGCCAAGGCCGAGGTGTTCCGGCTGCTGGCCGAGGGGGCCTCAAAAGGGCTGGCGGTGATCTATTCGACCTCGGAAGTGGGGGAGTGTTTGAGCGTGGCGCATCGCATCGTGGTGATGAGTCGCGGTCGCATCAGCGCAGAGTTCGGGGCCGATGTGACCCGGGAAGAGATCATGGCGGCCTCCGGTGAATCCGCCGAAGGCTGAAATACGTGTACAGCAGGGGCCATTACCATGTCCGATGTTCAGCGCAGTGCTGCACCCGCAGCCTCCGATCAATCTGCTTCCCGACCGGCGTCGCGTCGCGCCGGCGGATTTGATCTGGGGCGCATTCTGCTTGAGGGGCGTGCCTTTTTTGCCCTGATTGCCATTGTCATCATCTTTTCGATGCTCTCGCCGGTCTATTTCTCGACCGGCAACTTTCTGACCATGTCCTCGCATGTGGCCATTTTCGGGCTGCTGTCGATCGGCATGCTGCTGGTGATTTTGACCGGCGGTATCGATCTTTCGGTGGGCTCGACCATGGGGCTTTGCGGGGTCATGGCGGGCTTTTTGATGCAGGGCGTGTCGATAGACGCCTTTGGCGCGACGTTCTATCCGCCGGTCTGGGCCGTGGTGGTGCTGACCTGTGTGCTGGGCGCCTTTGTGGGCATGATCAACGGCGTACTGGTGTCGATTTTCAAGGTGCCGGCCTTTGTCGCCACCCTGGGCACGCTCTATGTGGCCCGCGGTGTGGCGCTTTTAATGACCGATGGTTTGACCTACAACAACCTGGGCGGCAACCCCGAGTTCGGCAACACCGGCTTTGACTGGCTGGGCTTTAATCGGCTGTTCTCCGTGCCGGTGGGCGTGCTGATTTTTGCCGCCGTCGCCATTGCCTGCATGTTCGCGCTCAACCGTACGCCCTTTGGCCGCTGGGTGTACGCCACCGGCGGAAACGCGCGCGCCGCGGAGCTCTCCGGTGTGCCGGTCAGGCGAGTCCAGGTGTGGGTGTATGTGCTTTCCGGCGTGTGCGCCGCCATCGCGGGGCTGGTGCTCTCCTCACAGCTGACCTCGGCCGGGCCGACGGCCGGTACCACCTATGAATTGACCGCGATTGCCGGTGTGGTGATCGGCGGGGCGGCGCTGACCGGCGGGCGGGGCAACGTACGCGGCACGCTTTTGGGGGCGTTCGTGATCGGGTTTCTCTCTGATGGTCTGGTCATTATCGGGGTGTCCTCCTACTGGCAGACCGTGTTCATGGGCGCGGTGATCGTGCTGGCCGTATTGTTGAACAGCATCCAGTACAAGCCTCGCAAAAAGCGCGCCGCCAGTGTCGAACCTCAAAAGCAGGCTTCGGCGCCCTCCGGGACGGCGTAAGCCGGCCCGTGCGGCATCGAAACGCCGGTTCGCCGGCATATCCATCGTCAAGGCAAGGGGAAGCATCATGTTAAAAAAGGGAAAACGTCTTTTGATCGCAGGCCTGGCCGTCGGGGCCATGGTGCTGGGCGGCAACGCCATGGCGCAGGAGCAGCAAAAGGGCCTGATCTCGATCATCGTCAATGACACCTCCAACCCGTACTGGTTTACCGAGGGGCGAATCGCTCGCGAAACCGCTGAAGAGATGGGCTATAGCGCCAACGTCAGCGCCCACAAGGGCGACACCAACGCCGAGAGTCGTCAGGTCGACACTGCGATTACCAACCAGGCGAAAGCCATTATTCTGGACCCGGCCAACGCCGATGGTTCGGTGGGGGCGGTGAAAAAGGCCGTCAACGCCGGTATTCCGGTCTTTGTCGTCAATGCCGAGATCAACCAGCAGGGGCTGGCCAAGGCGCAGCTCGTGTCCAACAACGCCCAGGGCGCGGCACTGGGCGCACAGCAGTGGATCGAGGTCGTGGGTGACAGCGCGCGCTATGTCGAGCTCAAGGGTGCGCCGTCGGACAACAACGCCGCAACCCGTTCCAACGGCTATCAAACCGTGCTGACCCAGTATCCGGACCTCGAGCTGGTGGCCTCTGACGTAGGCAACTGGGACCGCACTCAGGGCTACAACAAGACGCAGAGCATGCTGCAGGCCAACCCGGACGTTCAGGGTGTGATCAGCGGCAACGACGAAATGGCGCTGGGTGCTATTGCGGCTCTGCGCGAATCGGGCAAGCTGGATAACGTGGTCGTCGGCGGTTTCGACGGCTCACCGGATGCGGTCGAGGCCGTCAGGGCCGGTGACATGGCCTATACCGTGCTGCAGCCGGTGGCGATCTTTTCAAAGCGCGCCGTGGAGCTGGCCGATCAATTCATTCGTACCGGCGAGACCGGCATGGACAGCGAAAAGCAGCTCTTCGACTGCATGCTGATTACTCAGGACAACGTCGATCAGGTGACCTCACCCTTCGTGCTGGAGCAGTAAGCACCAATAGCTGTTTCGGGCCCGTGTTGAAGCCGCCTTTTATGGCGGCTTTTCTGTTTGCGGAATTGTGCTGCAGGCGGGACAAGGGGGCCGTCGATTCGGCTGACCGGGCTGTTCAGATGTTCGCGGCTCGATCATTGAGCTGCCGCCAGGTGGCATCGAGAAGGGCGACAGAGGGAAAAGTACACATGTCGCAGGCAATATAAAAAGATGATTTTTATCAATGCGATAGAGATTTATTGCGCTAAAGTATAAGCCGTTTGAAGCGTCATTTGATTGACCGATCACCGCCTGTGGCGTTATTTCATTTGTCCAGGGCAGGAACAAATGATTTTTGCAGCAGCCACGAGGTGATCATGTCTGACACGCTGACGCAGGACAACGTTTCCCAGCACGAGATTCCCAAAACCATGCACGCAGTGGTCGCCTACGGCCCAGGTGACTATCGCTATGAAGAGGTCCCGGTCCCGACGCTGGACAACGACCGCGAAATTCTTGTGAAGGTCGAGGGCTGCGGTATCTGTGCCGGCGATATCAAGTCCTTTGACGGCGCGCCGAGTTTCTGGGGTGACGAGTACCAGCCGGCCTACATCAAGGCGCCGATGATTCCGGGGCACGAATTTATCGGCCGTGTGGTGAAGGTCGGTGATGCGGTCACCGACTACAAACCCGGTGATCGCGTGATCTCCGAGCAGATCGTGCCCTGCTGGGACTGCCGCTTTTGCGGACGCGGTCAGTACTGGATGTGTGAAAAGCACGACCTCTATGGCTTTCAGAGCAACGTGAACGGCGGCATGGCCGAGTACATGAAGTTCACGAAAGAGGCGATCAACTATCACGTGCCCGAAGAGCTGCCGCTGGAAAAGGCCATCCTGATCGAGCCCTATGCCTGCTCGCTACACGCCGTTCAGCGCGCCAAAATCGAGCTGGGCGATGTGGTGGTGCTCTCCGGTGCCGGCACGCTGGGCCTTGGCATGGTCGGGGCCGCCAAAAAGGCCGGCGCCGAAAAGCTGATTGTGCTCGATCTTTTTGACGATCGTCTGGAGCTGGCAAAGCAGTTCGGCGCCGACATGGTGCTCAATCCCAAAAACGATGACGTGGTGTCGATCATCAAGGAGATGACCGGCGGTTACGGCTGCGATGTCTATATCGAGGCCACCGGCCATCCCAAATCGGTCGAGCAGGGTCTGTCGATGATTCGAAAGCTGGGCCGTTTCGTCGAGTTCAGCGTGTTCAAGGACCCGGTCAGCGTCGACTGGAGCATTATCTCCGATCGCAAGGAGCTGGATGTGCTCGGCTCGCATCTGGGGCCGTACTGCTATCCGCTGGTGATCGAGGGCATCAGAAACGGCGACTTTCCCACCGATGGCGTGGTGACCCACCAGCTGCCGCTGGAGAAATTCGAGGAAGGCTTTGAGCTCATGACCAACGGGGCGAAATCACTCAAGATTGTGCTGGTCCCCTAGGCATAGATTCGAAACAGCGCGGCTACCATGCCGCGCTTTTTTGTGCACGCTCACTTCTGATCCGAATGCATAAAGTCCACGGGGAGTGTCATGTCTACCAAAGCGGTCGCGGGTGAGGCGGGCGAGAGCCGTCTCGACCGTATCGGAATACCCCATAGCCTGCGCTGGGGCTTTCTCGGCGTATTGATTTTCATGACCGGCAACGGTGTCGAGTCCAACTTTATTGCGCCTCACATGAGCCAGGCGCTCGGCGAGGCGGGGGCACCGCTGGTGCCCACGATTATCGCCATGTACAGCCTGGCGGTGCTGATCGCGTCCTACCTGTCCGGCGCGCTGGCGGATCTTTTCGGGCCGCGGCGCGTCATGCTGCTGGGCTTTGGCATCTGGGTCGTATTCGAGATTTTATTTTTGCTGTCGCTGAGCATCGATTCGGTGGTGCTGGTCTTTTTGAGCTACTTCTTTCGCGGCTTCGGCTTTCCACTGTTTGCCTTTGCCTTTCTGGTCTGGATCAACGCCGTGGCACCGCGCAGCCGTAATGGCGCCGCCGTGGGCTGGTTCTACGTCATGTTCACCGGGGGGCTGCCAACGCTGGGCTCGCTGTTTGCCGTAATTGCCATTCCCGCCTTTGGCGGCGGGCGCCTGGGAGAGGCAGCCACGCTCTGGTCATCGATGAGTCTGGTCGTGCTGGGCTTTCTGATCGCCTGGTTTGGCGTGCGCGAGCCCACCGGGCGGCTGCGGTTGGCGCCCCAGGGCGAGACCGCCCTCGATGTCATGCTCAGCGGCCTGCGACTGACCTTTCGTGAACCCCGGGTGGCGATGGGCTTTCTGGTACGCCTGATCAACACCGCACCTCAGTTCGGCATGTTCGTGGTGCTCCCGGCGGTGATCACCGATGAAATGGGCTGGGGGCAGTCACGCTGGCTTTTGATGACCACGGTGGTTTATGCCGGCAACATTTTGTTCAACGCCGCCTTTGGCACGCTGGGGGACAGGTGGGGCTGGACGCGCACGGTGCGCTGGTTTGGCGTGGTGGGCTCTGCCCTGGGGCTTTTGCTGTGGTGGTACGTGCCCCACATGGTGCCGGCAGGCTCTGACTGGGGCTATTTCGCAACGCTTGCCGCCGGTACCGTCTTTGGCATCATGCTGGCCGGCTTTGTACCGATGGGCGCGATCATGCCGGCGCTGGTGCCCGCCCACAAGGGCGCTGCAATGGCGATGTACACCACGGCAGCCGGCGGGGCGATCTTTCTCGGCACCGGCGTGGTGGCCGTCATGCAGCCGCTGGTGGGTAACACCGGCGTGGTCTGGACGTTTGTGGCGCTCTACGCCTGCGCCTTCGTGATGCTGCACTGGCTGAAAGTGGATCAAAGCGATGCCGCCGAGCAGCGCGAAACCTGACGGCAAACGGGCCTGTGCAGGAAGTGTTTCCTGTACAGGCCCACATGCTGCTGCTGGTCACTCCGCCAGCTGATCTGCCAGCAGCGTTCTTAACGTCTCTGCCCGTTCACGGGCCTCCTGCGGTGTTGAAACCGTCTTCTCAAGAAGCGCCGTGACGGCCTTTTGTGTCGCGTCATCCATGACCGGCGTGTCGGCAGGCCCATGGCCCTCGTCGGCGATAAACCAGTTCCGTGCGCTGATATCACCATGCACGCTGTCTTCGTAGGCGCTTTCCTGCAAAAGGCGCAGAGAACGATTGCCATCCAGCCTTGCGGGTTCAATCCGGTCCTCGTACGGGCTCTGACGCACGATGAAGTTGAAGCGGTGGTTGTCCAGGGCGATGTTGCGCTCAAGGGTCAGTGCGCCCGGGTTGAAGTTGTCGGTGAAGCCATCCATGCGGTTGTTGAATGAAAGGTTGCCGCGTACCACATGGGCGACCGGCAGCCCCTCACCGCCCAGCTTGAAGCCGTTGCCGCGATTGCTGCCGCTCATTTCCTGACCGAACACGGCGCCGTTGGCGAATGCGATCGAGTTGGTGATGGTCACAACGCCGTTGGGGCCATCCTCGATCTTGTTAAAAAGATCCCAGCCGTCGTCGATGTTGTGATGCGAGAGACAGTGATCGAAGGTATTGCCGTCGCCCACGCGCATTTTGGCGGCAAAGCCATCGGCGTTGATCTCGGAAGCGTCGCGGTTGTTGAAGCTTTCGCTGTAGCGCACCACGTTACGGCTTGCCCACAGCGTTCGAGGCAGCCCCTCCGGTGACGAGATCTGAAAGCCGGTATCGGGGGCGTCATGCACGGTAATGAACTCAAAGCGATTGTCGCTGCCCTGAACCAGAAACCGTGCCCCTGCTACTTCCAGATGATCCAGTTGCCAGAAGGCGGCATCCACGGAGACCGTGTCGGTGATGCGAACCCGCGCCCCTTCGCCGGTCAGGCGCTTGGGGTGTTCCGACGTGCCGCTGACCGACAAGGGCAGTTCAAGTCCTGAGTAGTCGCCTTCGGTGAGTTGAATGGTGCCGCCGGGGGCTACGCGCTCAATGGCAGACGTGAGATCCAGCGGATGCTCGCGACTGCCATCGGCATCGGTGTTGCCCTCTGGGGCCACGTAAAGGTTCATGGGATCGGCCACTGCGACGGGCGTCACGGTCAGGCTTCGAGTCTGCACGTCCGTATCAGCGCTCTCCCGGGGCGTAAAACGCAGCTCAAGCGTGGCGGGCTCATCAATGGTAAGCATCTGCTGAAACAGCGCGCCGGCCTCGACGCTTTGAGCCTCGCCCAGCGCCTTGCCATTCTGCCAGACCTGATACTCGCCGGTGTGGCCTGAACGCGCCTGAAGCGGATAGTCACGAACGCCCGTGTGTTCCGGCGAGGCGATTTCCCAGACCAGCGCCGGCTCGGGCGGTGCCTCATCGGATACGTCTGCCGGGGCGGCCGGGCTTGAGTTAAATGTCACCTCCTCGACCCGAAGGCGCGCGTTGCGGGAGGCAAAAAAGCCGATGTACTGATGCTCCGGGTCCAGACGTTCGACCAGATCGGCAGGTGCATCGGTCAGCCTGTGGGTGTCGGAATGGCTGCCGTCATCAAGCGTGATCTGAAAGCCCTCATTATCCCGCTCGAGCGTCATGCGATAGTGCGCCGATGAACCATGCTCGATCCCTTCGACATAATCGGTTCGATCGATGCGGTTACCGGGTGATCCCCAGGGTTCAAGAATGCCCGCGCGATAAACGGCCGTGGCGTTGGCCATGCCGTCGTTGTCGCGTGAGTGCGATCGAAGCAGGTTCATGACCATGTTGGAGGCGGCCGGGAATTCTTCATGACCGAGCGGCTGCGGTTCGGCGCGGGGCGGGCCGAGGATGTCGCGTGCCATGATCCCGGCGCCCTCCTGTCGGTTGGGGGTCGCACCCGTCTCCGGCCCCAGCTGTTCCAGGGTCAGGGTGGCGGCCAGTACAAAGTTCTGTCCGGCCGGCACGGTGGTGTAGTAGTAGGTCACACCCTCATGGGAATTGGCGAGCTTGCCGCCACGGCTTTCGATCACGACCGGCCCGGCAAAGGGGCCTGGCTTGACCTGTTCACCGTCGCGGGTAGTGGCATTGGTGCCGACCTTCTCGGGCAGGATGGTGGAGCCAAAATTCAGATCGGTGGACTGGCCGAAGGTAATGCTCTGCCAGATCACCGGGGTCTCGGCGCTGGAGGCCTGCGCGCCAACGGGGAAGAGTTCGGCCATACAGGCCATCAGCAAAAGATATTGTTTGGACATGAGGCTGACTCCGATCCGGCCTGCAGGGGCCGGACGTTGAACAGAAAACCGGGGAGGGCAGAAAGCCGGCAGCAGGCCGACTTTCAGGTAATGTCCGCACCAGGTGCGGCCGGTTTTTCAGGTGGCGAAGGGACCACCCTGCAGATAGCCGGCGACTGCCTTGCCATCTTCAGGGGGATCGCTTGCTTCGATCTCCTCGCGGAAGCGCTCGGAGCTGTCGGCCGGCTGCCAGCCCAGAAATTCAGCGCCGTCATTTTTCCACCACACGCCCTTGTTGTTGGACACCCCATAGAGCGTCAGATAGTCGACCACGGGGGCATCGAAAACGGCCCGAACCAGCGATGTAAAGTCATCAGGGCTCAGCCAGGTGGAGAGCATGCGGCGGTTTCTGGGCCTTTCAAAGCAGGAGCCTATCCGAACGTTGACGGTTTCAATGCCGTACTTGTCGAAGTAAAGCCGGGAGAGCGCCTCGCCGTAGCACTTGGTAACGCCATAGAGGCAGTCCGGCCGTAGCGGCGAGCGGACATCGATGGGTGTGGTTCGAGGGTGAAAGCCGGTCACATGGTTGGAACTGGCAAACAGGATGCGCTCAACGCCCTTGATCCGGGCGGCCTCATACAGGTTATAGGTGCCAATAATGTTGGCCGGCACCAGATCGTCAAAGGGCGCCTCCACCGAAATCCCGCCCATATGGACAATGCCGTCACATCCTTCCACCAGCGCCATGACCTGCTCAAGATCGCTCAGATCACACGACACGAATTCTTCATCGGCACTCAGTGATTCGATGGACTGAATGTCCGAGAGTCTGAGTGTGTCGGCATAACCTGCCAGCGTGCGGCGCAGGATCTGACCAAGGTTGCCGGCGGCGCCGGTGATCAACAGCGTTTTCATGAGCCACTCCTTCAGGGCAGTAATGGATCGGGGGGAGACACCTTCAGCGGATTTCGATCCAGTCCGGTGCCGAGTCCACTTCAATGCGATCAATGAATGAGAGCCGGCCCTGATCGATGCGCCAGGCCGCCACGTGACTGGAGCGCTGACCGGCCACCAGCAGCACATCACCATGAGGGGCAATGGCAAAACCGCGAGGCTGGGCTTCTACCTCAACGGCCTCGATAGCGGTGAGCTCACCGGTGTCAGCTGCGATGGCAAACGAGGTGATCAGCGAGCTGTGGCGCTCGGAAGCCAACAGATAGCGCCCGTCCGGTGACATATGAATATCGGCTGTCCACCACTGGTCGGCTTCTCCTCGCTCCAGATAGACACGCTGACGGACCTGCAGCTGCTGTTGCTCGGCGTGGTAATCAAAGGTCGTAATCGAGCCGTCCAGCTCGCCCAGCAGATATAACCGTGTGCCTTCCGGATTGAAGACCAGATGTCGAGGCCCGGTGCCTTCGGGCAGGGCAATCTCGATGGTGTCCGAAAAAAGCGGCTGCGCATCGGCCGCGGCGCAGTAGAGGCGATCTCCACCGAGGCTGGTAAACAGCAGGTTGCGTCCCTGCGGGTCCAGGCGAATGCAGTGCGCGTTGGGCGCCGTGGCAAAACGGCTTGGCTCACCCTGAACGCCCTGTCCCCCCGTGATATCCCAGGCAGTCACCACATGATGGTTGTAGGAGGCGGTCAACAGACGTTTGCCGTCAGCATCACAGCTGAGATAGGCGATGCTTTCGTTGACCGGGAAGGCGGTAATCGACGTTAGCTCACGAGTGTCGGGGTCGATGGCAAAGGTGTTGAGAGACAGCGGCTCCCCCCTGCCGGCAGCGTACAAAAAGCGTTGATCGGGGCTAATGCACAAGGGCAGCGACCCGCCCGGCACCTCGAGTCCCGGTAATTCAACTGTCTGAATCAGTTCAAGTACTTGTGATTGATAGCGCAGCAGACAGATTTTGCCGGCGCCTGCACAGCCGATATAAGCGAAAAGGGTCTCGTCTAATGACATGAAATTGCCCTTCAGGCGTCGCGGGAAAAGGCATTTAAGTAACACATAATGTAAAAGATTACTCCATTATACTTTAGGCACTATAGATGAACGGATAATAACCAATGGTCTGGATTGAGTAATCTCTATCTTCATGATCATGTAATACGTCATACAAGGAATCGCTTATCGAATAATTTTCAAAAAAGAACACGATATAAAAAGAGAGGTTCTCCAATGCATATCTATTCGGCATCTTTAAAAACCGCGGCTTTTTTACCGATTGTTGCTGGTGCATTCTTTTTTTATTCTGAAAACTCAAATGCGGCGGGTACCAGTATTACAGTGAAATACGAACAGACCTTTCGCGAAAACAAGGTGTATAAACCCAAGTTTGGTCTGGCACACAAGTTCGATAACGATGTCGCGGTCGGCATCGAACACAACCGGAAATGGACCGAGGGTGACAGCAAAAGCGATACGCCGGAATTTGATGAAACCATTCTGGGCATCGCCTGGGCGCGACCGCTGGATGATCGACGGTTCATTATCACGCCCAAGCTGGAGCAGAAGTACAACCGCGGCACCGAGGCTCTTCGTCCCTCTTTGACGTTTTACTATTCGCCTGAAGGTCTATGGGGAATGGGTGTGCGCTATCGCTACGAATATCAAACGAAAAATGATCGAAGCCCCAAAAAATCACGTGTTAACCAAATCGATCTTTATCTGGATTACAAGTTGACTGACAGCATTGTTCTGGGATGGAACCCCAGTTATGCCTATCGATTGGGTGATGGGTCGGGGAACTATTATACCGACGACCCCTACCGAATAGAGCATGAGTTCAAGGTAGGTTATCGCATCGCGCCGTCGCATGCCGTCGCCGCAACCTACAAGCGAAAAGACAAGACATTCAGCGGGTCACAATACAATGCCGGTCGTCATGACGACGCGTTACAGCTCGCTTATACCTACAGCTTCTGACATCGGTTGAAGTTTTATTACCCGTCCATTGCCACCCTGTTGTGGAGATTGCAATGAGTGCCGATATTGTCGTGATTATTGTCTATATGCTTTTTCTGGTGGCAATAGGCGCGGTGTTCAGAAAGTTTAATGAAAATACCAGTGACTATTTCAGAGGTGGCGGCAACATGTTGTGGTGGCTGGTCGGCTCCACGGCATTCATGACTCAGTTCTCGGCATGGACCTTCACGGGGGCCGCCTCCAAGGCCTATACCGATGGCTTTGCCATCGTGTTTTTGTTTCTCGCCAACGCGGCCGGTTATTTCCTCAATTATGTCTATTTCGCCCCCCGCTTTCGCCAGCTTCGAGTGGTTACTGCCATCGAGGCTCTCAGGATGCGTTTTGGCAAGCCAAGCGAGCAGTCGTTTGTCTGGTTGAGCATTCTCGACGGCCTGATCTCTGCGGCGACCTGGCTCAATGCTCTCGCCATTATTACCGGTGTGGTTTTCGGACTGTCGCTGGAAACCATCATCATCATTACCGGTGTGGTCGTCGTGGCCATGTCGGTGACCGGTGGGGCCTGGGCGGTAGTGGCATCGGACTATGTGCAGATGCTGATTATCACGGCGGTGACCGTGGTATGTACCGTCGTAGCCATCAGCCATCAGGGTGGCGTTGGCGCCGTGGTCAGCAGCTACAACGGCAACTTTTTGACCGGCGAGAATCATCAGTACGCGTGGCTGTTCGGCTTCTGGGTCTTCATGTTGATCATCAAACAGATATTCATGATGAACAACACGCTCAATGGTTATCGCTACATGTGTGCCAAAAACAGCAAGAATGCCCGCTATGGTGCCCTGTTTACCCTTGTGCTCTCACTGATCGGCCCGGTCATCTGGTTCTTTCCTGCCTGGTTTATGCACGCTCATAACCCGAACTTCATGGAGGCCTTCCCGATGCTGGGGGCGTCGGCCGGCGAGGCGGTATTCGTGGGCTATGTGATGAACTACATGCCGGCCGGCATGCTTGGGCTGCTGATGGCGGCGATGTTCGCCGCGACCATGTCGTCGATGGATTCGGGGCTCAACCGTAACGCCGGCTTTTTTGTCAGAAACTTCTATCTCTCCCTGATCCGCCCGAACGCAAGTGAACGGGAAATGCTGATTGTGTCACGGCTGGCAACGCTGCTCTTCGGTGCCGTCATTATCGGTTTCGGGCTGTTCATTAATTCCCTGAAGGAAATGAGCCTCTTTGATGTCCTGCTCACCGCCAGTGCACTGATCACCTTCCCGATTACCATCCCCTCATTGCTTGGTCTGGTCATTCGCAAAACACCGGACTGGTCCGGCTGGGCGACCCTGCTGGTCGGTGCGCTGGTCTCGTGGGGCATCGGCATGTTCCTGTCGCCGGCCATTGTCGAGCGCATGGGGTATCAGGTCAGTGCTGCGGAGTGGTCGGACTTTCGTGTCGCCGCCTCGATCATGGCGCATGTAGTGATTACAGGCGGTTTCTTCATGACCACAACGCTTTTTTATCGCGAGCCGGTGGGTGTGCGCGCCGAAGAGCGTGCCGAGATGTGGCGACGCTGGAGTACGCCGGTTGAAAACGACGTCGATGACGCTCGCGATGCCATCGACTATCGCCAGAAGGTCATTCTGGGCCGCTTGATTCTGGCCGCCGGGGTCATGGTGGCAGGGCTTTGTGTCCTCCCGAATCCGATGCAGGGCCGCTTGATTCTGGTGCTGTGCGGAGCATGTCTCATGGCGCCGGCGGCCCTGATGCTGATCTCGGCACGCAACAGCCGCGCCAAAATGTTGAAGCGGGATGCTGAGTGGTCATCAGCCCACACCTCGAACTCGTAACACGACATGAGCCCAGACTCTGGAGACAGTATGAAAATCGTCAAGATTGATGTGTCGGTGGTCCGTTATCAGACCGAACTTTCCCGGGATGCTGCGGGCCATGCGCACCCGGGGCCTGCATCCGATTCACAGATCGCGATGCTGACCCTGGAAGCCGACTCGGGGGCGCGGGGATACGCTTTTGGCCCCGAGGAGGTCATTCGGCCCTATATCGTCGAAAAGTTCTTCAAGCCCGTGGTGATCGGCCAGTCCTGTCTGGACCGGGAAAAAATCTGGCATGACCTGCTGCTCTGGCAGCGCGGCAGTGCCGGTCAGCTTTCCGAGCGGGCGATGTCGCTACTGGATCAGGCCATCTGGGATCTTGTCGGGCGTGCGCTGGATGTGCCGGTACACCGTTTGATCGGCGGTTTCCGGGATCGCGTGCCCGCCTATGCCAGCACCATGTGTGGTGATGAGCTGGAAGGGGGCCTTTCAACGCCTGAAGACTATGCCCGCTTTGCCGCAGGCCTGGTCGAGCAGGGCTATCAGGCCATCAAACTGCATACCTGGATGCCGCCGGTCCATTTCGCACCGGATCATCGTATCGATATCGAAGCCTGCGAGGCGGTGCGCGATGCGGTCGGCCCTAACGTAGCCCTGATGCTGGATGGCTATCACTGGTATCGACGCACCGAGGCGCTGGAGATCGGTCGAGCACTGGGACGACTCAATTTTGCCTGGTTTGAGGAGCCCATGTCAGAGGACTCCATGGAATCCTATCGCTGGCTGACTCGTGAACTGGATGTACCGATCATCGGCCCGGAGACCGTGGGCGGGAAGTTTCACAGTCGGGCCAGCTGGGTGCAGCATCAGGCCTGCGACATCCTGCGCGCGGGCGTCAACGGCGTGGGCGGCATCAATGCCTGTCTGAAGGTGGCACATCTGGCCGAGGCCTTCGGCATGGACTGCGAAATTCATGGCAACGGGGCGGCCAGTCTTGCCGTGATCGGTGCGATCAGCAATTGCCGCTGGTATGAGCGTGGCTTGCTGCATCCGTTTCTGGATTACAACAAACCTGCAGCGTATCTCAACAGTATCGTCGATCCGATCGACCGGGAGGGATATGTCACGGTTTCCCAGCGTCCCGGGCTGGGAGAAGACATCAACTTCGATTACATCGCTGACAACACAGTACGATCGTACTGAGGCGGAGGTGCCATGAAGGCCATGACCGCAATTCTGGCAGGGCTTTTGACCATGCTGCTGGCAACGTGTTCGCAGGCCGCCACGCCTGATGATCAACTGATCATCGCGCTGCGGATGAACAACATCCTGTCGCTGGACCCCGCAGCAGCCACTGGCAACGATATTGCACTGGTCAATGCCAACCTTTACGACACGCTGATCGAGCTGGACCCGCAGGAGCAGACTCGTGTCCTGCCGGGGCTGGCACGCGAGTGGGAGATTGCCGAGGACGGCTCGCGCCTTTCATTCAGCCTGCGAGAGGATGCCAGATTTCATTCCGGTAATCCGGTCACGGCCCGGGATGTGGCCTGGTCGTTTGAGCGTGTCATGATGCTGAATCTGGCGATGGCAACGGCCTGGAAAGCGCTGGGATATACCCGCGACAACATCGGCTCGTACATGACGGTCCGCAACGATCATGAATTCGAGCTCGAGCTGCCTCAGCGGCTCGACCCCAGGCTGGTGCTCTATACGCTGGCCACCAGCCCGAGCGCGTTCATTCTGGATCGACAGAAGGTGCTGGCCCACGAGCAGGATGGTGATCTGGGGCACGGCTGGCTGACCACAAATGCGGCCGGCAGCGGGGCCTTTCGACTTCATGCCTGGGTGCCGCAGGATCGTATCATCATGACCGCTCATGAGGCGTACTGGCAGGGTTCACCCGCGCTCAAGCGCGTGGTGCTTCGCAATCTCAAGGAGTCGCAGACCATGCGCCTCATGGTCGAGCGGGGCGATATCGATGTCGCCATTGGCATGTCGGTGCCGGATATCCGGTCGCTGGAGCACAGCACCGAGGTCGAGACCCAGACCACGCCGCGCGGCACGCTCTACTATGTGGCCGTGAGCATGAAACACGACATTCTGGCTGATCGTGAGGTCAGAAAGGCGATTCGTGGCAGCATCGATTACCAGGGTATCAATGACAGCATCATGCCCTATTACGGGAAGTTTCATCAGCGCCCGATCAAGCTCGATCTGCCGGCGACCCTGCCCGACCCCATGTATGGCATGACGCCCGAACAGGCCCGTGATCTGCTGGCAAAGGCCGGCTACGACAATGGGTTTCAGGTCACCATTCGCGCACTCAATGAGTCTCCCTTTATCAACGTGGCAACCAGCCTGCAAAACAGTCTGGCGCGCATCGGTATTCGGGCCCGGATCATCACCGGGACGGGCAATCAGATTTATGGCGCCATGCGTGATCGTAGCTACGACATCCTGGTGGGGCGTGGCGGTGGGGGTATGGCCCCCCATCCGGACGCCAATCTGAGGCCGCTGCTTTACAACCCGGACAATGATGATGCCGCTCGATTAACCAATTTCCAGGGCTGGCGAACCGCTTACCAGAATGAGCGTATCAACGAGCTCATCGACAAGGCGCTGATCGAGCCCGACGCCACAAGACAAAACGATTATTACCGGGAGGTTCAGGCGCTCTACGACGAGGACGTGGGTGCTATTTATCCGTTTTCCCAGATGGTCAACACCGTGGTAGTGCGCCGTGAAGTTGCAAACTATGTGGATGATCCTTCCGCCGTGACCCGCTTCAGACAGGTTGAAAAGGTGTCTCCATAGCCACGGTACGGCATGAATGTTGTGACGGGAGCAAGCAATGAACCATCTACGTTATCTGGCACTGCCCCGACGTCTGGGGGTGATCGCCCTGACGCTCTTTGGTCTTCTGACCATGACGTTCATTATCGGAAGACTCATGCCGCTTGATCCGGTGCTGGCGGTCGTCGGGCCCGATGCCGATGCTTCCACCTACGAGCAGGTCTACCAGCGCATGGGGCTGGACCAGCCGATCTGGACACAGTACGCCTACTATCTGCGCGACATGCTGTCGGGCAACTTCGGCCAGGCCCTGCTGACCGGGCTGCCGGTGGCCGATGACATCCTGCGGGTGCTACCAGCGACCGTTGAACTGGCTACCCTCGCCATGCTGATCGGCGTCGGCGTTGGCGTGCCGCTGGGCGTTTATGCCGCCACGCACCGCGGGCAGCTGGGTGATCATCTCACGCGTCTGATCACCCTTTTTGGCTACTCGACGCCGGTCTTCTGGGTCGGGATGGTGGGGCTCATCATCTTCTATGCCTGGCTTGACTGGGCGGGAGGGGCAGGACGTATCGGGTTTGCCCATGACGATACCTTCACGTCCTATACCGGCTTTTATCTCATCGACACGCTGGCCTCGGGCAATCTCGATGCCTTTTTCAGCGCCGTCCGCCATATCACGCTGCCGGCGCTGATTCTGGGCCTTAATTCGGTCTCCTTTCTGGGGCGCATGACGCGAAGTTTCATGCTGGAGCAGCTCTCTCAGGAATACATCAAGACCGCCCGGGTGAAGGGGCTTTCCGAACGCCAGGTGGTCTGGGGACACGCCTTTCGAAACATCCTGGTGCAGCTTCTGACCATCATTGCGCTGGCCTATGGCGGCCTGCTGGAAGGGGCCGTACTCATCGAGACTGTCTTTGCCTGGCCAGGCTTTGGTCAGTACCTGACCGACAGTCTGCTGCTGGGGGACATGAATGCCGTCATGGCCTCGGTACTGTTCATCGGAATTGTTTTCGTACTGCTGAATCTTCTTTCCGATCTTTTGTACAAGACCTTTGATCCGAGGACGAGATAATGGCGACCACACCTTCCGTAGTTCGTGACCGGGTCGGTACCAGAGCCGGGAGCAGAATAGCTGTCACGCCGGGCCGTGGCGTCAGCCTGCTGCGGGCCTTCAAAAGGCTGTGTCGCAATCCGCTGAGTGCCGGTGGTGTCGTGATTGTCGTGATGCTGCTGATCGTGGCCGCCGCCGCCCCCTGGATTGCTACTCACGATCCGCTGCAGCAGGACCTGAGCGCCACGCTTGTCGCGCCGTCCGCCGCTCACTGGTTTGGTACCGATGAGTATGGTCGGGACATTTTCAGCCGCATCATCTTTGGCACGCGCGTCACGCTTTACGTGATCTTTCTGGTCACGGTGATTGTCGGGCCGATCGGTCTGGTGGTGGGCACGGTTTCAGGCTACTTCGGTGGCTGGATCGACAGCATTTTCATGCGCATCACGGACATCTTTATCTCCTTTCCGAGTCTGGTGCTGGCGCTGGCCTTTGTCGCCGCACTGGGGCCGGGACTGGAGCACGCCGTGATCGCGATTGCGCTGACGTCGTGGCCGCCCATTGCGCGTCTGGCGCGCGCCGAAACCCTCACGCTTCGCCAGGCCGACTATGTGGTGGCGGCAGAGCTTCAGGGCGCCTCGGCGTTTCGTATCCTGGTGCACCACATCGCCATCATGTGCCTGCCGTCGGTCATTGTTCGCCTCACCATGAACATGGCCACGGTCATTCTGACTGCCGCCGCGCTCGGATTTCTGGGGCTGGGCGCGCAGCCACCGCTGCCGGAATGGGGGGCAATGATCTCGACCGGGCGCAGCTACATGCTGGAAAGCTGGTGGCTGGTCGCCTGCCCCGGCGGGGCGATCATGATTGTCAGCCTTGCCTTCAACCTGCTGGGGGATGGCCTGCGCGATCTGATGGACCCCAGAACCGAGTAGGTCACTGAACCTCCAGGGAGTCGTGTAATGAACAGACTAAGCGTTGAAGACCTGAATGTGGCCTTTCGCACCGAGACAGGAATGCGCCCCGCGGTCAGGAATGTCTCCTTCACGCTGGGCTGCGAGAAGCTGGCCATCGTCGGAGAGTCGGGGTCAGGCAAGTCTACCGTGGGCAAGGCACTGCTGAGACTGAACCCGGCCAGCGCCGTGGTCACTGCCCGCCGGGCCATGTTTGGCGATATCAATCTGCTCGAGTGCAGCGAGCGTCAGATGCGCAGCATTCGCGGCCAGCATATGTCGATGATCATGCAGGACCCGAAATATTCCCTGAATCCGGTCATGACCGTGGGGGCGCAGATCATCGAGGCGCTGAGAGTACATCGACGCATCTCCCGGGCCAGCGCCCGAGAGGCGGCCCTTGAGATGTTGCGTGATGTCAGCATTGCCGACCCGGCGCACGTTGCCGATCAGTATCCGCACGAGATTTCCGGTGGCATGGGACAGCGGGTCATGATTGCCATGATGGTGATTCCCGAGCCGGATATCATCATCGCCGATGAGCCGACGTCGGCGCTGGATGTCTCGGTTCAGCAGGACGTGCTCAACGTGCTCAATCGACTGATCGAACGCAAGAACATCAGCCTGATCTTCATCAGCCACGATCTCAATCTGGTACGTCACTATTGCGACCGCGTGCTGGTGATGTATCAGGGACGGGTGGTTGAAACGCTGGCGGCAGAGGCGCTCAATCAAGCACAGCATCCCTATACACGTGGCCTGATGGAGGCGCTGCCCAGTCTGTCACGACGTCGTGACAGACTGCCCGTACTGCAACGTGATGACAGCTGGCTTCACGAGGTGCGCTCATGATTCAGGTCGAAGCCCTGTCGCTGACGCTCAATACGTCATCACGACCCAAAACCATTCTCGAGGATATTCATTTGAATGTGGCCTCGGGGGAAGCCTTTGGGCTGGTCGGGGAGTCAGGCTCGGGCAAAAGCAGCGTTTTAAAGTGTCTGGCCGGGCAGTTCACGACCTGGGAGGGCCGCATTATGCTCGACGGCCAGCCGCTTAATACGCTGTCGCGGCGCGCCCGTAGCCGTCAGCTGCAAATGGTATTTCAGGACCCTTATGGGTCGCTCCATCCTCGTCACACGATCGCGACGATTCTTGAAGAGCCGCTGATCATTCAGCGTCTACCGGATCGGCGAGAGCGTGCCATACAGGCACTGGAGCAGGTCGGCCTCGATGCAGATTTCCTTTCGCGCTATCCGCATCAGATCTCGGGCGGGCAGCGCCAGCGTATTGCGATCGCCCGGGCACTGGTGCTTGATCCGGCAATACTGTTGCTTGATGAGCCCACCTCGGCGCTGGATGTGTCGGTGCAGGCAGAAATACTCAATCTGCTGGCAGATCTGCGTCGCGAGCGGGCACTGACCTACTTGATGGTGTCGCATGATCTGGGCGTGGTGGCCCATCTTTGTGACCGGGTGGCCGTCATGAAGTCAGGAAAATTGATTGAAACCGTTACCCGCGATGCGCTGGTCAACGGGGAGGTCGCTCAGGACTACACTCGTGAGCTTCTGGGCCATGCCCATGATCGCGATCGGCTGTCGGCCTGAGGCAGTCTGGTCGGTAACGAATGCAGGCGCCATTGGCGCCTGCATTCGTTGAGGGTCAGGCCATTTCGACCCAGTCCGGTGACTCGGCTACTTCAACGCGGTCAATGAGTTCAAGCCTGCCTTCATTGAGGCGGTAGGCCGCTACGTGGTGGGACTGCTGGCCGGCCACCAGCATTATCTCTCCGGTCGCATCCAGCGCGAATCCTCTGGGTTGCGTTTCGACCTCGAAGGCGTCAATGCGGGTGAGCTGACCGCTGTCGGCGTCGACCTCAAAGGAAGTCACCAGCGAGCTGCTGCGCTCGGAGGCGTACAGATAGCGGCCTTCAGCGTCGAGATGAATATCCGCGGCCCAGAACGTGTCGGCGTTGCCCTTGTCCACCACGACCCGCTGTCGCTCCTCCATGCGCTGAGTGTGGCTGTCGTAGTCGAACAGCGTAATGGAGCCGTCGAGCTCGCCCAGCAGATAAAGCTGTGTGCCGGCGGCGTTGAAGATCAGATGCCTGGGGCCGGTGCCGTCGGGCAGGGTGACCTCAACCGTGTCGGAAAAGACCGGCTGTGCGTCAAGGCGGGCACAGTAGAGCCGGTCGCCGCCCAGGCTTGTGAACAGCAGGTTGCGCTCGTCCGGGTCGGGGAGAATGCAGTGGGCGTTGGGTTCGGTGGCCCGGCGCGCCTTTTCGCCCTGGACACCACCTTCGGAGGAGAGCTCGTAGGCGGCGACAAGATTGTGGTGATAGGACGCCGAAAAGAGACGGCTATCCCGCGTGGTACAGGCGAGATACGCCACGCTTTCCTCGATGGGAAAGGTCGAGACCGGGGACAGGCGATGGCTTTCGCTGTCGATGGCAAAGGTGAAGATGCCCATGGGCGTGCCTCGCCCGGCAGCGTAGAGGTGACGCCGGTCAGGGCTCAGACACAGCGGCATCGAGCCACCGGCCTTTTCAAGACCGGGCAGTGTGACGCGCTCGACCAGCTCGAGGCTTTTGTTGGCATAGCGCACCAGGCAGACGTCGCCGGCGCCGCCACAGCCGATATAGGCAAAAAGGGATTGTGATGACATGTGCCCACCTTGTTGGAATGTGCAGGAAACAGGGATTACAGCCCTCTCCCCTGTAATCTAGTCTGTGATTGTAGGCTCGCCCGGCGATCGGGGCGTTATCAACGATGGTCCGATCCGCCGTTCGAGGCGCCAGAGACCATGAACGCCGCACGTGATGGTCTTGAAGACAGTGCACGGCGGCTGGTTAGGCACTTTGCTTTTACCGGGTGTAAACTTTTTGCCTGTACCGGCAGTCTCGGTAACCGATTTGATGACAGGGCGTGCGTGGCACGCGGTACGGCCTGATTTCCCAACTCCCCGTGCTCAGGAATGAGCGACAAAAGGACCCAGAGCTTTCATGAGCGAATACTCCCTGTTTACCTCCGAATCCGTCTCCGAAGGTCATCCCGACAAGATTGCCGATCAGATTTCCGATGCGGTCCTTGATGCCCTGATTGCCCGGGACAAGCAGGCGCGCGTGGCGTGCGAGACGCTGGTCAAGACGGGCGTGGCGATCGTGGCCGGTGAGATCACCACCAGCGCCTGGGTGGACCTTGAAGAGCTGGTGCGCCGCGTGATTTCGGATATCGGCTACACCTCCTCCGAGGTCGGTTTTGATGGCGCCACCTGCGGCGTGCTCAATCTGATCGGCAAGCAGAGTATCGATATCGCCCAGGGCGTGGACCGCTCCAGGCCTGAAGATCAGGGCGCGGGCGATCAGGGGTTGATGTTTGGCTATGCCACCAACGAGACGCCGTCCTATATGCCGGCGCCGATCCACTATTCGCATCGTCTGGTCGAGCGCCAGTCACAGCTGCGTCGTAACGGCACGCTTGCCTGGCTGCGCCCGGATGCCAAGAGTCAGGTGACCTTTCGCTACGGCGAGGATGGCAAGCCGGTCGCGGTCGATGCGGTGGTGCTGTCCACCCAGCATGACGAGAGCATCTCGCAGGAAGAGCTGCGTCACGCCGTCGAAGAGCTGATCATTCGCGATGTGCTGCCGGCCGAGTGGATTACCGAGTCGACGCGCTTTCACATCAACCCGACCGGCAAGTTCGTGATCGGCGGGCCGGTCGGCGACTGCGGTCTCACCGGGCGCAAGATCATCGTCGATACCTATGGCGGCATGGCGCGCCACGGCGGCGGTGCCTTCTCCGGCAAGGACCCGTCCAAGGTGGATCGCAGCGCGGCCTACGCCGGGCGCTATGTGGCGAAAAACCTGGTGGCCTCGGGGATTGCCGACAAGTGCGAAATCCAGATCTCGTATGCGATCGGTGTGGCCCAGCCCACCTCGGTGGCCGTGAACACCTTCGGCACCGGCAAAATCAGCGATGCCAAGATCATCGAGCTGGTGCGCGAGCATTTTGACCTGCGCCCCTATGCGATTACCCGCATGCTGGATCTGCTGCATCCGATGTATCAGCTCACCGCCTCCTACGGGCACTTCGGGCGCGAGCCGTTCGAGCACACCTATACCTGGCGTGACGTCAACGGCGAGGAACAGACCGAGACCTTCACCGCCTTTCCTTGGGAGAAGATCGACCGGGCCGAGGCGCTTCGCGACGCCGCCGGGCTGTAGGTTCAGCACGCCGAACCAGGATGACCACGTGACATCGATTGAAGGGCCCACGCTTGCGTGGGCTTTTTTGTGCCTGAAGATTGGCTATCCTCAGGGGCACTTGTTGCATCCAGAACAGACCGACCCTTCGATCGAGCCCGTTTCCCATGCTGAATATTGCTGCACTTTTTATCACGATTACCGCGCTGTTTTCGTGGTTCAACTACCGCTTTGTCCGCCTGCCGGCCACCATCGGTGTGATGGTGATCGCGCTGGTCATGTCGCTGGCGCTGATCGCGCTGGATCATCTGGGCTTTACCTATATAACGGACCTGACCGAGCAGTGGCTGGGCAGCATCAATTTCAATGCGCTGTTGATGGACGGCATGCTGTCGTTTCTGCTGTTTGCCGGCGCCCTGCACGTGGATATCGACAAGCTCAAGCGCTATCGCTATTCGATCGGCTTTCTGGCCTCGGTGGGAGTGATCGTCTCGACGCTAGCGATCGGCAGCGCCGCCTGGTGGCTGTTTGCCACCTTCCATATCGAGGTGCCCTATCTCTTTTGTCTGGTGTTTGGTGCCCTGATTTCGCCGACCGACCCGATCGCGGTGCTGGGTATCATGCAAAGTGCCGGCGCCCCGGAAGACATGGAGATCAAGATCGTGGGCGAGTCGTTATTCAACGACGGCGTGGCGGTGGTGGTCTTCACCCTGCTGGCGGGGGCGGCCACGGCCGGCGAACAGCTCACGGCGACCCATTCACTGATGCTGTTTGCCGAAGAAGCCGGCGGCGGTCTGCTGCTGGGTCTTGTGATGGGCTATATCGCCTATCAGATGATGAAAAGCATCGATCAGTATCAGGTTGAGGTGCTGATCAGTCTGGCACTGGTGCTGGGCGGCTATGCGCTCGCCACCTGGCTTGAGGTGTCAGGGCCGATCGCCATGGTGATTGCGGGGCTTTTCATCGGCAATCGCGGCCGCGAACATGCCATGTCGGACAATACCCGGCGCTATGTGGACGGCTTCTGGGAACTGATCGATGAGATTCTCAACGCCGTGCTGTTTGTCCTGATCGGGCTGGAGCTTTTGCTGATTCCGTTTGAGGGCAGCTATCTGCTGGTGGCCGGGCCCCTGATCGTAATCATTCTGGCGGTACGCCTGGCCACCATCGGGCTGCCCATGATGGCGATGCGCCAATGGGTCGATTATCGCCGCGGTACCATCCGGGTGCTGACCTGGGGCGGGCTGCGAGGTGGCATTTCGGTGGCGCTGGCGCTGGGTCTGCCGGAAAGCGAGTATCGCGAGCCGATCGTGATGATCACCTACATCATCGTGCTGTTTTCGATTCTGGTGCAGGGCCTGACCATCGGTAAGCTGGTCGCGCACGTGGTGCCGGGGGTCGACAAGCCTTCCGAGGAATCGAAGCATCATTGAACGCCGGTCTCTTGTTTGACGCCGAAATGCCGATAGGGTGATATCGGGCTGGCGGCTTTTGTCTGCGGTATTGACCATCGAAGGCGCCGGCCCGCTATAATTTGCACCAGTATTTTGCGTCTCACGTTGTCGTGAGGCGTCATGTCCACCCGAGGGGCGCTGCAGCAAAGAGGGTTTTTGCGAGGCTCGGGCTGGATACCCCGGATTCAACGGCGCCCGCTATCTGCCAGGAGTGTTTCATGGCTACTGCCGAAAACGCCGTCAATCAGGACTATAAGGTCGCCGATATCAGTCTGGCCGACTGGGGCCGCCGCGAAATCCGCATCGCCGAGACCGAGATGCCGGCGCTGATGAAGATTCGCGCCAAGTATCGCGACCAGCAGCCGCTCAAGGGCGCCCGCATTGCCGGCTGCATCCACATGACGATTCAGACCGCCGTGCTGATCGAAACGCTGATCGAGCTGGGTGCCAGCGTGCGCTGGTCGTCGTGCAATATCTTCTCGACCCAGGACCAGGCCGCGGCTGCCATTGCGGCTGCCGGTACGCCGGTCTTTGCCTGGAAGGGCGAAACCGAAGAGGAATTCTGGTGGTGCATCCAGCAGACCATCGAGGGGCCGGAAGGCTGGCGCCCGAACATGGTGCTCGACGATGGCGGTGATCTGACCCTGATGCTCCACGATGAGCACCCTGAACTTCTCGATGCCATCCACGGCATCAGCGAAGAGACCACCACCGGGGTTCACCGTCTGGTCGAGATGATGCGCAAGGGCACGCTGCGTGTCCCGGCCATCAACGTCAACGACTCGGTGACCAAGTCGAAAAACGACAACAAGTATGGCTGCCGCCACTCGCTGTCGGACGCCATCAAGCGCGGTCTGGACCATCTGCTCTCCGGCAAGCAGGCGCTGGTGATCGGCTACGGCGATGTGGGCAAGGGCTCGGCCGCCGGTCTTCGTAACGAAGGCATGATCGTCAAGGTCAGCGAAGTCGACCCGATCTGCGCCATGCAGGCCTGCATGGACGGCTACGAGGTTGTCTCGCCCTATATCGACGGTGCCAACGACGAGTCGGGCAGCAATCTTGATACGTACATGCTGGGCAAGATCGATGTGCTGGTGACCACTACCGGCAACATCAACGTCTGTGACGCCGGCATGCTGGGCGCGATCAAAAAGGGCGCTGTGGTCTGCAACATCGGCCACTTCGACAACGAGATCGACACCGCCTACATGCGCAAGAACTGGGCGTGGGAAGAGATCAAGCCGCAGGTGCACAAGATCTATCGCGACAGTACGCCGGGCAACTTTGACCCGACCAGCGCGGACTATCTGCTGCTGCTCTCTGAAGGCCGCCTGGTCAATCTGGGCAATGCGACCGGTCATCCGTCGCGCGTCATGGACGGCTCCTTTGCCGACCAGGTGCTGGCACAGATTCATCTCTATGAGCGCAAATTCGCCGATATCCCGGTGGCCGAGCGTCCGGAGGTCACGGTGGAAGTGCTGCCCAAGCAGCTTGATGAGGAAGTGGCCCGCTATATGGTCGAAGGCTTTGGTGGCACGCTCACCAAAATGACTCAGACGCAGGCCGACTATCTCGGCGTGCCGCAGGAAGGGCCGTTCAAGCCGCACGAGTACCGCTACTAGGTGATGAACCGGCCGGCGAGTCAGTCGGTCTGATCCACAATAAAGCCGCCCCGACGGCCCCGAGAGGGGTTTTCGGGGCGGCTTTTGTTGTATAAGGATGTGATGCCACATTGGTGGCGTGCGGGGTAAACCGCCATGTTTCGACGCACTGGCAGCCAACTGCCTGAAAGGTTTTTCGAGTACGGTCTGAAGGCGCTGGGCGTTGTGGTGCTGGCAACGATGCTGACCTGCGCGCCTGCCGGTAGCGAAGCCATGGCATCCGACATTGTTGTTGAAATGACCGGTACGCCCGATACGCGCTTTAGTGCGCGCTGGGAGATTACGCGCGCAGATTGGGGGCGGCGGGTGATCACGGAGCAGGGGCGTCTGCCGACCCGGCGTCATTTTCAGGGCGTGGCGCTGATGGCAGAGCTGATCGTGCTGGACGACGGGGCGCTTTGGCTCGAGGTTCACAAGGGCGGCAGTCGTTCGCGTGCCTCGATCGGCGGCAAGGAAAGCCGGATCAGTATCAGCGTGGAGTGAGTGTTGGAAAGCCTCCTGTGAGACAACAGAAAACATCCGCCAGCAGATGCGCCGTGTCGAGCAGAGCCAGTGCCCTTGGCAGTGACTTAATCCTTCGTCGTAGCAGGTCGGGACCGATGGGCAACTACGACATAATGACCGCTTCGTGATCTGTCCCCCGACAGGTGCGGTGATCGCTCCAACTTGAAAGGATAATCGTATGCGCTCCTCCTTGCCCCTTTTACTGGCGACCACGCTGATGACACTTTCCCTGCCGGCGATGGCGCATCCCGGGCATGAGCATGGCTCGGGGCTGGTCGCCGGACTCCTGCATCCGCTGACCGGAACGGATCATCTGCTGGCCATGATCGCTGTCGGGCTCTGGGCGGGATTTGTCATGCCACAGCGGGTGCTGATCGCACCCCTGACCTTCATGACAGCCATGGCCGGTGGCGCGCTGCTGGGCTGGGCCGGTGTGAGCATGGCGCTGGTGGAGCCGGGTATTTTGTTGTCAGTGGTGGTGTTCGGGCTTTTGACGCTCACGGGCGGGCAGCGGCAATCCGCCGGCGTGACCCTGGCCTCTCTTGCCTGTATCGGCGTGTTTGCCGTGCTGCATGGTCATGCCCATGCCACCGAGGCCAGCGGCCACGTCGGGCCGTATTTGATGGGGTTCATGCTGGCGACCGCGGCGCTGCATGGTATTGGTGTGCTGATCGCACTGGCCGTAGCGGGAAGTCGGGGCAGGCGATGGGTGCAGCGTACCAGCGGCGTGGCCATCGCGGCCGGCGGCGTATTGTTAATGGCCGGTGCGGTCTGAAAAGCGTCGCTAGCGGCGCATCATTTTCTTGAGCTGGGTCACGGTGCGGGTGTTGAGCACATCGCTTTTCTCCAGCCAGCCACGGCGGGCCTGAGTGACGCCCAGTGTCATGTGCCCCAGCTGATCGGTGGCGTGAGCATCGGTATTGATGGCAAGGGCCACGCCAATGTCGCGCGCCATGTGCACCCAGTGATCGGAAAGGTCGAGCCGGGCGGGCTGGGCGTTGATTTCAAGAAAGACACCGCGTTCTCTGGCGCCGTGCAGTACGGCCTCAATATCCACGTCATACCCCTGGCGGCCATTGATGATGCGCCCGGTCGGATGCGCCAGAATATTGACGTGCGGATTGTCCATGGCGCGCAGGATGCGGGTGGTCTGCTGCTCTCGAGACAGGTTGAACTTCGAGTGTACCGAGAACACGCAGACATCGAGCTCCTTGAGGACATCGTCAGGGAGGTCCAGTGCGCCGTCTTCCAGAATATCGACCTCGTTGCCCTTTAACACGGTGAAGTTTTTCAGCCGCTCGTTGAGCGCATCGATTTCGCTCATCTGCTCGCGCAGGCGTTTGGCGTCCAGGCCGTTGGCCATTGCCAGGCGTTTCGAGTGATCGGTAATGGCGATATAGCGATAGCCGCGTTGTCTGGCCGCGTGCGCCATCTCCTCGAGGCTTGCCCTGCCGTCGGAGGCGGTGGTGTGCATGTGCAGATCGCCGCGAATGTCATCCAGCGTGACCAGCGCCGGCAGCGTCCCTTCCCGGGCGGCTTCGATCTCGCCGCGGTTTTCCCGCAGTTCGGGCGTGATCCAGGGCAGATCGATCTGCGCCAGCACTTCTTCCTCGGTGCGTCCTGCCAGGCGTTTTTCACCCCTGTAGACACCGTATTCGTTGATTTTGAGGCCGCGCTCGGTCGCCATTTTACGCGTGGCAATGTTGTGGGCCTGCGAGCCGGTGAAATAGTAAAGGGCCGCGCCGAAGCTCTCGTCGTCGACCACACGAACGTCCACCTGTACCCCTGAATGCAAAAGGAGCGTGGATTTTGTTGTGCCGTGAGAGACGGTCTCGGCAATTTCCGGATACGAGGCCAGATGTGTCATGACCGCCGCGGCGTCCTCGCTGCTGACCAGAATGTCGAGGTCGCCGACGGTGTCGCGGCCGCGTCGCAGGCTGCCGGCTGCACTGAGTCGCTGTGCGCCCCCGGCGCGCTCAAGCCAGGAAATCAGGTCGGCGGCGACCTGGTGGGCTTCATCGAGTCGTACGCGCGGCGGGGTATCATCCAGGCGTTCGGCCTCTTTCAAAATCCCGGCTTCGGTCTTTTCACCAAAGCCTTCGAGCGTTCTGATACGCCCGTTGCGTGCAGCCTTTTTCAGCGCGTCGAGACTGTCGATGCCCAGTGCTTCAAAAAGCTGGCGCACGCGTGCCGGGCCCAGCTGGCCGACGCGCATCAGTTGTAACAGTCCGGGCGGCAGACGTTTTTCGGCCTCTTCAAGAACCGGCAGGTGGCCGGTATTGATCAGCTCGGTAATCTTTTCGGCCAGGTCGCGACCGATACCGGGCAGCTCGGTCAGTGGTTCCTCGCGGGCCACCATGTCCTGCAGGGCATGAGGGTGGGATTCGATGGTCTGTGCTGCACTGCGATAGGCACGCACGCGAAAGGTATTGGCGCCTTCGATATCCAGCAGGTTGGCCAGGCGGTTGAGGGTACGGGCAATGTCGGCGTTTTGCATGAGTCTCGGCTTCCGGTCCGGTCACATGGAAAAAGGCAAGGTAACTGTCAGCATGGCGCCCGGCACCCTTTAATGTGAAAGGCGCAAAATCGAGTGCTGACAGATCTGAAAAAGGGCCGCCGGGCGGCCCTTTTTCAGCGGGTGGGAATTACTCCCAGCCAAGCTTTTCCATGTAGGCGCGCGCATGGACGTCGACGGCCTTGATGGCGTAAACAACCTGATCCGGCGTAAGGGCATAGGCCAGGTTGTGGATCGATTCGCCTTCCTTGAGGGCGGCCTCGGCCACGCGATAAAGGTCGTCGTCGCTGACATCCTTGAGCTTGAGGGCTTCCAGTGTCACCGGCAGGCCCAGAGCCAGGTAAAGATCCAGATACTCTTCCAGCTCGGCCTGGGGCGTTTGATCCAGAATCAGTTGCGCTACGGTACCGTAGGCCACCTTTTCACCGTGGGTCAGCTCATGGATTTCGCCGTGCAGCGCGGTAAACCCGTTATGGATGGCGTGTGCCCCGGCCAGACCGCCGCTTTCAAAGCCCAGCCCGCTTAAAAGCGTATTGGCCTCGACCACGGCTTCAAACGAGGGCGTGACGATGCCGGCCTCGTTGGCCTGCCAGGCGAGCAGGGCATGATCAAAGAGCACCTCTTCACACTTTTCGCCGATGGTCTGGCCCAGAAGGGTGGACTGGCCGCCGGCCATGTTGGTGGCGCAGGCTCGAATGGCGGCGCGCGCCTCGACCCAGGTGGCGAGTGCATCGGCAATGCCGGAGGCCAGAAAGCGCGGCGGGGCGTTGACGATAATGGCGGTGTCGACCAGTACCAGGTTGGGGTTTTTGTCGTAGAAGCGATAGGACTCGAACTCGCCTTCATCGCTATAGATCACTGACAGGGCGCTGGTCGGGGCATCCGTTGAGGCGGTTGTTGGCAGCACGGCGCAGGCCGCATTCATTCTGTCGGCCACGCCCTTGGCCGTGTCCAGCGTCTTGCCGCCGCCAAAGCCGATGACCACGCCGGCCTCGTATTGTTCGCCCTGTGCCACGAGTCGGTCGATCTCGGCCGTTGAGGATTCGCCTTCAAAAATGGCCCGCTCAAAGCTGATGTCGCTGCCCTTGAGGCTGTCGCTCAGCGTGTCTCCGGCCATTTTCCAGACGAAATCGTCGGCGATGATCAGGGCCTTTTTGCCCAGCTGCGAGACGTAGTGGCCGGCGCGGGAGAGGGTGTTGGCGCCCTGAACATAGCGGGCGGGGCTGATAAAGACCTTTTCGCTGACAGCGGACATCAGTGTTCTCCTTTAATAATGGCAACGCGATACATGCATAATAAGCGTAGCCGTTCTCGTTACCCTCTATTGGGGGAGATTCGACGGATGTCGATGTTATGTCGATAATTGTCCGTCATTGAAGGTATTTAATGCGACGCAGGTCATGCGTTGTCGAGACTGTCCGGGAGGATTCGATGGCCAGAAGGCCCAATGCACGCACTCTGTTTGTGTCCGACCTTCATCTGGGCACGCCTGATGCTCAGGCACAGCTGCTGCTCAATCTGATGCGGCTGGTGCGCCCCGAGCGGCTGTATCTGGTCGGCGATGTCTTTGATCTGATCGCCATGAAGCGTCGGGCCATCTCGGTACTCGACGTTCATCAGCAGCGTCTGGTTCGTCATATCCTGCGGCTGGCGCGTACCGGCTGTGAGGTCATCTATATTCCGGGCAACCATGACGCGGCCTTTCGTACCTTCTGTGGCGAAACCTTTCGCAGCATCGAAGTCCGCCACGACGCCGTGCATGTCACAAAAGATGGCAGGCGGTTACTGGTCAGCCACGGCGACGAATTTGACGGTCATTTCAAGGCGCCCCGCTGGAAACTGGTGGTCGGAGAGATGGCGCTGCATACCATGCGTCGTACCAATCGCTGGACGGTTCAGGCCCGGCGTCGCATGGGCCGCCCGTACTGGTCGCTGTCGGCGGCGCTCAAGCGACGCTCCAGCAACGTGAAAACCTTTGCCGACGCCTTTCGGCAATCGGCCCTGGCGCGCGTGCGTCGGGAAAACGTGGATGGCTACATCGGCGGGCATATTCACATCCCGTTTTTCGGCGAGTGTGAAGGTTTTGTCTACTGCAACGACGGGGATTGGGTAGAAAACTGTACGGCGCTGGTCGAGGAGTTCGACGGCCGGCTGCGCCTGGTGGACTGGGAGAACAAGACGCTGGTGGATGACCCAAGACCGCCTTCCGGCCAGCGGGAAAAAACCGAAGCAGAAGACTGGCTGGCCGATGAAGAGACCGAATCGAGCCCGGATTAAAAAAACATTAATTTTGGCGTCACTGCGCCAGTCTCGTAACAGACTGAATCCCGTCAGGTTTTGACAGGCATCAAAAAATTGTGACGTTTACTTTTGAAACTCGATGATGACAGAACGTAGAATGTGCCGGAAAATCGGTTTATGCGACATTTTGTCTTCATGATGCCGATGGCATTCAGATCCTGATTCCCTTCTTTGCAGTACTCGATAAAAACCATCCCAGCCATGGGAAGTATTAATAATCGGTGATGTCATGCCGATAAACAGTGACTGGCCACATCGCGCCCCCCGGGCCGATGTTCAAGCATGACGCCTGCCCGCCCTGACAGCTGGTACGCCGGCAGGCGACGAGGAGATTGACCCATGACGGTTAATGTAACCCGAAGACAGTTCTTCAAGCTGGGGGCGGCAGGCGTTGCCTCTTCCAGCATGGCGATGATGGGGTTTGCCCCGGAGTCAGCTGAAGCGTCCGTGCGTCAGTTCAAGCTGACGCATGCCAAGGAAACCCGCAACAACTGCACCTACTGCTCGGTAGGCTGCGGCATCCTGATCTACAGCAATGGCGACGGTTCCAAAAACGCTCGCCAGGAAGTCTTCCACATTGAAGGCGACCCGGACCATCCGGTCTCTCGTGGCTCTTTGTGCCCGAAGGGCTCGGGGCTTTTGGACTTTGTGCGCAGCGACGGTCGTCTGGAATACCCGCAGGTACGTGCGCCGGGCTCCGATGAGTGGAAGCGCGTCAGCTGGGATGAGGCGCTTAACAAGATCGCGCGCTATATCAAGGATGACCGTGATGCCAATTTCGTCGAGCGTGACGACAATGGCGCCACGGTCAATCACTGGACCACGACCGGCTTTCTGGCCGCTTCGGGCTCATCAAATGAAGCCGGCTACATCACCCACAAGGTGGTACGTAACCTTGGCATGGTAGCGTTCGACAACCAGGCGCGCGTCTGACACGGACCGACGGTGGCAGGTCTTGCCCCTTCATTCGGTCGCGGTGCCATGACCAATCACTGGGTCGACATCCGCAATGCCAATCTGATTCTTTCGATGGGCGGCAATTCTGCCGAGGCTCACCCCGTGGGTTTCCGCTGGGTTACTGAAGCGCTCGAGCACAACAAGGCCAAGCTGATCTGCATTGATCCGCGTTATACGCGTACCTGTGCGGTCGCCGACTACAAGGCCTTTATTCGTACCGGAACCGATATCACGTTTCTGGGCGGTCTGATCCATTATTTGATCACGACCGATCAGATCCAGCGTGAATACGTTCTTCATTACACCGATGCCTCGCTTCTGGTGCGTGAAGACTATGGTTTCGAAGACGGTATTTTTACCGGCTACAACCCCGACAACCACTCCTACGACGACAAGTCGTCCTGGATGTATGAGCTGGGGGACGACGGTTACGCCCTGCGTGACATGTCGCTTCAGCACCCAAGATGCGTCTATCAGCTGATGCGCGAGCACTACAGCCGCTACGACGTCGATACGGTGTCGAGCATCTGTGGCATGCCCAGAGAGCACATCGAACATATCTGGTCGGAAATCGGCAAGATGGCCGTGCCGCACCAGACCATGACGATTCTTTATGCGCTGGGCTGGACGCAGCACTCGATCGGCTCGCAGATCATTCGTACCGCGGCCATGGTGCAGCTGCTGCTGGGCAACATGGGCATGCCGGGGGGCGGTATCAACGCCCTGCGCGGTCACTCCAATATCCAGGGTCTGACGGATCTGGGTCTTTTGTCGCAGCTTTTGCCGGGCTACATGTCGCTGGCCAACGCAAAAGAACAGGACTATAGCGCCTACATTCAAAAGCGTGCCAAGCAGCCGATTCTGGAAGGCGAGGTCTCGTACTGGAAAAACTATGAGAAATTCCATGTCAGCCTGATGAAGTCCTGGTTCGGCGATGCCGCCACCGAGGACAACAACTGGTGCTTTGACTGGCTGCCCAAGCTTTCCAAGCCGCTGTATGACGTGCTCGATACCTTTGAGCGCATGCACAAGGGCGAGCTTACCGGCTATTTCTGTCAGGGCTTCAATCCGCTGGCATCGTTCCCCAATCGCCAGAAGGTGACCGAGGGACTTTCCAGGCTGAAGTATCTGGTCGTCATGGACCCGTTGAATACCGAAACCAGCGAGTTCTGGAAAAACTACGGCGAATACAACGATGTGGATCCTTCACAGATCCAGACCGAAGTCATTCGTCTGCCCACGACCTGCTTTGCCGAGGATGACGGCTCGATTACCAATAGTGCCCGCTGGCTGCAGTGGCACTGGGCGGCCGCCCAGGGGCCGGGAGAGGCGCGTCCGGATACGCGCATCATGGGTGAGCTTTTCATCCGCATTCGTGATCTGTATCGCGAGGAAGGCGGCGTGTTCCCCGACCCGATCCTGAATCTGGACTGGGATTACGACATTCCCGAAGCGCCCTCCTCGGAAGAGCTGGCGCAGGAGTATAACGGTCGCGCGCTGGTCGATCTGACCGACGACAACGGCAACGTCACCCGTCGGGCCGGCGAGCTGCTGTCGAGCTTCTCGGAAATGACCGCTGATGGCCGTACCGCTTCGGGGTGCTGGATATTTTCCGGTGCCTGGACTCAGGACGGCAATCAGATGGCGCGCCGCGATAACTCCGACCCATACGGTACCGGCAACACGCTGGGCTGGGCCTGGGCATGGCCGGCCAACCGGCGTGTGCTGTACAACCGCGCCAGTGCTGATACGCAGGGCAGGCCCTGGGGGCGCGAGAAGGCGTTTGTCTGGTGGAGCAGTGAACAGGGTCGCTGGGTCGGTGCCGACATCCCGGACTTCCCGGTCACCTCTGATCCTGCGCTGGGTCAGGGCCCGTTTATCATGCAGCCGGAAGGCGTGGGTCACTTCTTCGCCGGTCAGAGCATGGTGGATGGTCCGTTCCCGGAACACTACGAACCGTTTGAATCGCCGATCGACAACAACCCGTTGCATCCGAACAACCCGCTGGCGAAAAACAACCCGGCAGGCCGGATCTACGATGAGGATCGCAAGGCGCTGGGCACTCGAGAAGAGTTCCCGCACGCCGCCACGACCTATCGTCTGACCGAGCATTTCCACTTCTGGACCAAGCACGCCCGTCTCAATGCTGTCGTGCAGCCGGAACAGTTTGTGGAAATCAGCCATCAGCTCGCCGAGGAAGTGGGGGTTGTGGCCGGTGACTGGGTGCGGGTCTCTTCCAATCGCGGCTTTATCAAGGCCGTGGCGGTAGTGACCAAACGCATGCAGCCATTGCGCATCGGGGATCGTGACGTGCATCACGTGGGTATTCCGATTCACTGGGGCTTCACCGGCGTGGCGAAAAAGGGCTATCTGATCAATGCCCTGACGCCTGTCGTGGGTGATGCCAATACTCAGACACCGGAATACAAGTCATTCATCGTCAAGGTCGAAAAGGCATAAGGGAGGGCATATGATCAACTCACAAAATATCGTTGCCCGTTCCGCGACGACACTGCCGGCACCCCATGCACGCGACAATGTGGTGGAAGTGGCCAAGCTTATCGATGTCTCCAAGTGCATCGGTTGCAAGGCCTGCCAGGTCGCCTGCATGGAGTGGAATGATCTGCGTGATGAGGTAGGCGAGTGCCACGGGGTGTATGACAACCCCATGGATCTGACCGCCGAGTCATGGACGGTGATGCGCTTTAACGAAGTCGAAACGGACTTTGTGGGCGGTGAGGATGTCAGCAAGGAGAAGGAACTCTCCTGGCTGATCCGCAAGGATGGCTGCATGCACTGCGCCGAGCCGGGCTGTCTTGAGGCCTGCCCGGCCCCGGGCGCAATCGTTCAGTATGCCAACGGCATCGTCGACTTTGATTCCAACAACTGCATCGGCTGCGGCTATTGCATCACGGGTTGCCCGTTCAATATTCCGCGCATCTCGGAAAAGGACAGCAAGTCCTACAAGTGCACCCTGTGCTCTGATCGTGTGAACGTGGGACTGGAGCCGGCCTGCGTCAAGGCCTGTCCGACCAACTGCATCGAGTTTGGCAGCAAAAAGGACATGCTGGCGCGCGCCGACAAGCGCGTAAACGACCTGAAAGAGCGCGGCTACGAGCATGCCGGTATCTATGATCCGGCAGGCGTGGGCGGTACGCACGTCATGTACGTGCTGCACCACAGCGACGAGCCCGGGCTTTACAGCGGGCTGGCGAAGGATCCGCGCATTTCGCCGGTCGTTGGCGTCTGGAAGGGCATTTCCAAGCCCATCATGTCCGCGATTCTGGGGATCACGGCGTTTGCCGGCTTCTTCCACTACATCACCAAGGGCCCGAAGGAAGAGCCTACGGATGAGGAAGTCTTTGGCGAAGACGATGATCATCATCGTGTCTCACGTGAAGAGGAGCATCGGTCATGAATTTCAAGAAACAAAAGACCATGCTGCGTTACGGCCCGGGTACCCGGGCCAACCACTGGGCCATGGCAGGCGCCTTTATCTTGCTGGCACTGTCAGGACTTGCCTTCTTTCATCCACCGTTTTTCTTTTTAAGCCACACGCTGGGCGGACCGGTCTGGTCGCGAGTGCTGCACCCCTTCATCGGCGTGGTCCTGTTTGTGCTGTTTGTCATCATCGCGGTGCGACAGCTCAAGCATAATATGCTGATGAAAAACGATGTGCAGTGGATGCGTCAGATGGGCGATGTGCTCAACAACCGGGATGAGAAACTGCCGCCGATCGGCAAGTACAACCCGGGCCAGAAGATGGTCTACTGGGCACTGATTCTCTGCATTCCGGTGCTTTTGATCACGGGCGTGATCATGTGGCGCCCCTGGTTTGCCGGGTTCTTTCCCGTTCCGGTCATCCGTGTGGCAAGCCTTGTGCATGCGCTGGCCGCCTTCATCGGTATTGCGACCATCATCGTGCACGTCTACGCAGCTATCTGGGTCAAGGGCTCGATCAAGGCCATGACTCGCGGCCGCGTCACGCATGCCTGGGCAAAGCACCACCATCCGCTCTGGTATGAAGAGGAGATGGAAGACCCTTCGCAGCGCGCGGGAGACGAGAACGCTCACGGGCGTGACACGACATCCCATCACGGAGCTCGCCATGACGGCCGAACCTCAGGCTGAACATGATTACGGTGCTGCCCCCGGCGGGGTCGTTGAACCCCCCGCCGTGGTGCTGCCCGAACGGCGTCTTTTCAGTCATCGGGCACGCCGCCTGCGCGATCTTTCCAGGCGCATGCGCTCGATGGCCGATTTCCTTGGGTTTGCCGCGCGCCTGGCGCAGGCGCAGCATCAGGTATTGCAAAAGCGTACCAGCACCTTCCAGCCGGACGCTGAGACCTTCGATCTGGCCTTTGAACACGGTATGCCACCCCTCATGGCGCAGACACTGCAGCATGATCTGGACTGGCAGGAAGACCTGGACGCGCTTTGTGACGCCCTGGAGCTCAACGTGGGGCAGGCGCAGCAGCAGCTGATTCACCGGCTGCGAGCGCTGGATGCGTCGAGTCGTCGGGAAATCGCCGCCGAAGTGCTCAGTGCCGGCACCGGTAGTGAAGACACCCGCGCCTTCATGCCTTTGGTGGCCGCCGCCCTGCAGGTGGCCTGGCTTCGTCAGTGCTCGGTGCTGCCACGGCCGCCAAAGCGGGCGGAAGGCACGGCGCAGACCGTTTGTCCCTGCTGCGGCGCGCTGCCGGTGGCCAGTATCATTCAGGTGGGGCGTGAACGCTCACGCGTGCGCTATATGCAGTGCTCGATCTGTGCCGCCGAGTGGTACATGGAGCGGGCGCGCTGCACAACCTGCTTTGAAACCGGCAAGCTGGATTATGTTGGTCTTGAAGGCGAGGATGGCAAGCGCCCGCTGCCGGTCAGGGCCGAAACCTGTGGCGAGTGCGAAAGCTATGTAAAGATCGTTCAGCGCGACACCGAAGTGGATGCCGATGCCCTGGCAGACGATCTGGCCAGTCTGGGGCTTGATATCATGATCGCCAATGAGCGTGATATCGGGCGAAGCAGCTACAATCCCTGGCTTGTCGCGGGGTGACCCCTAGGACCTGTCTGTACAAACGCGCTCAACATGAGCGCGTTTTTTTATGTTGTTATATCAAATTGGTCTCCATGAACGACGCCCCGAGCTTGTTTCAAGACTTTTTTAAGGGATGATAACCGGCTTGAACGATTGTGTGGCCTGTGCTCCGATTCTGACCTGTCACTGCCCGGCCTTTTGCATGAGTCTGGATTGATGGCAGTGCCTGTATTAAAAGATGAGTCGTGTTTCATGTATGAACGCTCTCACCCCATGAAAGGAGTCCTTGATGGATGACCCGCGACGTTATCTACCGGCAGTGGATGTGCTGCTGTCCCATCATGCGATGGAGCGCTCGCCGGTCAGCCGTCGTCTCAAAAGACGCGCGGTGCGCGAACTGCTGGTTGATGAGCGCAAGCGTCTCTCCGCCTCTGACGCCGCCCCCCTTGATCAGGAACAGCTGGTCACCAGGGCGCTGGCCGGTGCCGAAGCACTGGCCGCTTCCAATGCCCCCAGCGTGTTCAACCTGACCGGTACCGTCATTCATACCAATCTGGGGCGCGCGCCACTGGCCGAGCCGGCCATTGATGCCATGACGCGCGCTGCCCGGCAGTCGCTGGCGCTGGAATACGACATCGATAGCGGACGCCGGGGTGATCGCGACCAGGTCGTCGAATCGCTGCTGTGCGAACTGACCGGTGCCGAAGCCGCGACCGTGGTCAACAACAACGCCGCCGCCGTGGTGCTGACGCTGTCGGCGCTGGGGGCCGGCCGTGAAGTCGTCATTTCACGCGGTGAGCTCATCGAGATCGGCGGCTCGTTTCGCCTGCCCGACATCATGCATACCTCGGGCTGCTATCTGCGCGAAGTGGGGACGACCAACCGCACGCACGCGCGTGATTTCGAGCAGGCCATGAGTGATGCCACGGGCATGATCTTCAAGGCGCACACCTCCAACTATGCGGTAGAAGGGTTTACGGCCGCCGTGGAGGAAAGCAAGCTGGCGCGTATTGCCCACGATCAAGGAGTGCCCTTTATCGTGGATCTGGGCAGCGGTGCGCTAACGGACATGGCGGCTCTGGGGTTGCCCGATGAGGCACGCCCCCATCAGAGCATCGAGGCCGGTGCGGATGTGGTGACCTTCAGCGGCGACAAGCTCCTTGGCGGGCCTCAGTGTGGTCTGATCGTGGGCAGCCGTGACTGCATCGATCGCATCCGTCGCCATCCGCTCAAGCGTGCCCTGCGCGTCGACAAGCTGATCATGAGCGCGCTGGAAGCGACCCTTCAGCTTTATCGGGACAGCGACGAGATCGAGCGTGATATTCCGACCCTGGCGCTACTGACGCGTGCCGAAGCCGACATCGCGGCCACGGCCGAGCGTTTGCTGCCCGCCCTCGTCGAGCATTTGCCGCGAATGCAGGTCAGCATTGCCCCCTGCCGGAGCCAGCTGGGCAGCGGCGCGCTGCCGGTGGATCGTCTGCCCAGCCGGGCGCTTGTGATCGCACCGCCCACCCGGGAGCGACATCACGACGAGCATTCGCTGCGCAAAATCGAGGCGGCGTTCAGACAGCTTCCCCGACCCGTGATCGGGCGACTCCACGATGGGGCGCTGTGGCTTGATCTACGCTGTCTGCAGGGCGAGCCCGACGAACGTGCCTTCATGGAACAGCTTGGCCATCTCTCGCTGAATCGGGAACAGGGATCATGATCGTAGGAACGGCAGGCCATGTAGATCATGGCAAGACAGCCCTGATTCACTCGCTGACCGGGATCAGCACCGACCGTCTGCAAGAGGAGCAGGCGCGGGGGCTGACCATCGAGGCTGGCTACGCCTATCCGGAGACGCTTGATGAATTCGAGCTGGGCTTTATCGATGTCCCCGGCCATGAAAAATTTATCCACAACATGCTCTCGGGTGTCGCAGGTATCGACACCATGCTGCTGGTGGTGGCCGCCGATGATGGCGTCATGCCCCAGACACGGGAGCACATGCAGATACTGCGTCTTCTGGGCATCGATCGCGGTGTGGTGGCGCTGACCAAATGTGATCTGGTCGAGCGCCAGCGACTGGTAGAGGTGCATGAACAGATCCGGTCATTGCTGGCCGGCTCACCGCTGGAGGATTCGCACGTCTTTGAAGTGTCCAGTCGGACAGGCGAAGGCATCGATGCACTCAAGGAGGAGCTCTGGCGTCGCGCCCAGGCCAGCGATGCCGAGGTGGCTCAGGGCAATTTCCGCATGGCTGTGGATCGCGCCTTTACCAAGACCGGTTCGGGGCTGGTGGTCACGGGGACGGTTGTGGCCGGCGAGATTTCGGTCGGTGACAATGTCAGACTGTTTCCATCCGGTCAGGGGGCCCGCGTCAGGGGGCTTCGACGGCAGGGGCGGGTGGCAGAACATGCTCGTCAGGGCGACCGGCTTGCCCTGAACCTTGCCGGTCCCGGCATCGATCGCGAAACCGTTCAGCGCGGTGACTGGGTGGTGGCCCAGGCGCTGCCCACGCCGTCGCTGACGCGCGTGGATATCGCTCTGGAACTTCTGGAAGATGCCCCGCCCCTGAGCCACTGGTCGGGTGTCCATCTGCACCTGGGGGCCTCGCATGTCACCGGACGCATTTCCCTGCTGGAGGGGCAGCAGCTGCTGCCCGGTGGGCGCATGCTGGCTCAGATGATTCTTGAAACGCCGCTGCATGCCTGCATGGGGGATCGTGTGATCGTCCGCGATCATGGCGCGCGTCATACCATTGGTGGCGCCGTGGTGCTTGACGGGGCGCCGCCGCGTCGCGGCCAGCGCTCGCCGGCCCGGCTGCAGTGGCTGGAAAGCTGCCGTCAGGCGGTCATGGACAGCAGCGCCAGCGGCATGTCTCTGGCCGAGCCGCTCAAAATGGCTCTGACGCTGCGTCAGGATGGCCCGGATATTTATGGCCTGGCGCGAAACTTCAATCGAACGCCTGCCTCGCTGGCCCGTGAGTTCGAAGCGCTGGGGGCATGGGTCATCAGCGCCGGGCAGGATATGCGGGCCTTTTCGCCACAGGCTCTGGAGTCACTTCGGGTACGTATTCTCGAGGTGGTCACCGACAATCACGAGCGTGAGCCGGCCATGCTCGGCACCGAACGCGAGCGGCTGCGCCGTCAGGTCATGCCGGGTCTGCCCAGCGCCCTGTTTCGCCAGATCATTCAACCGCTGATGACGGCAGGCATGCTGAAACAGCAGGGGCCCTTTTTGTCGCTGCCGGATCATCAGGCGGCGCTGTCGGCCGAAGACGAAGCGCTCTGGCAAAGGATTCAGCCACACCTTGAAGCAACGGCCTTTGACCCGCCGCGCGTGCGGGATCTGGCCGGTCTGGAAAATATCGATGAGGGGCAGGTGCGTCAGGTACTCACATCGGCCGCCCGTCTGGGGCGCGTCTATCATGTGCGCCGCGATCATTTTTTCCTGGCCCGATCCGTGTTTGATATGGCCGACATGATTCAGCGTCTCGAGGCGCAGCAGGGCGCGGCACATGTGGCCAGTTTCCGGGACCAGCTGGGTATCGGGCGCAAGCTGGCCGTGCTGATCCTCGAATTTTTTGACAGAATCGGCTATACACGGCGGGTGCGCGATGATCATGTCGTGCGTCGGGCCGACATGTGGCATTAATTACGCTATCATGCGCTCACGTTTTAGCACCTGCTGAAATGGTCTGACCAAGGAAGGGCTTCGTTCCCCGGTGGGGCGCTCGGGCTTCAAACCCGAGAGGGGCTGCCAGCAGTCCCTGGTGGGTTCGACTCCCACGCCTTTCCGCCATCTTCATGGGGCGTCGAACCACAGGTTTCGACGCCCTGATTTTTTTCGGGCGCTCACGCGCTTGATCATGAATCCTGCTTGATAAGATCCCCCGAATCTTTCATTTGGTTTGATTCATCGGTGTCGTCACAATACATGGCATTAACCGATGGTCGACCGCTGCCGTCAATGGGCCCACTGGAAGCGTGCGGATGCTCCGGCCCGGTCGATGCATGTCTTGTCAAAAGGATCTCCTGACTCATGAGTGATGCCCGCCCGCCCGAAATCAGTTTCGAGTTTTTCCCGCCGCGTACCGACGCAGGCCGTGATCGGTTGCCGGAGGTTTATACAAAGCTGGCCGAGCTCGATCCGCGCTTTTTCTCGGTGACTTTCGGTGCCGGTGGCACCACGCGTGATTTCACCTTTGATGCCGTTAAAAACATTTCGCGCGATACCGGCATCTGCACGGCGCCGCACTTGTCCTGCGTGGCCAGTGACAAGGAGGACCTCCGCAGGCTTTTAACGTTTTATCGCGAGCACGGTATCAAGCGAATCGTGGCGCTTCGTGGCGACATGCCTTCGGGGATGATGGGGGTCGGAGAGTTTCGCTACGCGCGAAATCTGGTCGATTTTATTCGTGAAGAGACCGGGGATCATTTCAATCTGACCGTGGCGGCCTATCCGGAGTGCCATCCTCAGGCGAGCAGCTTCGAGCGCGATGTAGATCATTTTGTCGACAAGGTGCGCGCCGGTGCCGATATGGCCATCACACAGTATTTCTTCAATCCGGATGCCTACCACCATTTCGTGGATCGGGTGCGCGCCCGCGGCGTGGATGTGCCGATCATTCCGGGCATCATGCCGATCACCAATTACACCAAACTCGCCCGTTTTTCCGAAATGTGCGGTGCCGAGATTCCGCGCTGGATGCGGCGACAGCTTGAAGCCTACGGTGATGACAGTGCCAGTATTCAGGCCTTCGGCCATGAAGTAGTGGCGCGGCTTTGTCAGCAGCTGCTGGATCAGGGGGCGCCGGGACTGCACTTTTACACGCTCAATCAGGCAGACGCCTGCACAAGTCTCGTGGCTGACCTGTCGCTTGAGAAGACCCGGCATTGATTGGTGGCATTCGAGCAGACGAACTAGTCTTGAGGGTACGCCAATCGTTAATGGGCTGACTTGAGAGGATTTCCAATGAAAAGACTGTTTCTGGCATCAGCACTGATGGCTTTAACGCCGCTGGCCATGGCCGACACCACCGTAGAGCTGCACAAGGCAACGGATGAGGGTGTCAGTGACTCTGTCGGCACCGTAACCTTCGAAGACACCGATTACGGTCTTCTGGCCACACCCGATATCTCGGGTCTGCCGGGTTTTGGCATGCACGGTTTTCATCTGCACACCAACCCAAGCTGTGACCCGTCCACCGACAACGGCGAAGTGACGCCGGCCGGTGCTGCCGGCGGTCACTTTGACCCGGAAGAGACGGATCATCACGGCGGTCCGTATGCCGAAGACAGCCATCTGGGTGATATGCCCCTGGTAGTGGCCGATGAAGATGGCAACGTCACAACGCCGGTGCTGGCGCCTCGCCTGAAAGAGAGCGACCTTGCCGGCCACGCCGTCATCATCCATGAAGGTGGCGACACCTACAGCGAACCCCCGCACCTGGGTGGCGGCGGTGGACGCTGGGCCTGCGGTGTGATCGAAGACAACAGCTGATCACAAGCGCTGATGATAAAAAGGCCCTGCCGGGTAACCGGCAGGGCCTTTTTGATGCCGGGGCGTTCAGCGTTTGCCCGGGTCGATGATTTTAACGGGCTGAAAGTCCTCACTTTCCTCGGCGGGCTGACTTTTGGAGACGCGTGTTTCCAGCGGGTCGAGGGTGTCTTCGGTCATGGGGAGCTGTTCGAAGAAGTCGCAGCTGACGCACTCGCGATAGCGGGTGCCGTTGCTTTCCCAGCTTCGAATGCGATCCATGGCGCTGCAGCGCGGGCAGATGGCGCCGGCAATAAAACGCTTGGGGGTTGACTGGCTCATTGAATCTCCTGACCGGCAGCGTCGAACTGCCGGTCGTGATACAGGGAATCAGGCGCTCTGGTGGATGCCGCTCTGGCGCAGCAGCGGCTCGATGCTGGGCTCGCGGCCACGAAACTCCTGAAACAGGACCGCGGCATCCCGGGCGCCGCCCTGTTCCAGAATGCTGCTGCGAAAATGCAGGCCGGTGGTCTGATCAAAAACGCCGGCATCTTCAAAGGCCGACCAGGCATCCGCGGAGAGCACCTCCGCCCACTTGTAGCTGTAGTAGCCGGCGGCGTAGCCACCGGCAAAGATATGGCTGAAGCCGTGCTGGAATCGGTTGAACTCGACTCTGGGCACCACCGAGACCTGATGACGCACGCTGTCCAGCAGTGACTGAATGTCTTCGGCATTCGGCGCCTGGTGCTCACGGTGCAGGCGCAGATCAAACAGCGAAAACTCGAGCTGGCGCACCATGGTCATGGCGGACTGGAAGTTGCGGGCGGCCTGCAGACGCTCGAGCAGATCATCGGGCAGCGGGGCACCGGTGTCGACATGCGAGGCGATCAGGTCGAGGCCTTCACGCACCCAGCAGTAGTTCTCCATGAACTGGCTGGGCAGCTCGACGGCGTCCCACGCCACGCCATTGATGCCCGAGATGTCGGCGACGTCCTGGCGCGTCAGCATATGGTGCAGGCCGTGGCCGAACTCGTGAAACAGGGTCAGCACTTCATCGTGGGTCAAAAGCGCCGGCCGGTCGCCCACCGGGCGAGTGAAGTTGCAGGTCAGATAGGCGACCGGCAGCTGAATGTCACCGTCGCCGCGTACGCGCCTGACGCGACATTCATCCATCCACGCGCCACCGCGCTTGCCTTCACGGGCATAAAGGTCGAGGTAGAACCCGGCGATGGGGTGACCGTTTTCGAGAATGTCGAAAAAGCGCACATCTCTGTGCCAGCGTGGTGCCTCGGTATTTTCGCGAAAGCTGACGTCAAAGAGCTTGCCGATAACCCGGAAAAGCCCATCTACAGCGCCAGGGGCCGGGAAATAGGGACGCAGCTCTTCCTGGGAAATGGCGTAGCGTGCTTCACGCAGCTTCTCGCTGGCGTGGCCGGTATCCCAGGGGGCCAGGGTCTCGATGCCCAGCTCGTCGCGGGCGAAGTCACCGAGATTTCGAAATTCTTCCGTGGCCTGCGGTACGGCGCGTTCGGCCAGATCGCCCAAAAAGTCGAGCACCTGATCCGGGCTGTCGGCCATCTTGGTGGCCATCGAATAGTCGGCGTAGGTGTCAAAGCCTGCCAGTGCCGCAAGTTCCTGTCGCAGCGTTACGATCTCGGCCATGACGTCGGAGTTGTCGAACTCGCCGGCGTTGGGGCCCTGATCGGAGGCGCGGGTGACAAAGGCGGTATACACCTCTTCGCGCAGGGCACGGTCGTCGGCATGGCTCATGATCGGGAAAAAGCTCGGGAAGTCGAGCGTGATGCGATAGCCCTCGACGCCCTTGGCCTGGGCGTTGGCTGCCAGGGTTTCAAGGGCGCTGTCGGGCAGGCCGTCCAGACGCTCGCGCGGCACATCCAGATGCCATGCCTGGGTGGCATCCAGCACGTTGTTGGAAAAGGTGTTGGAAAGCGTTGAAAGCCTGGCCTGGATTTCGCCGAATCGGGCCTTTTTTTCAAAGGGCAGATCGATACCGGCCAGGCGGAAATCTCGCAGGGTATTGTCGATCGATTTGCGCTGTCCCTGATCCAGACGATCGTACTCCTCGCTTTGCGCCAGCGTCTGGAAGGCCTTGAAAAGCCCTTCATGCTGACCAAGCCAGGTGCCATAGGCCGAAAGCTTTGGCAGGCAGGCCTGGTAGGCTTCGCGCAGTGCCGGGGAGTTCATGGTGGCATTGAGATGCGAGACCGGCGACCAGGCCTGGGAGAGCTGGTCGTTGATGGCTTCAAGCGGTGCGGCCAGCCCCTGCCAGGTGTAGCTGCCTTCCTCGACCAGCCTTTCGATGGCCGCCTTGTTGCGCGCAAGCAGCTCGTCCATGGCCGGCTCGATAATTTCCGGGGTGATGGCATCGAAGGGGGGAAGCGGATGGGATTCGAGCAGAGGATTGGTAGACATGAAGCGACCTCGCGGTTGGCGAAAGATATACTGTTGACAATGAGGGTGTCGGGCGCCGGTTTCAATGCGGACGTGCGCCACCATGAGTTGATTCAGTGCGCATCATGGCGCGGTAAGACAGGGATGCAGGACATGTCCGAAGTGGTAGAGCGCTGGGGGTCGCGCCGTGCGTTCATTATAGCAGTGACGGGTGCGGCGGTGGGTCTGGGCAATATCTGGCGCTTTCCCTGGATGGTGGGTGAAAACGGAGGCTCGGTCTTTCTTTTACTGTATGTGGCTTTCGTGGCGCTTTTGGGATTGCCGGTCATGGTGGCCGAAATCCTGATTGGACGCGCGGGGCGGCGCACACCCGTGCAGGCCCTGACCTTTTTGGCCCGCGAGGCGGGCGGCAGCCGACACTGGGGGCTTCTGGGGCTTTTCGGCGGTGTGACACTTTTTTTGATTCTCTCCTTCTATGCGGTCGTGTCGGGGTGGTCGCTGGAGTATCTGGTCGATGCATTCAGTGGCGATTTCGCCGCCCGCACGCCCGAAGAAATCGGTGCCGCCTTCGATGCCTTTCTGGCAAGTCCTGGCCGGGTCATCGTCAATCAGACGCTTTTCATGGTGCTGACGATGGCGGTTGTGGCCTTCGGGGTGGGTAGTGGCCTTGAGCGACTCAATAATCTTTTGATGCCGCTTTTGTATCTGCTGTTGATCGTGCTGGTCGGCTATGCGGCTACCACGACAGGGTTTGGTACCGCGTTGAGCTGGCTTTTCTGGCCCGATCCTCAGGCGGTCACCTTCATGGTGGTGCTCAACGCCATGGGTCATGCCTTCTTTACGCTGGCGGTGGGCGCCGGTGCGCTGATGGCGTACGGCGCCTATATGCCGGAGGGCCAGAGCGTGCCCCGCGCCGTGGTCACCGTGGCGCTGCTGGATATTGCGGTGGCACTGATGGCGGGGATTGCCATCTTTTCGATCGTTTTCTCGCAGGGGATGGATCCGGCTTCCGGCCCGGGGCTCATGTTCGTGACCCTGCCGGTGGCCTTTTCACAGATGCCCGGTGGTGAGCTGTGGCTGGGCTGCTTCTTCGTGCTGCTGTTGATCGCGACCTGGACGTCTTCCATCAATCTTGCCGAGCCGATGGTGGCCATGCTCCATTCCGCCGGGCTGCATCGAATGACATCGGCGTTTTTGATCGGCAGCGGCGTCTGGCTGGTGGGGATCCCTTCGGCGTTGTCGTTTTCGTGGCTCTCTGAGGTGCAGCCGATCACAGGCATGACGTTCTTTGATCTGGCAACGACCGTGCCCACCGATATCCTGCTGCCCATTGGCGGGTTGCTGATCGCCTTTTTTGCGGTCTGGGTCATGGATGAGCAGCGATCACTGCAGGCGCTGGGCAGCAGTGAACGCTTTTTTGTGACGTGGCGTCGTGTCACGCGCTGGGTCGCCATCCCGCTGCTGATACTGGTGTTGATGGGCGCCATGTTCTGAAATGATGTTCAGGGCAGCCCCGGGGTGGATACCACGGAAGGGGCGGTCATTTTTAATGGGTTCAACAAGGCGAGGGCGCAAGCATGAGTATTCGAAGCTTCAGAGGGGTATCACCGACGCTGGGCGAGCGGGTCTTCATCGATGAGACGGCTGTGGTGCTGGGCGATGTCACCTTGGGCGATGACACGTCTGTCTGGCCGACGGCCGTGATCCGTGGCGACATGCACCGTATCCGTATCGGCGCTCGCACCAGCATTCAGGACGGCTCGATTCTTCATATTACGCATGCCAGCGACTATAGCCCCGGCGGTTACCCGTTGACGGTCGGTGACGACGTGACCGTGGGGCACCGCGCCATTTTGCATGGTTGCACCATTGCCTCGAAGGTATTGATCGGCATGGGGGCCACGGTACTCGATGGTGCCGTTGTTGAAACCGAGGTGCTGGTAGCGGCAGGTGCTGTGGTGCCGCCCGGCAAGCATCTTGAAAGCGGCTACGTCTATGGGGGCAATCCGGTGCGCCAGCTGCGTGCGCTCAAGGAGTCGGAATATCGCTTCTTCGAGTATTCAGCAAACAACTACGTATCACTCAAGGACGAGTTTCTGTCCGCCGTGGATGAATAGCTCGCCCTGAGGGGCCGCTAGATCATTGTTGTTGCTGAGAAAATTGCGCCATAATATGGATTTATATCCAGTATCTGAATTATGGCCAATTTTACAACGCATTTTACGGTGGCCGCCGCGGGCGGCGCTTTGGTGGGCGCACTGGGCTGGCAGGCCGGTCTATGGCCCTTTGTTGATGGCTTCCCGATGGCGGGGTTGGTCGCACTGGGCGGCGTGGTGCCGGATATCGATGCTGACCAGTCCCGTGCCGTACGCCTGATCTTTACGCTGATGGCGATGCTTGCAGTGATCGGCTGTGTCTCGGCGCTGCAACCCTTTCTTTCCCTGGCAGAGCTCAGTGGCATGGGTGTCGGCGCCTATCTCATTGTGCGTTATCCCCTGAGCACGCTTTTCAAGCGCTTTTCCGTCCATCGCGGTATCTGGCACTCGTTGCTGGCAGCCATGCTGTCGGCGCTAGTCGTGGCCGTTGTGAGCTACCAGCTCTTTATACAGACCGCCACGCAGTCATGGTTTTTTGCCGGTGCCATGCTGATTGGCGTGCTTATTCATCTTCTTCTTGATGAGATCTACAGTATCGATATCGAGGGTAGGCGCCTGAAGCGCTCCTTTGGCACGGCTTTCAAGCTTTATGATTACGGTACGCCACAGACAGCACTGCTAATGGGGATTGTCATGGCATCGATGACCCCCTGGTTACCACCTTATGGGGCGCTGCAGGATATCGGTAACAGTGTCCGGGCACTCTGGGGTTAGTCATCGCATACAAGGGAGAAACCATGAGGTCACGCGAGATACTTCTGTTTGATGTCGGTGGCGTACTGGCTGACTGGGATGGCACCACACCACTTGTGAATCTGACCGGCGGGCGACTGAGTCATGAACAGGCACGCCGGTTCTGGCTGGAGTTTGCCCCGCTTGAACCGTTCGAAACCGGCAGGGCTTCTGCCAGAGGCTTTTTGAAAGCGGCCGTTGAAACCCTTGAGCTTGATATGACGCCTGAAACGTTCGAGCAGCACTACTCCGGCTGGGTCACGGGGCTCTACCCCGGCACCCGGGAACTGCTTGAACGAATTGATCCGCGCTTTTACATGGCCATTCTCAGTAACAATAACCCCATCCACTGGGCCGTTATTCAGCGCACCGGGCTGGAAGCCCACTTTGACACCATCTTTCTTTCTCACGAGATCGGCTATCGCAAGCCGGACCCACGTGCCTGGCAGCATGTACTAAAGGCACTGGCCTGTAGCGCCAATCAGATCACCTTCCTTGATGATAACCCCGAGTGCGTTGATGCCGCCCGGGCGCTGGGGATACGCGCTCATCTGGTAAAGGGGAAAGAAGCGCTTGAGACGTGTCTTGAGAGCGAAGGCTACCTGGGCTCCTGACAGAAAAACGAATCTTTTTGGCGAAAGGGGTTGCGTGGTCCCGGTCTGATCTATAAAGTACGCATCCGCTGCCACGGAGCACACGGCGACGAGGCAGCGGGGAAGTTAAGCAGGTGATTGTTTTGACTAAGGTTTTGGTCGCTCAATCAGGGTTTCAAATCCAGCCGCTGACTTCCGGATCGAAAAAAAGAGGTTGACTTTTCGATTCAGGGCTGTAAAATGCCCACTCTCTCGAAGCAGCCGTCACGGCGACTGAGGCAACATCTTCGAGACGCTCTTTAACAAGTCGATCAGGCAATTTGTGTGGGCGTCTGGCTCGTGTGACACCAGTCACATAGATAATCGAGCAGACGAACACTCGTCAAGAGTACTAGTTTGACCTCGAGCCCGGATTGATTCACCTCGATGACTGCTTCGGCAGGCTTCGAAACGAATCTCAAAGCTTCAAAATAAACTGAAGAGTTTGATCATGGCTCAGATTGAACGCTGGCGGCAGGCCTAACACATGCAAGTCGAGCGGTAACAGGGGTAGCTTGCTACCCGCTGACGAGCGGCGGACGGGTGAGTAATGCATGGGTATCTGCCCGGTAGTGGGGGATAACTCGGGGAAACCCGAGCTAATACCGCATACGTCCTACGGGAGAAAGCAGGGGATCTTCGGACCTTGCGCTATCGGATGAGCCCATGTCGGATTAGCTTGTTGGTGAGGTAACGGCTCACCAAGGCAACGATCCGTAGCTGGTCTGAGAGGATGATCAGCCACACCGGGACTGAGACACGGCCCGGACTCCTACGGGAGGCAGCAGTGGGGAATATTGGACAATGGGGGAAACCCTGATCCAGCCATGCCGCGTGTGTGAAGAAGGCCTTCGGGTTGTAAAGCACTTTCAGTGGGGAAGAAGGCATGGTGGTTAATAACCACCATGAAGGACATCACCCACAGAAGAAGCACCGGCTAACTCCGTGCCAGCAGCCGCGGTAATACGGAGGGTGCAAGCGTTAATCGGAATTACTGGGCGTAAAGGGCGCGTAGGCGGCTTGCCAAGCCGGATGTGAAAGCCCCGGGCTCAACCCGGGAACGGCATTCGGAACTGGCAGGCTAGAGTGCAGGAGAGGAAGGTGGAATTCCCGGTGTAGCGGTGAAATGCGTAGAGATCGGGAGGAATACCAGTGGCGAAGGCGGCCTTCTGGACTGACACTGACGCTGAGGCGCGAAAGCGTGGGTAGCAAACAGGATTAGATACCCTGGTAGTCCACGCCGTAAACGATGTCGACCAGCCGTTGGACCCCTTGAGGGTTTGGTGGCGCAGTTAACGCAATAAGTCGACCGCCTGGGGAGTACGGCCGCAAGGCTAAAACTCAAATGAATTGACGGGGGCCCGCACAAGCGGTGGAGCATGTGGTTTAATTCGATGCAACGCGAAGAACCTTACCTGCTCTTGACATCCTGCGAATCTCCCAGAGATGGGAGAGTGCCTTCGGGAACGCAGAGACAGGTGCTGCATGGCTGTCGTCAGCTCGTGTTGTGAAATGTTGGGTTAAGTCCCGTAACGAGCGCAACCCCTATCCCTTTTTGCCAGCGGTCCGGCCGGGAACTTCAGGGAGACTGCCGGTGACAAACCGGAGGAAGGTGGGGACGACGTCAAGTCATCATGGCCCTTACGAGCAGGGCTACACACGTGCTACAATGGCCGGTACAAAGGGTTGCGAAGCGGCGACGTGAAGCCAATCCCATAAAGCCGGCCTCAGTCCGGATCGGAGTCTGCAACTCGACTCCGTGAAGTCGGAATCGCTAGTAATCGTGGATCAGAATGCCACGGTGAATACGTTCCCGGGCCTTGTACACACCGCCCGTCACACCATGGGAGTGGACTGCACCAGAAGTGGTTAGCTTAACCTCCGGGAGAGCGATCACCACGGTGTGGTTCATGACTGGGGTGAAGTCGTAACAAGGTAGCCGTAGGGGAACCTGCGGCTGGATCACCTCCTTAAACGACTAAAGTGCTCACGCGAACCAGCGCGTCCACACAAATTGCCTGATCGGATAGAGCGAAGACTGCTTGGGTCTGTAGCTCAGTTGGTTAGAGCGCACCCCTGATAAGGGTGAGGTCGGCAGTTCAAGTCTGCCCAGACCCACCAACCTGTCGGGGCCTTAGCTCAGCTGGGAGAGCGCCTGCCTTGCACGCAGGAGGTCAGCGGTTCGATCCCGCTAGGCTCCACCATACCGGCTCGGTGCATACAAACAGTCTCGCTGATACTGATGAAACCACAGTCAAAAGTCATGATGATGACAGATCATCGACATGATTTCTGACTGTCTTTTTGACAGTACGCTCTTTAACAATGTGGATCATGCTGACCTGTCGGTCGGTGAACACCCCTTCTTCGGAAGGGTGTCGTGACCCGACCGGCAGACAACGTATAAGTTTGCTGTGATACGTAATGTCGTACGTATTCCAGCAAATGTCGTGTGATCGTGAAACCGGACCCCTTGGGGTTATATGGTCAAGCGATTAAGCGCACACGGTGGATGCCTAGGCAGTCAGAGGCGATGAAGGACGTGACAGCCTGCGATAAGCGTCGGTGAGGTGGCAAATGACCTGCGACCCGGCGATTTCCGAATGGGGAAACCCACTTACCATCAGGTAAGTATTCATGAGCCAATACATAACTCATGAAGGCGAACCGGGAGAACTGAAACATCTAAGTACCCCGAGGAAAAGACATCAATTGAGATTCCCCCAGTAGCGGCGAGCGAACGGGGACCAGCCCTTAAGCAGTGCAACCGATAGGCAAACAGTCTGGGAAGTCTGACCATAGCGGGTGATAGTCCCGTAGCCGAAATCCGAGCATTGTGAAATCGAGTAGGTCGGGGCACGTGAAACCCTGACTGAACATGGGGGGACCATCCTCCAAGGCTAAATACTCCTGACTGACCGATAGTGAACCAGTACCGTGAGGGAAAGGCGAAAAGAACCCCGGCGAGGGGAGTGAAATAGATCCTGAAACCGTGTGCGTACAAGCAGTGGGAGCAGACTTGTTCTGTGACTGCGTACCTTTTGTATAATGGGTCAGCGACTTATTTTCAGTAGCGAGCTTAACCGAATAGGGGAGGCGCAGGGAAACCGAGTCTTAAATGGGCGAATTAGTTGCTGGGAATAGACCCGAAACCGGGCGATCTATCCATGGCCAGGATGAAGGTCAGGTAACACTGACTGGAGGTCCGAACTCAAGTATGTTGAAAAATGCTGAGATGAGCTGTGGATCGGAGTGAAAGGCTAATCAAGCTCGGAGATAGCTGGTTCTCCTCGAAAGCTATTTAGGTAGCGCCTCACGTATTACCACCGGGGGTAGAGCACTGTTTCGGCTAGGGGGCCATCCCGGCTTACCAACCCGAGGCAAACTCCGAATACCGGTGAGTACAGCGTGGGAGACACACAGCGGGTGCTAACGTCCGTTGTGAAAAGGGAAACAACCCAGACCGCCAGCCAAGGTCCCAAAATCCCGGTTAAGTGGGAAACGATGTGGGAAGGCACAGACAGCCAGGAGGTTGGCTTAGAAGCAGCCACCCTTTAAAGAAAGCGTAATAGCTCACTGGTCGAGTCGGCCTGCGCGGAAGATGTAACGGGGCTCAAACCGGGTACCGAAGCTGCGGGTGCATCCTTATGGATGCGCGGTAGAGGAGCGTTGTGTAAGCCTGCGAAGGTGGATCGTGAGGTCTGCTGGAGGTATCACAAGTGCGAATGCTGACATGAGTAACGACAAGGGCGGTGAAAACCCGCCCCGCCGGAAGACCAAGGGTTCCTGTTCGACGACAATCGGAGCAGGGTGAGTCGACCCCTAAGGCGAGGCCGAAAGGCGTAGTCGATGGGAAACGGGTCAATATTCCCGTACCGGATGTTATTGCGATGGGGGGACGAAGAAGGCTAGGTGAGCCGGGCGCTGGTTGCCCCGGTGAAAGCGAGTAGGCCTGAGGATCAGGCAAATCCGGTCCTCTACAAGCCGAGACGCGAGACGAACAGACTACGGTCTGGAAGTCACTGATGCCACGCTTCCGGGAAAAGCCTCTAAGCTTCAGATAACATGCGATCGTACCCCAAACCGACACAGGTGGTCAGGTAGAGAATACCAAGGCGTATGAGAGAACTCGGGTGAAGGAACTAGGCAAAATGGCACCGTAACTTCGGGAGAAGGTGCGCCGGCCAGGGTGACGGGACTTGCTCCTTGAGCTCTGACCGGCCGAAGAGACCAGGTGGCTGCAACTGTTTATTAAAAACACAGCACTCTGCCAACGCGTAAGCGGACGTATAGGGTGTGACGCCTGCCCGGTGCCGGAAGGTTAATTGATGGTGTTAGCCGCAAGGCGAAGCTCTTGATCGAAGCCCCGGTAAACGGCGGCCGTAACTATAACGGTCCTAAGGTAGCGAAATTCCTTGTCGGGTAAGTTCCGACCTGCACGAATGGCGTAATGATGGCCACGCTGTCTCCACCCGAGACTCAGTGAAATTGAAATCGCTGTGAAGATGCAGTGTACCCGCGGCTAGACGGAAAGACCCCGTGAACCTTTACTATAGCTTCACACTGGACGCTGATGTTACTTGTGTAGGATAGCTGGGAGGCTTTGAAACCCCGACGCCAGTCGGGGTGGAGCCAACCTTGAAATACCAGCCTGGTATCATCGGCGTTCTAACTCCGCACCGTGATCCGGTGTGAGGACAGTGTGTGGTGGGTAGTTTGACTGGGGCGGTCTCCTCCCAAAGAGTAACGGAGGAGCACTAAGGTACCCTCAGCACGGTTGGAAATCGTGCAATGAGTGCAAGAGCATAAGGGTGCTTGACTGCGAGACGGACATGTCGAGCAGGTGCGAAAGCAGGTTCTAGTGATCCGGTGGTTCTGTATGGAAGGGCCATCGCTCAACGGATAAAAGGTACTCCGGGGATAACAGGCTGATACCGCCCAAGAGTTCATATCGACGGCGGTGTTTGGCACCTCGATGTCGGCTCATCACATCCTGGGGCTGAAGTCGGTCCCAAGGGTATGGCTGTTCGCCATTTAAAGTGGTACGCGAGCTGGGTTTAGAACGTCGTGAGACAGTTCGGTCCCTATCTGCCGTGGGCGTCGGAAGTTTGAGAAGTGCTGCTCCTAGTACGAGAGGACCGGAGTGGACGCACCGCTGGTGTACCGGTTGTCATGCCAATGGCACCGCCGGGTAGCTATGTGCGGACGGGATAACCGCTGAAGGCATCTAAGCGGGAAGCCCCCTTCAAGATGAAACTTCCCTGGAGCCTCGAGCTCCCTGAAGGGCCCTCGAAGACGACGAGGTCGATAGGCGCGGTGTGTAAGTGCAGCAATGCATTGAGCTGACGCGTACTAATTGCCCGTGAGGCTTGACCATATAACACCCAAGTGGTTCGCATCACACGAATACGTTGATGTATTGATCAGCATGATCCCGATTTTGACCCGCTGCCCAAAGGGCAGCCGGTCTGCAGAATTGCCTGACGACCATAGCGTGCCGGCACCACCCGATCCCTTCCCGAACTCGGTAGTGAAACGGCTCCGCGCCGATGGTAGTGTGGGGTCTCCCCATGTGAGAGTAGGTCATCGTCAGGCACCCCTTCCGAACCCCGGTCCTTAACAGGACCGGGGTTCTTTTATGGGCGCTCGCCGGCGCCGGCGTGGCGCCTGCCGGCGGTCACTGACGTGACCGCCGGACAGGGCCCCTCAGGGCGCGGTCGCCAGCGCCGTCATCAGCGCCGCCATCTCCGCCTCGGTACCGATCGAGATGCGCAGCCAGTCGGCCAGCCCCGGCGTGGCAAAGTGGCGAACCAGAATGCCCGAGGCACGAAGACTGGCCGCCACACTGGCGGCTTCCTTCCGTCTGGGTCTGACAAACAAAAAGTTGGCCTGTGATGGCAGCACTTCAATATCCAGCTCTCTCAGAGCCTGAGCCGTACCTTCACGCGTTGCCATGATGGCGCGGCAGCACTCGTCGTAATGCCGGGTATCTTCCAGTGCCGCGATGCCCACGGCACTGGCCAGCGGATCGATGGGATAGGAATTAAAGGAGTCCTTGATACGCTCCAGCCCCTCGATCAGCTCTCTGGAGCCTATGGCAAATCCGAGACGCATGCCCGCCAGGCTGCGGGATTTCGAAAAGGTCCCCGTGACCAGCAGGTTGTGATACTCGTTGATCAGCGGTACAGCGCTTTCGCTGCCGAAGCCGTAATAGGCTTCATCAACCAGTACGACACGCTCACACTGACGCTCTAAAAGCGCTCTGATGGCCTGACGCGAATGCGCATGACCTGTCGGGGCGTTTGGATTGGCAAAGGCAATACCGGCATGGCCCTTCTCAGGAAAGTGCTCCAGTGGCACTTCCCAGCGCTCGTTCAGAGCAACCTTTTGCAGATCAATGCCATAAAGCTGGCAGTACACCGGATAAAAACTGTAGGTGTGCTCCGGAATCGAGAGCGCCTCACCGTCACGCAGGAAAAAGGCGCGAAAGGCAAAGGCCAGCACTTCATCCGAGCCGTTACCCACGAACACCTGCTCTCGAGTGACGTTATAGGTGCTGGCCAGACTGTCACGCAGTGCCAGTGATTCGGGGTCGGGGTAGCGTCGCAGCTGCTCGCAGGAAAACTCTCTGAGCACCCTTTCTACCCCGTCGGAGGGCGGGTAGGGGTTTTCGTTGGTATTGAGTTTGATCATGCGCTGTCTTGGCTGTTCGCCGGGCACATAGGGCGTCAGTGAGTCAACGCCGGGACTCCAGAACTTGCTCATCGCTGCTCTCTGCAAGGGGACATTACGGTAGGATCATGTTGACCCCTGCCTGTTGCGTTCGCAAGTCTCGTCCTCGGGCTGGTATCTGCTAATCTAAAACGCTTTATCAAGCCGTGAAGGGGCAAGGCCGGTGGCTGGAAGGATCGGGCGCGCAAGCGCCGTGGCGGTAACGCTCGCGCTGGCCTGGCTTTTACTGGCGTTGCCCAATCAAGTCAGCGCTTTTGGCCGGCTCGGCCAATGGTTCCCCCCGCTTGAGCTTCCATTGCTTTTGATGGCGCTTTGGTGTGTGCCGCGCCGGGCGGCGCGTTTTGTAGCGCCGATAATGGCTGTCGCGCTGTTGCTGCTGGCCGTGATCAAGCTGGCTGATATGGTCGCGCTGCAGGCCTACTGGCGAATATTTGATCCCATCTCGGACTGGCGCCTGATCGGGCCGGGCTGGAACGTACTCAGTGGCACGGTAGGGGCTGAAAAAGCCGGGCTGCTGGCCGTCGGTCTGGTCGCAGTTTTGCTGTCGATTCTAATGCTCATGACCATCGGCCTGCTGCTTCTGACACGTTATGGCGGCCCGGACAGTCCGAGTCGGCTGCGTGTGACGCTCTGGTCGATAACGGGCGGTTTGCTGCTGGTGTCCCTTTCCGGTTTCATTCGCCCGGATGGCGCTCATCCTGGCGAATCATCACGACTGGTGGTCGAGCACGTGGCGCAGTCCCGACAAAACCTTCAGGATCTGGCGGCGCTAAAGGAGCACGCTCGCCACGACCCTCTCGCTCAAGTGCCTGCCAGCCAGCTTCTTGGCGGTCTGAAAGGCCATGACGTTCTTTTTGTGTTTATCGAATCCTATGGACGCACGGTGCTGGAAGATCCGCACTATGCCGGCGTCATGCGCTCGCGCATGACAGCCATCGATGATGAGCTGGGCCAGGCCGGGTTTGGCGCCCGCAGTGCCTGGCTCGTTTCCCCAACAGTTGGCGGTCAGAGCTGGCTGGCCCATGCCACGCTTCAATCGGGGCTCTGGATCAACTCACAACGGCGTTATAACTGGCTTTTGGGGGCCGAGCGTGTCTCGCTGGCACGGCTTTTCAATCGCGCCGGATGGCGCACTCTGGCTGTGGAGCCGGCCCTGACACGTGAATGGCTGGCCAATCGCTATTATCGCTTCGATCAGGTCTATGATGCCCGCAATCTCGGCTACGAGGGTGAGCCCTTCAACTGGGTCACCATGCCGGATCAGTACACCTATGCGGCACTACAGCGTCTTGAACTTGCCGATACCGAACGCGCGCCCGTCATGGCAGAAATTGCCACGCTGAGCAGTCATGCCCCCTGGACGCCAATCCCGCCACTGATCGACTGGGCGCAGGTTGGCGATGGCCGAATTTTCAACCGATGGGCCAATGCAGGTGACCCGCCCGATGTGGTCTGGCAGGACAGCGAACGCGTCCGCGCTCAGTATCTCAAGTCCATCGAGTATGCGCTTGAAACGCTGGCCTCCTTTGTCACCCATTACGGCAACGACAATCTGGTAGTCATCGCCATGGGGGATCATCAGCCGGCCTCCATCATTACCGGTGAGGGCGCCAGCATGGATGTTCCCGTCCATGTCATGACCCGGGATGCCAGCGTATTGAATCAGTTTGATGAGTGGGGCTGGCGCGCCGGCATGCTGCCGGATCAAACCAGTACCCACTGGGGCATGGATGCCCTGCGTCAGCGCCTGGCCGAGGGATTTGGTGCCCCGTGATCCGAGGCTGAATTATTTGAGCGTCGATGACTTGATAAGCAGGCTAACAGTCTCCATATCCGGAACTGGCTCGATCAGTTCTCTCATTTACCCGAGTCACCGAACACGGAGGTTCACGCCATGCATGATGTTCTATTCGAACCGCTTCAGCTGGGCTCGCTGGAAATTCCCAACCGGGTCATTATGGCGCCGCTGACGCGTGCGCGCACGCCGGATCGCATCCCGGGCCGTCTGCAGGAGATCTACTACGGCCAGCGTGCCGGCGCCGGGCTGATCATCGCCGAGGCTACCAATATCTCGCCGACCGCGACGGGCTATGTCTACACCCCGGGTATCTGGACCGATGAGCAGGAAGCCGGCTGGAAAGGCGTGGTCGAAGCCGTACATGCGCGCGGCGGGCGTATCGCGCTGCAGCTCTGGCATGTCGGACGTGTTTCCAACGAACGGGTGCAGCCCGAGGGTCAAAAGCCGGTCGCCCCCAGCGCGCTGAAAGGTGAAGGTGCTCAGGCCTTTGTGGAGTTCGAGGATGGCAGCTCCGGTCGGGAAGACGCAAGCACCCCGAGAGCGCTTGAAACCGAAGAGATCCCCGGGCTGGTCGAGGATTACAGACAGGCGGCCGTACGTGCAATGCGTGCCGGGTTTGACATGGTCGAAGTCCACGCGGCCAATGCCTACCTGCTGCAGCAGTTTCTGGCGACCGGCTCCAACCAGCGTACCGACCGCTATGGTGGCTCGATCGAGAATCGCGCCCGCGTCGTGCTCGAGATCGTTGACGCCGTCGCCAGTGTCTTTGGCTATGACCGGGTCGGCCTGCGTATCTCGCCGTTTATCGAAATCTTCGGGCTCAAGGATGATGAATCCGAGCAGATGGCCTTTTATCTGGCCGATCAGCTCAACGTGCGTGAGCTGGCCTACCTGCACGTCAACGAGCCCGACTGGGCCGGTGGCGACATCCATCTGACCGATGATTTCCGTCGCGCCTTGCGTGCCCGCTTCCGTCATGGCGCACTGCTTTTCTGCGGTCATTATACGGCGGAAGGCGAAATCGATCTGATCGAGCGCGGTATCGGCGATGCGGCTGTCTTCGGTCGGCCCTTTATCTCCAACCCCGATCTGCCCGAGCGCTTTCGCGTCGGCGCCAAGCTTGCCGAACCCGACCCCGACACCTTCTATGGCGGCGATGAAAAGGGCTATACCGACTATCCCTTTCTGGACGATCAGGCACGCTAGGGGGTCGTAACCCTGCCGTAGTGACTCTATATGCGTTAGTGTCTTTCCGGGGCCCCCGACAAGCAGCTATGCTAGGGGGCACCGGTCGTTTGAACGGCCAAAAAACATGCATCAGGAGTAAAGCTTCATGCAGATGAAAACGTTGCTGGCCGGTTCGGCACTGATGGCACTGCTGGCCGGCTGTGCCGGCTCCGGCGGTGAGCAGGGAACCGATAGCACGGGGGCAACCGCCTCGTCCTCGCAGGCGCAGAGCGAAACACGCACCTATACGGGCACGCTGCCGTGTCGCAACTGCAGCGGCATCGCGCTGACGGTTGATCTGCAGGGCGATGAGCAGGCGACCAATCCGCAGGATCGGACGTTCGAGCTGGACGCACAGTATCAGAACCATCCCCAGAATCCGCCGACTGAAACCTACAGCGGCAACTGGGATGTGATCAGCGGCATGCAGGATGATCCTTCAGCCACCGTTTACGAACTGACGCCTTCCGGCGAAGGCCAGGTCTATTACTTCGAGCGCGTTAACGACTCAACGCTTGAACTGGTGGATCCGCAGCTGCGTCGCTTTGAAAACGGTGAGACCCTGCGTCTGACCCGGCAGCAGTAATGTTGGATCGGCTGCCCCTGTGGCAGTGTTGATCAAAGGGCGGCGACAGGCCGCCCTTTTTCATGTCTGAAATCACCGAGACAACGAGCAGGCAGCATGGCAAAGGCCAAGAGTGCATTTGTCTGCACCGAATGCGGTGCAGAGTATTCCAAGTGGCAGGGGCAGTGCAGTAGCTGCCGCGAGTGGAATACGTTGACCGAAATACGTCTTTCAAGCGCCTCTCGCCCCGGCAGCGGCACGGGCAGTACGGCCCGCCAGGGGTATGCCGGGGGCGCCGGCGTGGCGTTGACCGACCTGTCAAAGGTCGATCTCAGCGAGCTGCCGCGCTTTTCGACCACCTATGACGAATTCGATCGAGTGCTGGGCGGCGGCCTAGTGCCTGGCGGCGCCGTGTTGCTGGGCGGTGATCCGGGTGCCGGCAAATCAACGCTGCTTTTGCAGACGGCCTGCCATCTCGCCCAGCAGCATCGCGTCATCTATGTCACCGGCGAGGAGTCCCTGTCTCAGGTGGCCATGCGTGCCCATCGCCTCTCTCTGCCCACCCAGGGACTTTCCATGCTGGCCGAAACCAGCGTGGAGACCATTCTGGGCATGGCCGAGCGGGAAAAGCCGGCAGTGTTGATCATTGACTCCATTCAGACCATGCATCTGGAAGACGTTTCCTCGGCGCCGGGCGGTGTGGCGCAGGTACGCGAGTCGGCCGCAGCGCTGACCCGCTTTGCCAAGCAGACCGGCACGGTATTGATGCTGGTCGGGCACGTCACCAAGGACGGCGCCCTGGCCGGGCCACGGGTACTGGAGCACATGATCGATGCCTCGCTGCTGCTCGAGGGAAGCTCGGACTCGCGCTTTCGTACCCTGCGCGGGCAAAAGAACCGTTTTGGCGCGGTCAACGAGCTGGGTGTGTTCGCCATGCTGGAACAGGGGCTGCGGGAGGTAAAAAACCCGAGCGCCATCTTTTTGTCCCGCGGCGAGGAGATGGCCCCCGGCAGTCTGGTCATGGTGGTCTGGGAAGGCACGCGCCCGCTGCTGGTCGAGGTGCAGGCGCTGCTGGACGAGTCGGCGCTGGGCAATCCGCGGCGCGTGGCGGTCGGGTTCGACGCCCAGCGTCTGGCCATGCTGCTGGCAGTGCTGCATCGTCACGGGGGCCTGTTTACCGGCGATCAGGACGTTTTCGTCAACGTGGTGGGCGGTATGAAGGTTCTGGAGACCAGCGCCGATCTGGCGGTTTTGCTGGCCGTGGTCTCGAGTCTTCAGAATCGCTCGCTGCCGCGGGAGCTGGTCGTGTTCGGCGAGGTGGGGCTATCCGGAGAGATTCGCCCGGTACCCAGCGGTCAGGAGCGCATCGTCGAGGCTTCCAAGCACGGCTTTACCCGCGCCATTGTTCCGCGGGGCAACGCGCCAAAGAAAGCGCCGGCGGGCATGGAGGTCATTGCGGTTGACCGGCTTTCCGAGGCGCTCGAGGCCATCTAGTCGAACCGGATGACATGGTGCGGGCCGCGGTGCCAGAGTAACGGTGACACCATCGATAATATTGTGGATCACAAAGGGACAGCTCATGACACAGATTCGTCTTACCCAGTACAGCCACGGTGCCGGCTGCGGCTGCAAGATCGCCCCGGATGTGCTGGATACGATGCTGAAAAACGCCGGGCCCGGTGCTTTCAGCGACAAGTTGATCGTCGGCAATCAGGATCGTGAGGATGCCGCCGTCTATGATCTGGGCGACGGCCAGGGACTGATCGCCACGACCGACTTTTTCATGCCGATCGTGGATGACCCCTTCGATTTCGGACGTATTGCGGCAACCAACGCCATCAGCGATGTCTTTGCCATGGGCGGACGCCCGATAATGGCGCTGGGTATTCTGGGCTGGCCAATCGACAAGCTCTCTCCCCAGGTGGCCGGTGAGGTACTGGCTGGTGCCCAGTCCGTATGTCGCGAGCTGGGGCTGGCGCTGGCCGGCGGGCACTCCATCGATGCGCCGGAGCCCATCTTCGGCCTGGCCGTCAACGGACTGGTGAAGCTTGAGCATCTCAAGCGTAACAATGGCGCCCGCCCCGGTGATCGACTCTATCTGACCAAGCCGCTGGGCGTGGGCGTGCTGACCACGGCCGAAAAGCGCGGTCTGCTGGCACCGGAGCATCACGGGCTGGCGCGAGACACCATGCTGCGTACCAATGTCATCGGTCAGAAGCTGGCCACCGTGCCGGGTGTGCATGCCATGACCGACGTCACGGGCTTTGGTCTGGCCGGGCACCTGGGAGAAATCTGTACGGCCAGCAACGTGGCGGCACGAATTGATTTCAAGCGCCTGCCCCGCATTCCCGAGGCGGATAGCTATCTGCGTCAGGGGGCCGTGCCGGGCGGTACCGAGCGCAATCATCGGGCCATGGGCCAACTGATGCCGGCGATGGACGACTATCACTGGCAGTGGCTGTGTGATCCTCAGACCTCCGGTGGTCTGGTACTGGCCGTTGATCCCGCCTACGAAGACGACGTCGAGCGCATTGGCCGCGAGCACGGGCTGACGCTTGAGGCCTTTGGTGAATGCGTGGCACGAGAGGGCGAAGCGGTCTTTCATGTCCAGCAATAAACAGGGTGAGCAGCTTGTTCCAACACTTGATCGGCTAAAGGACGCCTCACTGCTGATCGATGTGCGCGCGCCGGTCGAGTTCGCTCAGGGCGCGCTGCCTGGTGCCATCAATCTGGCACTGATGGATGATGACGAGCGCGCTCAGGTGGGCACCTGCTACCGGCAAAAGGGCAGCGAAGCGGCGCTCAGGCTGGGCCATGAGCTGGTCGGCGGCGCCCTGCGTGAAAGCCGAATTGCGGCCTGGCGGGAGGCGATCGCGCGTCACCCCGACGCGCTGATCTACTGTGCCCGCGGTGGGCAGCGCTCCAGTATTGCCCAGCGCTGGCTTGCGGAGGCAGGCATCGAGGTGGCGCGTTTAAAGGGCGGTTTCAAGGCCGCGCGGCGAACGCTGATGGCGGTCACCGAGCAGGCCGCCGGCGAGCCGTCGCTGGTAATCGCCGGGCTGACCGGCTGTGCCAAGACCGACATGATCAAGGCGCTCGATGGCGGCATCGATCTGGAAGGTCATGCACGCCACAAGGGCTCAAGCTTCGGGCGCCAGCCGGGACAGCCGCCCACGCAGATCGATTTTGAGCACGCGTTGGCCATGGACCTGGCCGGCCGTCGGGCGCCCCATGTCTTTGAAGACGAATCCCGCCGCATCGGCAGTGTCGAAATTCCACTGCCGCTCTGGCAGGGGCTCTGTGCGGCACCCCGAGTGTTGATCGAAATGCCGCTCGAGTGGCGCCTTGCCCAGATCCGCCGTGACTATATTGACGATCTCTGGGCCCAGTATCGCAACACCTACGGCCCCTGGCTTGGGTGGGCGTTGATGCGTCGTCAGCTGGTCAGTGCGCTGGTACGCCTGAAAAAGCGGCTGGGCAGTGCGCGTCTCGAGCGGCTTTTGAAGCTTCAGCAGCAGGCCTTTGAGGCCCACGTCACCACGGGCGACAGCCAGGCGCATGATGGCTGGCTGTCGCCGCTTTTAAGCGAGTACTACGATCCCATGTATCACTACCAGCTGCGTCAGGCCGAGCAGGGCCCGGCATTTACCGGGACCTGGCAGGAGGTGCTGGCGTTCGTGCGTAAGGCCGTCGATCAGCAGCGCCGAAGCGGCGACATTGGATGACGACTAAAGGCGCAGCCAGTCGATCATGACCCGATCCAGTACGGCGGCCTGCTGCGCAAAGCGGCGGCTGTCCTCGAGCATCTCGTCACGCGACTGCACCCAGGGGCCGGGCGTTGCCAGACTGTGCGCCTCGAGCCCGGTCAGTTCCCGCACCCAATCAGGCGTGGCCTCGAGATGACAGTGCATGGCGACCACGCGCGCGCCATCCCAGGTGAACCCCTGCAGGGGGCTGGCCTCGCTGGCTCCGATCGAAATAGCGCCTTCCGGCAGCCCGAAAATGCGGCGGTGCCACAAAAAGGCGTCAAAGCGTGCCGGCAGATCGAGATCGCCGTCCTCGTTGGCGTTTACCGACTGCCAGCCAAACTCGCCGTGGGTGTTGGGAGAGACAATGGCGCCCAGCGCTGCGGCAATCAGCTCCGCACCGTAGCCCAGCCCCATGATGGGTTTTGAACTCTTGAGCGTGCGCTCGACAAGGTGCTGTTCGCGCCTGATCCAGCCGTGCTCAACGATCTGTTCGGGGCCGCCCAGTACGATCAGGGCGTCGAAGTCGCCGGGGCGCGGCGGCACTTCATCGGCGTAAAGCCGACAGACATTGAAGCTGTGGCCCATGCTGGTAAGCCAGTCCGCCACTCGGGCCGGTCCAAAATGAGACGCATGCTGTAGAAAATAGATATGCATGATAGAGCCATGATGGATAACGATAAGCTGATCGTCCAGCATACACCGATATGGACAGATACCGGGGGATGCCATGCATGAGGCGGTACGCGAGCAGGCCACGACCATTATTGCCCGCATTCCCGAAGGGCGTGTGACAACCTATGGGGCTATCGCGAAAATGACGGAAGGCGCCACGGCGCGCTCGATCGGGGCACTGCTGCGTCTGCTGCCCGAGGGGCACACGCTGCCCTGGCATCGCGTGGTGGCCGCCGGGGGGCGCCTGGCCGACCATGAGGGTGCCCGCCTGCAGCGCGAGCTGTTGAGCGGCGAAGGCGTGGTATTTGATGCGCGCGGGCGTATTCCCGAGCGTTTCTTCTGGCCCTGAGCCGCCCTCAAAACGCTCCGTGCCTGATGTCTCAATGGGCCCGGTGATTGCTTCTGACAGTGACATGGCTGCATGTTGCTATAACACCATTCCGATATATTCCAGGCAGGGAACCAGACCGATGCCCACCATGATCGAAACGGGTTTTGAAAAGCGTCTGCGGGCGTTGTCACCGCGTCAGGCGCTGGCCTTCATGGCGGCGCTTGGTGAGCGGCTGATGCCCAACTATCGTCTCTATGCAGAGATTGGCGCGGCAGGTGATGCCCACGGTGTGACCAGCATCCTGGCGCTGGTATGGGAAAGCCTTGGCGTGCGCGATGCCAATATCAACTTTGAGCGCCAGGCAGAAAAGCTCGCGGCGTGTGAGCCGCCGGAAGATGATGACAGCTTTGGTGCGCGTATCGCCCGGGATCTGACGCTGGCTCTGTCTGCCTGTATGGACGTTTTGTCAGGTCCGGCGGGTGAGGCATCGGTCGATGTCAGTCGTCTTTCCATCGGCGGTATCGAGCGTTTTATCGAGATGGGTGCCGGAGAGGCGATTCAGGATGATACCGAGCGCGAGGCATTGATCGACACCCATGAACTGATGATCGATGAGCGCGCGTTTCAGCTGGCGGTACTGGAGAGGGTCGAGATACAGACGCTGGACCGGGAAGGGCTTCGCGAACTGCGAGCGCTTGGCAAAAATGAAGGTTTCAGCAATCTGGGATTGACGGCAGACCAGACTGACGAGTAATTCGAAGGGCCCACGGCGTCGCGACTCGGCGCCGTGGGTCGTGGGGCATCAAAGACGCATTTCGATGCCCTGGTCGGCCATGTACTGCTTGGCCTGTTCGATGGTGTATTCACCAAAGTGAAAGATGCTGGCAGCCAGCACGGCGTCGGCACCGCCTTCCCTGACGCCTGCCACCAGATGGTCAAGGTTGCCCACTCCACCCGAGGCAATGACCGGCACCGAGACAGCGTCGCTGATGGCGCGTGTGACCCCCAGATCAAACCCTTCCCGGGTACCGTCGCGGTCCATGCTGGTCACCAGCAGTTCACCGGCGCCGTATTCCACCATTTTACGTGACCACTCAACGGCATCGAGCCCGGTCGGTTTGCGCCCCCCGTGGGTAAAGATCTCCCAGCGCGCAGGCTCGCCGTTCTCGCTGACCCGTTTGGCATCGATGGCCACAACAATGCACTGGCTGCCAAAGCGCTGGGAGGCCTCGAACACGAAATCGGGGTCGGTCACGGCGGCCGTATTGATCGAGACCTTGTCGGCGCCGGCATTAAGCAGAGCGCGGATGTTGTCGCAGCTGCGGATGCCGCCGCCAACGGTCAGCGGAATGAAGACCTCGCCGGCAATCCGGCTGACCATGTCCAGTGTCGTGCCGCGTGCCTCGTGGCTGGCGGTGATGTCGAGAAAGGTAATCTCGTCGGCATTTTGCTCGTTGTAACGTCGGGCGACCTCGACCGGATCCCCGGCATCACGAATGCCCAGAAAGTTGACGCCCTTGACCACGCGACCGCGATCCACGTCCAGACAGGGAATAATGCGTTTTGCCAGTGTCATGTGCTTCTCCGGGCAGTCAGCTGCGCTGTGCTTCGATGGTGTCACACAGGGTCTGGGCCTCGGCCAGGTCGAGCCGGTCTTCGTAGATGGCCCGCCCGGTGATGGCACCGACAATTCCTGCAGCGGCCACATCCGCCAGCTTCTGCACATCTTCCAGATCGGTCACGCCGCCGGAGGCGATGACCGGCACGCCACCGTGGCTGGCCATTTCAACAGTCGATTCAACGTTGACGCCGTTCATCATGCCATCACGGGAAATGTCGGTATAAATGATGGCGCTGACACCATCTTCGGCGAAATGGCGCGCCAGATCCACGGCACGCATGGTGGAGACTTCCGCCCAGCCATCGGTGGCCACATAGCCGTCCCGGGCGTCGAGTCCGACCATGATGTGGCCGGGAAATTCACGGCACATCTGGCGGACAAAGTCCGGATCGCGCACGGCCTGAGTGCCGATGATGACCCAGCTGACGCCGGCGTCCAGATAGCTCTGAATCACTTCGCGGGTACGGATGCCGCCGCCGATCTGGATCGGCAGATCCGGGAAACGGGCAGCAATTGCCCTGACGGCGTCTGCGTTGACCGGACGGCCCTCGAAGGCACCGTTGAGATCGACCAGGTGAAGCCGGCGGGCGCCGGCATCCACCCAGCGCTGCGCCATGGCCACCGGGTCTTCACCATAGGTGGTCGAGTCTTCCATACGGCCCTGTTTGAGGCGAACACACTGACCGTCTTTCAGGTCGATGGCGGGGATGACCAGCATGGGGGTTCCTTTATCCTTGTCGTGAAATGGCCTGGCGGCAGGAGAGGTCAGGGCGACCAGGCCACAAAGTTTGCCAGCAGCCTGAGGCCGGCATCGGCACTTTTTTCCGGATGAAACTGTACGGCAAAGACAGCATCGCGGCCGGTAGCCACATGCGCCCGGCTGCCGGCGTAATCGATGTAGCCCATCGCATGGCCGTCGTCATCGGCCTGGACGAAATAGCTGTGCACGAAGTAGAAGCGCTCGCCGGTCGGGATACCTTCCCACAGCGGGTGCATGTGGTGCTGATGCACGCGGTTCCACCCCATGTGGGGCACCTTGAGCCGCTGGCCCTGCTCGTCCAGTGCGGTGTCGTCAAAGCGGGTGACCCGGCCGGGCAGATAGCCCAGACAGCGCACGCCGCCGTTCTCCTCGCTTTTGTCCATCAGCATCTGCTGACCGACACAGATGCCCAGCAGCGGCTTGCTGGCATCCTTGAGAAGCTCCTTGACCAGCCCGGTCAGCTCGGTACGCTCGAGCTCTCCCATGCAGTCACGGATGGCGCCCTGACCGGGCAGCACCACACGGGAAGCGCCCTTGATGGCACGGGCGTCCCGCGTGATGGTGACCCGTTCATCGGGGCTGACGTGCTCGATGGCCTTGGCCACCGAGTGCAGGTTGCCCATGCCGTAATCGATGATGGCAATCGTCATGCTGGACGCACTCCTTGGCGGTCGGCGTCACGCCGGCCGAACGGTGTTGGTTACAGGCTGCCCTTGGTCGAGGCAATACGCCCCGCCATGCGCTCGTCCGTGGAGACGGCCATGCGCAGGGCGCGACCGAAGGCCTTGAAGATGGTTTCGACCTGATGATGGGCGTTGTCACCCTTGAGATTATCGATATGCACGGTCGCCCGGGCGTGGCTGGCAAAGCCCTGGAAGAATTCGGAGACCAGCTGGGTCTCGAAGGCGCCGATGGTGTCACGCGTGAATTCAGCATTCATGAAAAGCCCCGGGCGACCGGAAAAGTCGATCACCACGCGTGAGAGCGCCTCGTCCAGCGGCACATAGGCGTGTCCGTAGCGATGGATGCCGCGCTTGTCGCCCAGGGCCTCGGCAAAGGCCTGACCCAGGGTGATGCCGGCGTCCTCGACCGTATGATGGTCATCGATATGACGATCGCCGTCGGCATCGATGGTGAGGTCGATCATGCCGTGGCGCGCGATCTGGTCGAGCATGTGCTCGAAAAAGGGCACGCCGGTATCGGCCTTGAGCTCGCCCTGACCGTCAAGGTCGAGCGAGACGCTGATGCGCGTTTCGCTGGTATGACGTGAAATACTGGCGCATCGCGGCGACTGGGTCATGAAGGCTCCCTGTAGAAAAAGGATCACCGCCTCGAGGGCGTAATGGATAACAACGATATCAAAAGCAGGTCACATCCGCGCGGCTCGATGCGTGCTGGCGGTTTGCAAAACGCCCGAGTGCCTGCGCCGGCGCGCCATTATAGAGAAGGGCAGTGACCATCCGCTACACTAACGCCCGCAACCGATGGGCTCGTCTCTGCCATGATGGCGGGGTCTGTCGACAGGATTATCGGGCGGGAGAGGGTCTTTTGGGGAGTATTCAATGAAAGCATTGTTCAGGATCGTGCTGGCGGCAATGGGCGTGCTGGGACTGCTGGCCGTGGCCGTGGTCATCTACGCCACGACCTTTCTCGATCCCAATGACCTCAAGCCCAGGCTTGCCGATGCCGTGCGTGAACGCACAGGACTTGAGCTGTCGCTGAACGGCCCCCTGTCCTGGACCTTCTACCCGCGGATCGGCGTGACCGTGGAAGATGCCTCTGCACGTCTGCCGGATCAGGAGGATGACGGTGCGCCCTTTGCCGCTTTCAAACAGGCCGAGGCGCGATTGCGCTTTGCACCGCTGTTGAGTGGCAATATCGAAATCGATGGTTTTACGCTTGATGGGTTGCGTCTCAATCTTCGGCGCGACGAGCAGGGGCGTGGCAACTGGGAAACGCTGATTGATGCCGTGGCGCACCAGGACAGTGCGCCGCCGGCGTCAACATCGCGCCGGCCGCAGCGGGTCACAACGGCCGGCGACCGGCCCCTTGCCATGGATATCGCCAGTGTTCAGATCAGCGATGGCCGGGTGCATTATGACGATCGTCAGCACGACCGCGAGATGACGCTGTCTTCACTGGCTCTGCTGGCCTCCGACGTCACCTCCGGGGGCGCTTTCCCGCTGGAGCTCTCCTTTGCCGTCCAGGGCACCCAGCCCGAGATGGCCGGGACCGTTAATCTGAAAAGCCAGGCCAGTGTGGATCTCAATAGTGGTGTATATGCCCTGAACGGTCTGGCGCTGAAGGGGGCGATGCGTCTGCCGGTACTGGATGATGCTCATGACCAGAGCTTCAACGTCAATGCATCAAGGCTGGTCGCGGATCTGCCCCGGCAGCGCTATACCGTCGAGAAAGCAGCGTTCGATGGCGCGCTTCATCTGCCGTCTCTGGGCGAGCGTGCCCTGCCGCTGGGCGGTGAAGCCACCGGTGAGGTGTCGCTGGACAGCGATCATGCGGCACTGACCTCGTTTGCGCTCAGCAGCGGTCAGCTGCTGCGCCTGACAGGCCAGGGCGAAGCCCACAACCTGAGCGATGACCCGAGCTGGCAGGGGCGGATCGAGATGGCGCCGGCCAATCTTCGCAGCTGGCTGGAACGTCTGGGTCAGCTTCCGGCCACCGCCGATGCACAGGCACTGCAGCGGGTGGGGTTTTCTTCCAGTGTCGAGGGCGACAGGCATGTGGCGCGATTGACGGATCTGGCCGTCAATATTGACGATACCGCCCTTGAAGGAAATGCGACACTGGGGCTTGACGGGCTGCTCGTGCATGCCGGGCTCAAGGGAAGTTCGCTGGATCTGGATCGCTACCTGCCGCCAAAGGCAGCGCCGGAGAAACCGGCCGACGGCGCCGCCCCGGCACCGCAAGGCGGGACCGTGCCGTCTGCAGATCACGAAGCCGCTTCAAACGATAAGCTTCGGGCGCTGGTGCGTGACCTGGATCTTGACCTGGATCTGCGTCTTGACGCCCTCAAGGCACATGACCTTCATCTCGAGAATGTGGCGCTGCAGATACAGGGTCGTAACGGGCGGTACCGACTTCCGACACTTGCCGCCGAGCTCTATGACGGCACGCTCAGGGCCAGTGGTGCCATGGACGTGACGGCATCGTCGACGTCGCTGTCTATCGAGCCAGAGCTCTCAAAAGTGGCGCTGCAGCCCTTGCTGCGGGATGCCCGGGGTAGTGACGATCTTTTCCGCGGGACGCTCAATGCCAGTGCGACGCTGTCCTCTACCGTTGAGGGCGATGCCTCGCTGCTGGAACACCTCAATGGCAGAGCGGCGTTCGAAATTACCGAGGGCGCCATGATGGGCATCAATCTGCCGGGCCAGCTCTGCACGACAGCCGCCATGCTGCAGGGCAACAGCACCTCGCATGAGTGGGGCAGCGATACCGAATTCGACCAGTTGGCTGCTACCTTCAAAGTTGTCGATGGCGTCGTGCAAAGCGACGACCTGGCGGTGGCGCTGCCGGGTATCGATATTACCGGCAGCGGCTGGATCGATCCGCGCGCGCAGAAGCTGGACATGGCACTGGCTGCCCGGCTGGTTGATACCGCCGACGTCGAGGGGTGTCCGGTAAGCAACACCCTGAGCCGTATACCGCTGCCGCTGCACTGCTCGGGAGCGCTTGGAGAGTCCCCGGCACGATGGTGTCGCTTTGACACCGATGCCTTCCGCGCCATTTTGCAAAAAACGGCGGCCAGTGAAGGACAACAGAAGCTGCGCGAGCATCTGGATCGTCAGCTTGATGGCAGGCTGGGCCAGCGTATCGAGGAAAAACTGGGCGAGGATTCCGGCAGCAATCTGAGAAATGCCATCAAGGGGCTTTTTCAGTAATTACCCATCATGACAGGCGCCGCAACCGATGCGGCGCCTGCACTTTTTCGTATTTTATCCCTGGGCGAGAGCCGATCGTGAGTATTTCTCTGGAAGCCCGCAGGCCGCTGGATGCCGAATATTTTCGCACCCGGCTGCTGGGCTGGTTTGATCAGTATGGCCGCACGCATCTGCCGTGGCAGCAGGACAGGAGCCCTTATCGCGTCTGGGTCTCGGAGATCATGCTGCAGCAGACGCAGGTGGCGACCGTTATCGGGTATTTTGAGCGTTTCATGCAGCGCTTTCCGGATGTGGCATCGCTGGCGGCGGCCGATCAGGATGAGGTGCTGCATCTATGGACGGGGCTTGGATATTACGCACGCGCCCGGAATCTGCATCGTGCTGCCCGCTGCGTGGTTCATGAGCATGGCGGTGAGTTTCCCGTTGAAAGCGTGGAAGCACTGAGTGCGCTGCCGGGGATCGGTCGCTCAACGGCCGGTGCCATCATCGCTCAGGCCACGAACAAGAGAGCGCCCATTCTTGATGGCAACGTCAAACGGCTACTGACGCGGCTGCACGGGGTCGAAGGCTGGCCCGGCCGGTCGGAGGTCGAGCGTCGGCTCTGGCAACTGGCCGAGCACTATACGCCACACTGGCGCTGTGCTGACTTCACACAGGCCATGATGGACATGGGGGCCACGCTTTGCACTCGGCGCCGTCCCAGCTGCCTGCTGTGCCCTTTTGAAGCGGACTGTGTGGCGCACGCCCGTGGAGAGGAGCATCGCTTTCCCGAATCGAAGCCAAAAAAGGAAAAGCCCGTTCGTCAGACATGGATGCTGATGCTTCGCGATGATGATGGGCGAGTATTGCTCGAGCAGCGCCCCTCAAGCGGTCTTTGGGGAGGACTCTGGGGAATGCCGCAGTTTGACGACAGCGAGGCGCTGACGGCGTGGCTGGCCCGGGAAATGCCCGGTAGTGTCGTGCAGGGGCAGTGGCAGGGCTTCTCGCATGGCTTTACGCACTTTCGACTTGAGATCACGCCCGTTCAGGCGCATCTACCGGAGCAGGGGAACGCTCGGGCGGTGGAAGGCCGGCGCTGGTATGATCCGGATCATCCCGACAGCATTGGGCTGGCGGCGCCGGTCAAGGCACTGCTTGAGTCCCTGTCATCATCCACGCTTTTTTAAAAACGCGCTGACAAGAGGTATTGCAATGAGTCGCACGGTATTTTGTCGCAAGTATCAGCAGGAAATGGAAGGGCTGCAGATGCCGCCGCTGCCCGGCGCCAGAGGCCAGGACGTTTATGACAACGTGTCCCTAAAGGCCTGGGAAGAGTGGCAGGCGCTACAGACGCGACTGATCAATGAAAAGCGTCTCAATATGCTTGAGCCCGAAACGCGCGACTATCTGATGGCGCAGATGACACGGTTTTTCAACAATGAGGAAACCGACAGCGCCGAAGGCTATGTACCCCCATCTCAATAGGTTTTTGAAATAATCCGGAAAAAGGTGTTGACCCGGAAAGAGGTTTTCGATTTAATACGCAGCCGTTGGCAACGGCCAGATAGCTCAGTCGGTAGAGCAGGGGATTGAAAATCCCCGTGTCGGCGGTTCGATTCCGTCTCTGGCCACCATCTGCTGGGGTATAGCCAAGTGGTAAGGCACCGGTTTTTGGTATCGGCATTCCCAGGTTCGAGTCCTGGTACCCCAGCCACTTCAGTACTTTGCATGCTGAATATGCCGGCTTAGCTCAGTTGGTAGAGCAACTGACTTGTAATCAGTAGGTCGAGGGTTCGACTCCTTCAGCCGGCACCATTCCAGATCATCGACAGCATGATCCGGAACAAGAAAACCGCCTCCAATGGCGGTTTTTTTACGCGTCAATTTCGTTTTTGCATGTTCCTGCCGGATCGACAACCACTGCTTCCATCAAGGTATTGATACCTTACAAGGGTGCGCCGGTAGGCCGGATGTCGTTGCTATCAAAAGACGGGTAGATGACACGGCCTTTGGTATCGGACTTTTATGAAGTTGATGTTCGTGTTGCCAGATCATCCGGAATGTGTCAAAAGAGCATACATATTGCTCGTATCGCATACCCCCTACCAAAGGGTTACTTGACCGGGTGGGGCGATAGGTGCACTATGACCCGGGTGGTTAACAAGGCAGTATATCGTCAGTTGTAATCGATCCTGTCGAGAGCATATGAATGGCTATCTTGTTTGTGCCCGCAGTGGGCTAACCATCATTAATTTATTGCACAGGTATCAAAAGCATGGCAACTGGCACAGTTAAGTGGTTCAACGATAGCAAAGGCTTTGGTTTTATTTCTCCTGACGACGGTGGCGACGATCTGTTCGCACACTTCTCCGAGATTCAGGCAGAAGGTTTCAAGTCGCTGCAGGAAGGCCAGAAGGTCTCCTTCAACGTCACTCAGGGTAAAAAGGGTCTGCAGGCTTCTGCAATCCGCCCCGAGTAAGTCGGTAGATTAAATTCTGCTGTAAAGGGAGCTGCCATTGGCAGCTCCCTTTTTGTTTGTGCTTCCTCGTCTTGGTTTGGTTTTCAGAACTCTGGAGCCCCTGTTGTCCGCCTCTACAGCGGCGATGACGTTCAACGCATCCTTAGTAAACGAGATGGGCACCATAGCCCCATAGCAGCACAGCGATGGCGAGAAGCACTTCGAGGACCAATACGCCAATCCCCAGTGTCGAGCTCGACACGATAAAGCCTTCCTTCCTGTCTATTCCCAGAAAGCCTGGAATGCCCAGATAAAGCAGATAGCCCGTATAGCAAAGCCCGGCTACGCCAGCGACCACGCACAACCACAGCAGGGGGTAAAGTGCTACCAGGCCTGTCAAAAACATGGGTGTGGCAACGTATCCGGCGAAAACGATGCAGCGATTCAGATCCGGGTGAGTGGGGTAGCGCTGGGCCATGCGATGGATAACAAGTCCCATCAGGGCGATGGCGCCCAGAATGGCCAGATAAAAAATGATTGCCAGCTGTAATGCGCTTGTTGTGGAGAGTGTGACCACGGCCGAACGACCAAAGTCCCAGCCTATGGTAGTGGTGCCAGTGAATGCGCAAATGACCGGGATGGCAGCCAGCAGGAGAACATGGCTGGCATACATGTGTGTTGCGGTTTCATGTTCACCTTCGATGTGTTTCCACTCTCGGTGAGGATGAGCCATCAGGCCCCAGACATGATGAATCATGATGCACTCCCAGAACCGTTTGAGGTCCAATACAGTGTGGATGTCACTGACGAACGAGCCATGCTTCATGCTGTCGGCCGCCGGGTCACGGCTGCCTGTCTGATACTATAGCCAGGCATTGTTGCTCGATGAGATAAGGGCTGGCATCTATTGGTCGATAGGCGCGTATGCAGGGGCAGATCGCCGCTTTTTCAGCCATGCTTGTGCTTGATCGAAAGTGCGCCCTGGTGGATGAGATAGACCAGTATCCGGAAGCATATTTTTCAGGGGACGAGAGTGATTTATTTTTTAAGTAATTTATGGGACTGGATACAGGAAAACGCCACGGTTTTCAGCGGCCTGACCAGCGTCGGCATGCTGGTGATATGGGGCGTCTATCTACAGCTTCTGCTGCACAATTTTCGCATGCAGCGACGTCCTCAGATCATTATCAATCATGGTTACGGACGCGGCATTGATTCCCGCTGCATCGTCAGCAACATGAGTCAGTCTGCCGTTTTCGTGGACAGCATTATCGTCAAGCTTGAAACCAGCGACGGCCAGTATGTGACCGATGTTACCGATACGGTAGACGAGCAGGGAGAAGGCGGTAGTGATGTGGACAACAAGGAGCTGCGTCAGGTGACGCGTCAGGGGCCGCTGGGGTCCGGCGAGTACATGAACGCAGGAACATTTCGCACACTGTTGCAAAAGGTGGCCAGTGAGCATGGCATCAGTGTTGATGAAAGCTGTCGTCCGACCGGGGAGGCGGGATTCAGCAGCGTCGAAATCCGACTGATCATGATTTTTGGAGCCGAGACAAGCCCGATAGGGGCCAGTCGGCGATTCAACATGAAATATGATGACGACAGGAAGCTGAGTCTTATTCCCGAAACGATCGGCACGCAGCAGCTGGGCAAGCGTCGTCAGCGGCTCAAGGTGCGCAGGTGGCAGCGCGATCTTAGGATGCCGATGGATTCCGGGAAGGAGCAGGGCAAATAGTGTCCGACATGGCAATCAAGCGATTGCCATGTCTTGGCGGCGGACCTAGACGTCGAACAGAGCGCCCCACTGACGATCGGTTTCCCGATCCTTGAATTTTGTCAGTCCAGCGGTCGGCGTAAAGGTCATTTCGCCAAAATAGATGGCGTCACCCACCAGATAAAAATCCACACGTACGTAAGAGAAACCGTTGGCAAGCTTGAGTGCCAGCTCGAGCGCCTCATCAAGCTGCTGCGGGCGCGGCATGGCCTGGCCCGTGCTGACTTCGGGCCGGCGTATCTCTACCAGCTCCCAGTCCTGATTGTAAAAATCGACCTTGTAGTTGGTAAAGCGGTCGTGTGTTACTTCAATAAAAACGACCGGATCTTCGCCCTCACGCTGAAAACAGTGAAACTTGAAGTCCTTGGGGATGTTGCCAAGGTCATCAACAAGCAGCTTTTCAAAAATCAGGCAGGGCTTGATATCACGATAGTGTGCTTCTCGACATACGTCGTAAAAGTCCTGTCCCAGCCAGTGGCGCCCCAGGTTGTAGATCTGGGGAAAGGGATGGTCGGCCTTGTCGCGCACAAGCAGGTTATAGCCGAAGCCGTGATTGGCTTTCATCACGAAGCTTTCCGGCAGGGCGGAATAGGTTGCCGGCGTGGGCTCGGATTCTATTGCGTAGCAGGGCACCAGATACTGCTCGCCGATGGTATGTGCCACATAATCGCGTGCCGCAATCTTGTCACTCAAAACCGAGTAGATGGGCTGAGGATTGATCTTGCGATAGCAGATCTTTTCGTTGAAGGTGCGCGGATTTTTCAGGTCCGGAAATTCACCGAATACCCGTCGGTAGCGAAGTGCCGTGTGCCACTTGTCAGGAAGGACATTCATGATGCTGCGACGCGCCAGGCGCAGGTATTCACCGATGTGGTCCCTTTTCTCCACATCGACAGTCCTGCTGTCCTGCTTCTTCATTTGAGGCTCCGATTCAGCAGTCAGCGAGTCGGCAAACAGGTTTTTTACGGCCCTGGGCATATGCCCTCCTTCATTCTTGGATACCCTGCGATACAGCTGCCCTTCAAATCAGGCTGTTGTATCGGATGATGTCCTGTATTGGCCATGAGCAACCTTGCCGGTTAACGAATCATCAAGGCTCGCTGAACCGTTTATGAAGGTATTCGTACAATTTTTCAGTTTGATCTGAAAAATGATACGGCGCCATCCATGGAAAACATCATTCCGATATGTGTTAGCTGCGATAGCGTAATGTTGGCAGCGTACTCACCACCGGGATGTGCCGAAGTGGTTCTGCAGGTCACTGTGTGTATCTTTTGTTACTTTCTGCATAATTACCGCTGCCAACCAGGGTAATTAAAAAAACAGCCTTGGTAATCCACAACATTTAATCGTGCGTTACGGTCTGACAGGTAGGCTGGAACGCGCAAAGTAATGGTTGATGCCAGCTGATGTGCCACTTCAGGTGGTCATTGGTCAAACTGGGCATTGTTTTGATATTTTCTGGAATAGTTATATTTCTTCGAAGGCGCTATTTGTTTTCAAAGGGTTCGCCATAAATATTGGCGCTGCCATAACCGACCATTAAAATTTCTTTTTTAAAGTCTGGTGCATTAAATTTTTGTTTGGCAATTGATAATTTCAAATCAATAATGGGTCATAAAATAAAAAAAAGCCGCTGAAAAATCAGCGGCTTTGATGTTTGGTGGAGGCGGGGGGAGTTGAACCCCCGTCCGCCGGCACTCGTCCATCAGCTCTACATGCTTAGATTCGTCTTTTGGTTCAACCGTATCGGCTCCGACGAGCAGGATCCGATACAGCGGGCTCTCTAATGTTTAGCGGTTGACGCGAGAACAAAACCAACCGCGATCCTGTCAGCTGTAGCTCGTAGCCTCGTCACGATGAACAGGCACATCGCTTCGAGGTAAGAAGGTTACCAGCAGGGTTTAAGCTGCCAGCGCGCCCTCTTGAGCATAGTTTTCGTCATTTGCGACTATTTTAGAGTAACGTGGGATTTACGAGATACGTTACGCTCTCGGCATGCACCTCAGGATCTGCAACCGGCGTCGAATCCATAACGCCCCCGGTTCGCCAAGGAGTGTAGCAATATTTGCAGTCAGCGCCAATCGCTGTCGACATCGAGCGTCACGCGACGTTCATGACTGCCTGACACTCGTCGCTTGTGACTAGCGCTGCTCACGCACGACCCGTGCCTTCTGTCGCTGCCAGTCACGCTGTTTTTCGGTTTCCCGCTTGTCATGCTTTTGTTTACCGACCACCAGCGCCAGCTCGCATTTGACCAGATGCCCTTTCCAGTAAAGCCGCAACGGGACGCAGGTATGGCCCTTGTCCTGCGTGCGCGAAAAGATTTTGGCAATTTCCTTTTTATGCAGCAGCAGTTTGCGCGTGCGGGCGGGGTCAGCCACGTCATGAGTGCTGGTGGTGTTCAAAGGCGTGAAATGCGCCCCCATAAGCCACGCCTCACCACGGCGAACCAGAATATAGGTATCCGTCAGCTGTCCCTTGCCGGCGCGCAGGCTTTTGACCTCCCAACCCGATAAGGAAAGCCCTGCTTCAAAGCTCTCTTCGATGTGGTACTCATGGCGCGCCTTGCGGTTCTGGGCAATCAGATTGCCTGAGGGCTGATGTTTCTTCTTGCCCATCGAAATGTCATCTCCTTGACTATAAAAATCATGCGATACATCACATGCGCGTGCTCACCTTAAGATGGGGGGAGGCGTGATATCATTCAAGCATGTGTGAACAAACGTCAACCATGGTACGCGCTGAGCGTGCCTGCGTCATGGGAGAAGGGCATGCCCACCGTTGATCGCTCCACGATGGTGCGCCATACCGATCGGCAGATGTTTGAGCTGGTCAATGATTTCGAGCGTTATCCCGAATTTCTGCCCAACTGTCGCAACGCGCGAACGGTGGAAAGAGGGGAAGACCATCTCATCGGAGAACTGACACTGGGAAAGGGAGGAATCGAACAGACCTTTCGCACCCACAACAAACTTCACCCCTTTGATCGGATCGACCTGTCACTGGCCAGCGGGCCGTTCAAGCGTTTTGAGGGATACTGGAAATTCGTGGCGCTTGATGACCGTTCATGCCGTGTAGAGCTGCATCTGGAGTTTGAATTTTCCAGTCGGCTGCTGGGCATGGCCTTCGGCCGTCTTTTCAATCAGTTGGCCGGTCAGCTGGTAGACGCCTTTATCGAGCGTGCAGACAGGGTGTACGGACGTTGATGCAGTCAGAAGACACCGTTACCTGTGAGATCGCCTGGGCAACGCCGAAGGAGCAGCATCTGGAAGTGGTTACCGTATCGCACGGGGCCACGGTACTGACAGCGCTTGAGGCTTCAGGGATCTGCGCTCGTATAGACGAGCTAATGGGCGTGCCTGTCGAGGAACTTCAGCTGGGCATCTTTGGCGAGCATGTCAAATCGCCTGCCGAAAGGGTGGTCCATCAGGCAGATCGCATCGAAATTTACAGGCCGCTTCACGTCGACCCGAAGCAGGCTCGTCGGGCCAGGGCCCGACGAAAGGTTTAAGTAGAGGCTGCTGTTTTGATGATCTACAGGGTCGGATCGGTAGAGCCACCTGCAGGGTTGGAAGCCGGTCTGCCCATCGGAGAGATCGTGTCTCCCGGTCCGGCCGCGGCGGCAGAGGCCGGAGCATCACGCTGCTCGGTTCCGGGGCTTGCGCCAATCTCACCGGCTGTCTGAATATCTGCCAGTTGATTGCCATTAAAGACAAGCGAAACCTGCTTTTCAGTGATATTGTCATCAGCATCCTTTAGCCGATAGACATAGTTCCAGCTCGCATCGTCAAAGGCGTTGTACATCAGGGGACTGCCCATGACCTGTACAACCTGCTGACGGCTCATGCCGGGCTGTAGCTGCGATACCATATCGGGAGTGATCAGGTTGCCCTGGGGAAGGTCGCGCTTGTAAACGCATGCTGCTAACAGGCTGACCATTAAAGAAAAAATTATAAGCTTGAGCGTGTTTTGCATTTGCCTGGGACTTTCCCTATCGTTTGCCTTGATCGATCATACCCGATACATCCAGAGACTGCGAAGAGCTACCATGGCCGATAGAAATCAGGAGTTACGCAAGGCAGGGCTCAAGGTGACCCTGCCACGCGTAAAAATCCTTCAGATCCTCGAGGCAACGCGGGAAGAGGATCTGCACATGAGCGCCGAAGACGTCTACAAGGCGCTGCTGGATTCCGGTGAAGACGTCGGTCTGGCCACTGTTTATCGTGTACTGACACAGTTTGAATCCGCAGGGCTTGTAGTCCGTCATAACTTTGACGGTGGCCATGCCGTATTCGAGATGTCTCAGGAAGAGCATCACGACCATATGCTGTGTCTGGAAACAGGTGAAGTGGTCGAGTTCTTTGATCGTGATATCGAGCGTCGTCAGCGCGAACTCGCAGAAGAGCGCGGCTACGAGCTGGTCGATCACGCACTGGTGCTGTATGTACGTCCCAAGGGCTCCAGCGCAACGCGACAGGATGGTGGCAACCGCCGTTGATTGCGGCGGCGCGGACCGGGTGATCATGAAAACGCCGCGAATGTTCGCGGCGTTTTGACGTTGGCAGGTAGCAGGTCTGACTAGTGTGCCGAGCGCTGGCTCACATCCAGCATCTCCCGGGCATGGGCCAGCGTTCGCTCTGACAGGTGAACGCCACCCAGCATGCGAGCAAGCTCTCGAACCCGTCCGCCCTCGTCGAGCAGCGCCATGGTGGTATGGGTGGTTTGCTCATCCGCCTGTTTCTCGATATGCAGATGCTGATGTCCCTGAGCCGCCACCTGAGGTAGATGGGTAACGCAAAGAATCTGACCGTGGCTGCCCAGCTGGCGCAGTAGCTGGCCGACGATTTCTGCCGTGGCGCCCGAGATGCCCACGTCCACTTCGTCAAAGACCAGGGTCGGAATGGTGCTGTGCTGTGCGGCGACCACCTGAATGGCCAGGCTTACGCGCGACAGCTCACCACCCGACGCTACACGGGTCAGGGCGCGCGCCGGTTGTCCTGGGTTGGCACTGATCAGAAAGCTGACCCTGTCCATGCCCTCTGGCTGGGCGGTATCACGACGCGCAATATCGACGGTGAAGTCCGCCTTTTCCATCCCCAGAAACGCCAGTTGAGACTGCACTTCCCCGCCCATGCGCTGTGCTGCCTCAAGGCGCTGCTCGGAAACCCGGTGGGCCAGCTCGCGCCAGGCATTGCGCGCTGTTTCCGTGGCTTCAACCAGTGTTTCCATGTCTTCCCCGTCGCCCTGCAGCTCGGAAAGCTCTGCCTGCAGACGCTGGTGCAGCGCCGGTACTTCCTCGGGCATGACGTGATGCTTGCGCGCAATGCGATGGATCTCCGCAAGGCGCGATTCCACCGTCATCAGACGATCAGGGTCGAGCTCGGTACTGCTGACATAGCGATGCAGCTCATAACCGGCTTCCTGTAGCTGAATGCAGGCATCACCGAGCATGTTCAAAATATTGGCCAGGGCGCCGGTGTCACTGCCCGGCAGCTGTTCCAGGCGCTGGCGAGCCTGTGTCAGCCGGGTGAGCGCACCACTTTCATCATCATCGCAGCAGTCGGCGGCAAACTGCGCCTGAGTGATGAGCTCTTCGGCATTGGCCAGACGGGTCTGTTCCTGCTCGAGTGTTGCCAGTTCTTCCTCGCCCAGTGCCAGCGCATCGAGTTCCTCGACCTGATAACGCAACAGCTGGCATCGGGCCTGCTGCTCATCGCCGCTTTCACGCGCCGCTTTCAGTCGACGATTGGCCTGCTGCCACTGGCGATGAATCTGTGTGAGCTGCTCGACCTGGCCGGTGTGGCCGGCAAAGTCATCCAGAAGGCGCAGGTGCGTTTCCTCGCGCATCAGGGTCTGATGGGCATGCTGGCCATGAATATCGATCAGGTGTTCGCTCAGCGCCTTGAGATCGGCAAGCGGCGCCGGTACACCGTTGATCCAGGCCTTTGAGCGCCCGTTAGCAGTGACCGAGCGGCGCAGCAGGCATTCGGTGTCGTCCAGATCGCGCTCGGCAAGCCAGGCACGCGCCTGGGGTAGCGCCTCGATATCAAAGCGCACGGCCAGATCGGCTCTTGCAGCACCATAACGTACGCTTCCGGCATCGGCCCGCTCTCCCAGACAAAGCGACAGGGCATCCAGAAGAATGGACTTGCCGGCACCGGTTTCACCGGTGATGGTCGTCATGCCATTGCGAAAATCCAGCTCCAGATGTTCGACGATGGCGTAATTACTGATGGATAGCTGAGACAGCATGGCCACTCCCGTGTGCGCGGTCGCAAAAGACTGGGTTTAGTGGGTTAAAAACTGACTTTATATACAGTGAGTGTGTTTTTATACAGCGGCTCTGATCGGGCTTCAATACCCTGAATTGGTAATTTCATCGTCTTCATGCCTTGAGATCGCGACCCAAATGCCCCATCTGGGTAAACAGTTTTCAGCATCAATGTCGCTCTACAGGATGACGCACTGACACTCGGTTGCGTACTGCCCGCGCACAACGAGCGGCACAACCTGAAAGGCAGCCACAGCGAGTCAGGAGTGGGTTATGACCAACAAGCCGCATGATCCGAAGGATGAAGAGCTCGAACGCGCCGAGCGTGACGCCGAGCCACAACCGTTTGACGCCGGCAAGACGGATGGCCTTGAAGATATCGAAGGCGTTTTGCAGACAGACGACGAAGAAATGCTGAGCTCAAGCGACCAGGAAGCCGATGTTCTGGCCGGCCGTGTCGCAGAGCTTGAGCAGGAGCTGGCCGAGGCGAAGGATCAACAGGTCCGCGCGGCAGCCGAGGCGCAAAACGCGCGTCGCCGCGCCGAGCAGGATGCCGACAAGGCGAAGAAATTTGCTCTGGAAAAGTTCGTCAAGGAGCTGCTGCCGGTCGTGGACAGCCTTGAAAAGGGCCTTGAGAGCATGAGTGAAGATGTCAGCGAAACCCATCGCGAAGGGGTGTCGATGACGCTGAAAATGCAGCTCGATGTGCTCTCCAAGTTTGGCGTCGAACAGCTCGACCCGCATGGCGAGCCCTTCGACCCGCAATATCATGAAGCCATGACCCAGGTGGCCAATCCGGAGCTGGATCCCAACACGGTCATGGATGTCATGCAGAAGGGATACACGCTCAACGGACGTCTGGTACGCCCGGCCATGGTGGTAGTAAGCAAGCAGGCCTGATACCCGGCCACGGATGTTTTGTCGACAACGATACGTGTGGGGTCTTGAAAAGCGACGTAATGCCCACACATAGGCAGACATCCACGCAGCGTTGACTGCGCATCGAAAGCATTTTGGTTCAGAAGATTTTTCGAGGTGACACTATGGGACGCATTATTGGTATCGACCTTGGCACAACCAACTCCTGTGTGGCTGTGCTTGATGGCGACAAGACCCGCGTAATTGAAAACGCCGAAGGCGCGCGCACGACGCCTTCCATCATCGGCTACACCGATGACGGCGAAACACTGGTCGGTCAGGCGGCAAAGCGCCAGGCCGTGACCAACCCGAACAACACCCTGTATGCGGTCAAGCGTCTGATCGGTCGCAAGTTCAAGGATGACGTTGTTCAAAAGGACATCAAGATGGTGCCCTACAGCATCATTGAAGCCGACAACGGCGATGCCTGGGTTCAGGTCAACGACAAAAAGATGGCGCCGCCGCAGGTCAGCGCCGAAGTCCTGAAGAAGATGAAAAAGACCGCCGAGGACTATCTCGGTGAAGAAGTGACCGAAGCGGTTATCACCGTACCGGCCTACTTCAACGACTCTCAGCGTCAGGCCACCAAGGATGCCGGTCGTATCGCCGGGCTTGAAGTCAAGCGCATCATCAACGAGCCGACGGCAGCCGCGCTGGCCTACGGCATGGACAGCAAGGGTGGCGACCGTACCATCGCGGTTTATGACCTGGGCGGCGGTACCTTCGATATCTCCATCATCGAAGTGGCTGATGTCGATGGTGAAAAGCAGTTCGAAGTACTCGCTACCAACGGTGACACCTTCCTGGGCGGCGAAGACTTTGACCTCAAGCTGATCGACTATCTTGTTCAGCAGTTCAAGGCCGATTCCGGTATCGACCTGTCGGGTGATTCGCTCGCCATGCAGCGTCTGAAGGAAGCCGCCGAGAAGGCCAAGATCGAGCTGTCCTCCGCGCAGCAGACCGAAGTCAACCTGCCTTATGTCACGGCAGACCAGACCGGTCCCAAGCACCTGGCGGTCAAGGTCACACGCGCCAAGCTCGAGTCGCTGGTCGAAGATCTGGTTCAGCGCTCGCTCGGCCCGTGCAAGACCGCCATGCAGGACGCCGGTCTCTCCAACAGCGAGATTCAGGATGTCATCCTGGTGGGTGGCCAGACGCGCATGCCGATGGTTCAGCAAAAGGTTGCCGAATTCTTTGGTCAGGACGCTCGCAAGGATGTCAACCCGGATGAAGCCGTCGCCATGGGTGCCGCGCTTCAGGGCGGCGTACTGGGCGGTGACGTCAAGGACGTGCTGCTGCTCGACGTCACGCCGCTGACGCTGGGCATCGAAACGATGGGTGGTGTCATGACGCCGCTGATCGAGAAAAACACCACGATCCCGACCAAGAAGACTCAGACCTTCTCCACGGCCGAGGATAACCAGACGGCAGTGACCATCCATGCGCTGCAGGGCGAGCGCAAGCAGGCGGCACAGAACAAGTCGCTGGGTCGCTTTGATCTGGCCGACATTCCGCCGGCACCGCGCGGCGTACCGCAGATCGAAGTTGCCTTCGATCTCGACGCCAACGGTATCCTCAACATTACCGCGAAGGACAAGGCGACCGGCAAGGAACAGTCGATCGTGATCAAGTCCTCCGGCGGTCTCTCCGATGAAGAGATCGACCAGATGGTACAGGACGCCGAGGCGCACGAGGCCGAGGACAAGAAGTTCGAAGAGCTGGTGCAGCTGCGCAACCAGGCTGACGGCATGATCCACGCCTCGCGCAAGACGCTCGAAGAGTCCGGCGACAAGGCAACCGACGAGGATCGTCAGAGTATCGAGACTGCCATTTCCGAGCTGGAAGAGGCGCTCAAGACAGACGACCCGGAACAGATTCAGCCGAAACTGGATGCCCTGACCGAAGCCTCCGGCAACCTGGCGCAGAAGATGTACGCCGAGCAGGGCGAACAGGCCCAGGGCGAGCAGGCGGAAGGTGAGCAGAAGAGCAGCGATGATGTGGTCGATGCGGACTACGAAGAAGTCAACGACGACCAGAAAAAACAGTAAGGCTTTCCACGCCTGATCTGTACAACGCGGGGGCCTTGCTCCCGCGTTGTTTTTGCAGGTGTCAGACTTCGGAGGATCCGTTACACCATGTCCAAGCGTGACTACTATGAGGTCCTTGGCGTCGAGCGCGGCGCCGACGACCGTGAAATCAAAAAGGCCTATCGCCGACTGGCACAGAAGTATCATCCGGATCGTAATCCGGACGATGACACGGCTGCCGAAAAGTTTCGCGAGGTCTCTGACGCTTATGAAGTATTAGCCGACGGTGACAAGCGGGCGTCCTACGACCAGTTCGGCCACGCCGGCGTTGATGGTCAGGGTGGCGGCTTTGGCGGCGGCGGCTTTGGTGGTGCCGGCGGCGCGGGTGGCTTCAGCGACATCTTTGGCGATGTCTTTGGTGACATCTTCGGTGGCGCCGGCGGGCGACGCGGGCCGGGAGGCGCTGCCCGCGGCAGCGATTTGCGCTATAACCTGGAAATCGATCTGGAAGAGGCCGTTGCCGGCACGACCGTCGATATCCGCGTGCCGCGTCTTGTAGAGTGCGATCGCTGCCACGGTGACTGCGCCGAGCCCGGTACCAGCAAGCGTACCTGCTCGACCTGTAACGGTATGGGTCAGGTTCGCATGCAGCAGGGCTTTTTCGCCGTGCAGCAACCCTGCCCGACCTGCCATGGCCAGGGGCAGAGCGTCGATACGCCGTGCCGCAAGTGTCACGGTGAAGGACGCATTCAGGAAACGCGCACCCTGTCGGTCAAGATCCCGGCCGGCGTGGATACCGGTGACCGTATTCGTCTCAACGGCGAAGGCGAAGCCGGCGTCAACGGTGGTCCTGCAGGTGATCTCTACGTGCAGGTGGCCATCAAAACCCACGCCATTTTCGAGCGTGACGGGCGCGATCTTTACTGCGAAGTGCCCATCAACTTTGTAGACGCCACACTGGGTGGTGAACTCGAAGTGCCGACGCTTGAAGGCCGCGTCAAGCTGCGTATTCCGCCCGAGACCCAGACTGGCAAGCTGTTCCGCCTGCGCGGCAAGGGCGTCAAGCCGGTACGTGGCGGCGCACCGGGCGACCTGATGTGCAAGGTGGTGCTTGAAACGCCCGTCAATCTCGACGAAGAGCAAAAGCAGCTGCTGCGCCAGTTCCAGGAAAGCCTGGATGGCACGGACACGCGTCATTCGCCGCGTAAAAGCCGCTGGTTTGACGGCGTGAAAAAATTCTTCGATGACATGCGCCCGTAAGCGTCTGGATCGATGCCAAAACCCTGCCACCCGGCAGGGTTTTTTTATGTTCATCGAGTCGATAAAGGCACGTTACGACGGTATCCGCTACGCTTGCAGCAGGCTTTATCACAGGGAGAGCATCATGGCAGTCATGTATGAAACCACCGTCAACGTCTCCGGCGGGCGCAAGGGGCATGCCAGAAGCGATGACGGCATTCTGGATGTCGATCTCGCGATGCCGGGCAGTGGCACCGATGCCACCAATCCGGAGCAACTCTTTGCGGCCGGCTATGCCGCCTGTTTTGCCAGCGCCGCAATGGGCGTGGCGCGCCAGCAGGGCCACAAGCTTGATGATATTCCGGTTGCGGCCCACGTCGCGCTGGATTCCGAAAATCACGACTACAACCTGACGGTCAAACTGACGGCAGACGTTGCCCTGCCACAGGACGAGGCAGAAAAGCTGATCGCTCAGGCGCATGAAATGTGCCCCTACTCCAAGGCCACGCGCGGCAATATCCGGGTCGATATCGAGGTGAAGGGTCAGTAGATTCTCGACCTGACTCTGGCCAACAACGCATCGCAGCTCTGATAGACTGCGGTGCGTTTTTTTATACAGGTCATGGGGTCATGTCGATGGTGTCAACGAAGACGGTTTGCCAATCAAGCGCGTGGCGCTTTCTGATGCTGGCGTGTCTGTCCGGGCTGGCGGGGTGTGCCGGCAATCAGCTGTCCGATACGCCCGGGTCGACCTCGTCAGGCAAGGCCTCTTATTACAGCGACCGGCATCAGGGCGCGCAAACCGCCAGCGGCGAGCGCTACGACAAAAACGCCATGACGGCGGCGCATCGAACGCTGGCGTTCGGCACCCGGGTACGGGTAACCAATTTGAACAATCAACGACAGGCAGTGGTGCGCATCAACGACCGCGGCCCCTTTTCCAGGGGGCGTGTGATCGATCTCTCCCGCGCCGCAGCCAAGCGAGTCGGCATGATCCGCAGTGGTGTGGTACCCGTTAAAGTGGAAGTGTTGAAATAGCTCGAGGGCAGCGTGATCACTCGCCGCACGAAAGTTATCTGCTGTTCGATCCCGTTAAAGGGCGGTTTCGATCACCAGCATCGGGCTGCCTCTTGAGCAGGTTTCGATGCGCCCTTCGACCTGATAGACCTCCCGCAGCAGTTCGGCCGTGACCACCGCCCGCGTCGGGCCACACGCCTTGAGCGCCCCGCCGGCCAGCACGATGGACTGATCGGCAAAGCGCAGGGCATGACCGAGATCATGCAGGGCCACGATGATCAGCATCTGACGCTGTTCGGCCAGCCGGCGCAGCACGCTTAAAAGCCCGATCTGACGATGCAGGTCGAGTGCAGAAGTTGGCTCATCCAGCAGGAGGATATCGGGGGCCTGCACCAGTGCCTGCGCGGCGCTGACCAGTTGACGCTGGCCGCCGCTGAGGTCACCGATATCGCGCTGCGCCAGCTGCTGCAGGTTCAACTCATCGACTGCCGCATCCACCTGGGCAAGATCCTCGGGCTGCACCTTGAGGCGACGCCCCTGCATGCGCGCCAGCAAAACGCTTTCATAGACGCTCAATACCGCATCGATCCGGGTTTCCTGGGGCATGTAGGCCACCGGGCGCTCAGCATTCGTCCCGGCAATTCGAACGTGACCGCCACCGGAGAGCAGCCCCAGAATGCGTCGAAAGAGGGTGGATTTGCCCGCGGCATTGGGGCCCAGCAGCGCCACCACCTGGCCGCCCGAAAGTGTCGGCGTGGTAATGCTTGAAAGCACTTCGCGCTTGCCGTAGTGGGCGCTCACCTGTTCCAGCGTCAGGCTTACCATGTCGATTTCTTCTGGTTGAGAACAAGAAAGAGAAAAAACGGAATGCCGACCAGCGAGGTAATGATGCCGATGGGGATCACCGTGCCCGGGATCAGTGTCTTGGAAATTACCGAACCCACCGACAGGATCAGAGCGCCGCACAGCGCCGAGGCCGGCAGGAAAAAGCGTTGATCCTCGCCCACCAGCATCCGCGCGATATGTGGCCCTACCAGACCGATAAAGCCGATCGTGCCGACAAAGGCCACCGACACCGACGCCAGCAGCGACACCAGCATCAACACCTGAAGTCGCAGGCGGCGCGGTCGCACGCCCATGCTTTCTGCCTTGGCATCGCCCAGTCGCATGGCCGTCAGCGCCCAGCCGTGGCGCGCCAGCAGCGGGATGGCAATGGCCAGCACCGTCAGCGAGACCCAGACCTTGGGCCAGGTCGCCTTGGTAAGACTCCCCATGGTCCAGAACACCACCGCCGACAGGGCCTGCTGGCTGGCAAAGAACTGGATCAACGCCATGAGCGCGTTGAAGATAAACACCATGGCAATGCCCAAAAGCACGATGGTTTCAATCGTGACGCCTCGGCGCATGCTTAGAAGATGAATCATCAGCGCCGTGAGCATGGCGACTAGAAAAGCGTTGATCGGCACGATGTAGTCCACCGCGAACGGCACGATCGACACCCCAAAGGCCAGCGCCAGCGCCGCGCCGAAACCCGCGCCGGCCGAAATGCCCAGCGTAAAGGGGCTGGCCAGTGGGTTGCTCAGGATGGTCTGCATCTGCGCGCCGGCAATCGACAGACTGGCGCCGACCACAATCGCCATCAGTGCCACCGGCATGCGGATCTGCCAGACAATCACGCTGATCTGCTCGCTGACCGAGCCGGGAGAAAGCAGTGCGCTTAACACCTGACCCAGTTCATAGCGGGCCGGGCCGAGGGCCAGATCGACGCAGAAGCTTAGAAACAGTGCTGCCAGTAGCCCCGTCAGTATCAGCTGGCGGCGCAGCACCGTGGCGCGATAGAAGCTGCGTCCCTGCTCGGAGGCCGCCGCAGCAGCCGTCGATTTATTCATCTGCCGCCTCGAGCGATACCCAGTAACCCGGCTGATAGCTCAGCGGCAAAAAGCGCTCGTGAAGCTCGGCCAGGGTGGCATCGGGGTCCAGATCCTGGAAAAGATCGGGGTGGAACCACTTGGCCAGCTGCTGAATCGCCACGAAGTAATAGGGGCTGTTATAGAACTGATGCCAGATGGCATGGACCTGACCCTGTTTGACCGCCTCGATGCCGGTCATGGCCGTGCGATGCGTCAGGGCCTCGAGCTTTTGCCGGGCTTTTGTCATGTCGGCGCCGGGGCCGACCCCGACCCAGGCACCGCCCGGGACGTAGGCTTCCCAGTCGCCGCCGGTGACCACCACCTGCTCCGGGTTGGAGGCGATGATCTGTTCGGGGTTGAGCGTGCCAAAGGTGTTGGGAATGATGCCATCGGCAATGTTCTGCCCGCCGGCAATGTCGACGTATTCGCCGAAGTTGTGCGGACCAAAGCTCATGCAGCAGTCATCAGAGTAGCCGCCGGCGCGATCGATGAACACGCGCGGGCGTTTCGGGTTGGCCTTTTCAATCACATCGGTGACGCGTGCCATCTGCTCGTCGGAAAATTCGATAAAGCGCTCGGCCTCATTGTCCTTGCCCAGAAGCTGGCCCATCAGCCGGATCGAGGGTGTCGTATCCTTGATGGGATTTTCACGAAAGTCGACGTAGACGATAGGAATGCCCAGCGCCGCCAGCTTGCCCTCGTAGCCGGCGTCCTCGGTGGCCGTTTGGGCCTCGATGTTCATGAAGACAACATCGGGTTTCAGTGCCGCGGCCTGCTCCACATCAAAGGTGCCGTCCTTGAAACCGCCAAAGGTCGGGATGTTTTCGATATCGGGAAAGCGGGCCGCGTAGGCCTCATAGTTTTCCGGGTCGGCCTGGGAGAGGTCTTCGCGCCAGCCCACCACACCCTTGAAGGGGGCGTCAGGCTGCAGCACGCTCAGCAGATAGATCTGACGACCCTCGCCCAGAATCATGCGCTTGACCGGGGTGTCGATGTGAACCTGGCGACCGGCCACATCGGTGACCACCGTGTCTTTTGCCTGCACGGTACAGGAGAGCAGGGCAAGCGCTACAAAAGCGGTAAACAGCAGATTTCTTTTCATGATCGTTGTAATGGCCAGAGAGGGAGACACACGTTGTGAACGCGATACCGGATAGCGTCCTGTCATATGATGATAAGGTTTATCATTCGCATTTTTCGGCATTATGCGAGGTTTCCCGCATGGCGTCGAGCGGCAAGGGGGTTGGGCAGAATGGAACGAGCGAATTGGCAATACAATGTCTTGAAGGAGGCGCAGGCTTTGTAGGGTTTGGGGAATACATAAATGAAAATGGCCCCGCCTGAAGCTGCAGGCGGGGCCATCGTCAGGGAATTTCAAACCGCCGGGTTTAACCCGCGTCGGAGGTCTCCTCCCAGTCCCTGACCACGTCCGACATGGTCTTGAGGCGCTCGACCGCCAGTTTTGAAACGGGGTCGAGCTCACTGCCATCGGTGTCGGCATAGTCGATGAGCTGGCGTTTCATGTCCCGGGCCCAGAACTTCTTGAGATGGCCGGCGATCTGCTTGGCGGCCGCCTCATCGCTGTCATGATGGCGGTTATTGAGGCTGATCTGATTGATCATCCTGATCAGCGGTGTCGTGGGATCGTTCATGGCGACCTCGCAGTCCAGACGGGTTCAGGGTGTCCGGCGCTCATTTGAGCGCCGGCTCCGGGGTGTCGGCATCGGCCAGATAGCGCTGCTGGCGCTCGTCAAAGCGCTGGAACTGCTGCTGCCACGACGAGGGCTGCGAGACTTTTTCGACTTGTACCGCCGTCACCTTGTACTCGGGGCAGTTGGTGGCCCAGTCGGAGTTGTCGGTGGTGATCACATTGGCGCCGCTGCCCGGATGGTGGAAGGTGGTGTAGACCACCCCTGGCGCCATGCGATCGCTGACCAGACAGCGCAGTACGGTATGACCCACTCGGCTGCGAATGCCGAGCCAGTCACCGTCACGCAGGCCGCGATCCTCGGCATCCACCGGATGGATCTCCAGCACGTCTTCCGAATGCCAGGCACTGTTGGCGGTACGTCGTGTCTGCGCGCCAACGTTGTACTGGCTGAGAATGCGTCCGGTGGTCAGCAGCAGCGGATAGCGTGCGTTGACCTTTTCCTCGGTGGCCACGTACTCGGTAATGGCAAAGTGTCCCTTGCCGATCGGGAAGTCCACGCCGTGCATGGTGGGCGTGCCCAGCGGGTAATCGTCGTTGCAGGGCCACTGAATGCTGCCGAGCTGTTCGAGCTTGTCGTAGCTTACCCCGGTAAAGGTCGGCGTGAGGCTTGCCACTTCGTCCATGATCTCGGACGGATGGCTGTAGTTCATGGGATAGCCCAGCGCATTGGCAAGATCCTGGGTAACCTCCCAGTCCTCCTTGCCGGCCACTGGCGGCATGACCCGGCGTACGCGGTTGATGCGCCTCTCGGCGTTGGTAAAGGTGCCGTTCTTCTCAAGGAAGGTGGCGCCCGGCAGCAGCACGTGGGCGTACTTCGCCGTCTCGTTGAGGAAGATGTCCTGCACGATCAGACAGTCCAGAGCCGACAGCGCCGATTCAACATGCTGCGTGTTGGGATCGGACTGGGCGATGTCTTCGCCCTGCACGTAGAGCGCCTTGAAGGTGCCGTTGATGGCGGCATCGAACATGTTGGGAATGCGAAGCCCCGGCTCATCGTCGAGTTTGGCGTTCCACACGGCTTCAAAGCGCTGACGAATCTCGGGGTCGGCCACGTGCTGATAGCCCGGCAGCTCGTGCGGGAACGAGCCCATGTCACACGATCCCTGGACGTTATTCTGCCCGCGCAGCGGATTGACCCCGACACCTTCACGGCCGATGTTGCCGGTCGCCATCGCCAGGTTGGCGATCGCCATGACCGTGGTCGAGCCCTGGCTGTGCTCGGTCACGCCCAGTCCGTAATAGATCGCACCGTTGCCAGCACTGGCATAGGTGCGGGCCGCCTGACGAACCGCTTCTGCCGGTACGCCGGTTTCATTTTCCACGGCTTCCGGGGCGTGACGCGCATCAGAGATGAACGCGCGCCAGCGCTGATAGCCCTCGGTGTCACAGCGCCTTGCGATGAAGTCGGTGTCCTCGAGGCCTTCGGTGACGACCACATGGCCGAGGGCATTGACCAGCGCCACGTTGGTGCCGGGCTTGAGCGCCAGATGCTGGCCCTGACCGCCGTGAGGCGTTCTGAGCAGATCGATGCGGCGCGGGTCGGCCACGATCAGTGTGGCGCCCTGACGCAGGCGGCGCTTCATCTGGGAGGCAAACACCGGGTGGGCATCGGTCGGGTTAGCGCCGATCACAAGTATTGTGTCTGCCTTCATGACCGAATCAAACGTCTGGGTGCCGGCGGATTCGCCCAGCGTGGTCTTGAGACCATAGCCGGTCGGAGAATGACACACGCGAGCACAGGTGTCGGTGTTGTTGTTGCCAAGTGCTGCGCGAATCAGTTTCTGAACCAGATAGGTCTCTTCGTTGGTGCAGCGCGACGAGGTGATGCCGCCGACGCTGTCGCGACCATACTGCGCCTGAATCTCCTTTAGGCGGCGCGCCGCGAAGCCGATGGCCTCCTCCCAGGACACCGCACGCCAGGGCTGATCGATCGAGTCGCGGATCATCGGCTCGCGAATGCGGTCCTTGTGGGTGGCGTAGCCAAATGCAAAGCGGCCCTTGACGCAGGAGTGGCCGTGATTCGCATCGCCGCCCTTGTAGGGCACCATGCGCACCAGCTTGTCGCCTTTCATCTGCGCCTCGAACGAGCAGCCCACGCCGCAGTAGGCGCAGGTGGTCACGACGCTGTGCTCGGGGACGCCTTCCTCGATGACGCTTTTTTCCATCAGCGTCGAGGTGGGGCAGGCCTGCACGCAGGCGCCGCAGGAGACACACTCGGAGTCCATAAAGGGCTCGTTCTGGCTGGCAGCCACTTTCGAATCAAAGCCACGGCCCTCGATGGTCAGGGCAAAGGTGCCCTGCACCTCGTTGCAGGCGCGCACACAGCGCGAGCAGACGATGCACTTGCTGGGATCAAAGCTGAAGTAGGGGTTGGAGTCGTCGATTTTGGCGTCAAGGTGATTCTCACCCTCGTAGCCGTATCGCACCTCGCGAAGCCCCACGACGCCGGCCATGTCCTGCAGCTCGCAGTCGCCGTTGGCCGGACAGGTCAGGCAGTCCAGCGGGTGGTCGGAGATGTAGAGCTCCATGATATTGCGGCGCAGCTTCGCGATTTTCGCATTCTGCGTCGTCACCGACATGCCCTCGACCACCGGCGTGGTGCACGAGGCGGGCATGCCGCGACGCCCCTCGATTTCCACCGCGCAAAGTCGGCAGGACCCGAACGCTTCGAGATTGTCCGAGGCGCAAAGCCTTGGAATGGTGATGCCGGCCAGTGCCGCAGCGCGCATCACCGACGTCCCTTCCGGCACGCGAATCGCGGTGCCGTCGATGGTCAGCTCGACCGGCGTCTCGGAGACGCGGGCCGGGGTACCCAGATCGCGGTCGAAAAAGGCCGGATTGAAGGTGCTCTGGGCTTCACCAACGCCGCCCAGACCCGCATTGAACGAGTGAGCACCGGGTTGTTTGGGATCAAAGTAGTTCAGCATGTCGTACCTCCCGCCGTTGCGGCCTGTCGAGGTGTCAGATCATCAGGGAAGTGCTGCAGGACGCTCTGGACCGGGAACGGCGTCATGCCGCCCATGGCGCACAAAGAGCCATCGACCATGGTCTCGCAGAGTTCGGTGAGCAGGACGAGGTTCTTGTCAGCCGACTCGCCGGCGCGGATGCGATCGATGACTTCTACACCGCGCACGGCACCAATCCGACACGGCGTACACTTGCCGCAGGATTCAACGCTGCAAAATTCCATGGCAAAACGGGCCTGATCGCCCATATCGACGCTGTCGTCGAACATCACCACACCGCCGTGGCCCACCACGCCACCGAAGGCGGCAAAACCCTCGTAGTCGACCGGATGGTCCCACTGGCTTTGTGGCAGGTAGGCGCCCAGCGGACCGCCGACCTGTACGGCCTTGAGGGGGCGCCCGCTCAGAGTGCCGCCCCCGAAATCTTCCATCAGCTCAAGCAGGCTGGTGCCAAAGGCCAGCTCCACCAGCCCGCCGCGCTTGACGTTGCCGGCCAGCTGGATGGCCAGCGTCCCGCGTGAGCGTCCCAGGCCATAATCGGCGTAGGTCTGGCCGCCCTGATCCATGATGAACGGGACGGCCGCCAGTGACAGCACGTTGTTGACCACGGTGGGGCGGCCGAACAGTCCTTCGATGGCCGGCAGCGGTGGCTTGGCACGTACCAGACCGCGCTTGCCCTCGAGGCTTTCCAGCAGGGAGGTCTCTTCCCCGCAGATGTAGGCGCCGGCGCCCAGGCGGACTTCCAGATGAAAGGCGCGGCCGCTGTTCAGGATATTGTCGCCGAGATAGCCGGCGTTGACGGCGCGCTCGATTGCTTCATCGAGAACGGCGTGGGCCAGCGGATATTCCGAGCGCAGATAGATGTAGCCCTGCTCGGCACCCACGGCGAGACCGGCAATGGTCATGCCCTCGATCAAAAGGTAGGGGTCACACTCCATGACCAGCCGGTCGGCAAAGGTGCCGGAGTCACCCTCATCGGCGTTGCAGACCACGTATTTCTGACCCGGCGGCTGGTCGTGTACGGTCTGCCATTTGATACCGGTCGGGAAGGCCGCGCCGCCACGACCGCGCAGGCCGGAGGTCTTGACCTCATCAACGACCGCCTGGCTGTCGAGCGCCAGGGTCTTTTCAAGGCCCTTGAAGCCGCGAAGGGCGGTGTAGTCCTCGATCGATAACGGGTCGGTGATACCTATGCGCGAAAAGGTCAAACGCTGCTGGCGCTTGAGATAGTCGATCTCTTCGGTCAGCCCCAGTGAGAGCGGATGATCCTGGCGCCCTTCAAGCAGCCCGGCATCCAGCAGGGATTCAACATCACCGGGTGTGACCGGGCCATAGGCAACGCGGCCATCAATCGTGTCGATCTCGATTAGCGGCTCCAGATAAAACAGCCCGCGCGAGCCGTTGCGTACGATGTTGATCTCCATGTCGCGCGTTCTGGCACCACGCTCAAGGCGTGTCGCGACCCGGTCGGCACCCAGCGCCAGCGCGGTGGTATCACGGGGGACATAGACGGTAACGGCCATCATTTCACCTCCACGACGGTGGCCGACAGCTCGTCGGTCAGTTCGTCGAACTGTTCCGGCGTCATGCGACCAAAGATGTCATCGTTGACGCGAATGGACGGTCCGCAGGCGCAGTTGCCCAGACAATAGACCGGCTCGAGCGTGAATTCGTGATCCGGCGTGGTCTGGTGATAGTCGATGCCCAGCGTTTTTCTCGCGTGCGCCTCGAGCTGGCGGCTGCCGACCGACTGACAAGCTTCGGCGCGACAGATCTGAATGACGCTGCGCCCCGCCGGGTGGGTGCGAAAGTGATGATAAAAGCTGATGATGCCGTGCACTTCGGCGCGGGTATGGCGCAACGCCTCGGCGATCATGGGCACTGCCGCATCGGGAATGAAGCCGAAGCGGTCCTGAATGGCGTGCAGCGTTGGCAGCATGGCGCCCGGCCTCAAACGATGGGCGTCGATCACTGCCTGAATTTGCGCCGGCGTCCAGGCGTCGGCGACGGGGGAGTGGGTCTGTGACATGGCCGGATCTCATCAGGTCGGAGGATTGAAGCGACAGCGCTCATCCGATCGTCTTATAGGAATCGTTATTCATAACTGCTTTAAGTCAGGGTCAGGTTCGCAACCAAATTAGCACTCTCTATACGGCGGCAAAATATGAACGAAAATGCTTAGCAAAAAGTTGAATATCGTCCCGTCCTGGCGCTTTTATCGAGAGGATGGCGAGCTGCTCGATCCGGTACTGTTTGTGCTGCTGGCCGGTCTGCTCGACACCGGCAAGCTGACCCATGCCGCCAGCCGGGCCAATATTTCCTATCGTCATGCCTGGAATCTGCTCAACCGGGCCGAGGCCTTTTTCGGCATGGCACTGGTCGAAATGCGTCGCGGTCATGGCACGCGGCTGTCACCGCTGGGGGAGAAACTATTGTGGGCCGAACAGCGCGTGCGCGCCCGACTCGGGCCCCAGATCGACAGCATGGCCTCCGAGCTCAACCATCAGCTGCAACAGCTGCTCGACGGCGCACACCCTGTTCTGCGACTACACGCCAGCCACGGTTACGCCGTCGCACTTTTGCCGGATTTCCCGGGAGAGCTGGATCTGCGCTACTGCTCGTCTATCGAGGCGCTTGAGGCGCTGCGCCGCGACGAGTGTGATCTGGCCAGTCTTCACCTGCCGGTGGATCCGCATCTGGCCGAGCAGGTCATGACGGTCTATCGCCCCTGGCTGTCAGGGCAGGATCTGAGCATTATCCGCTTTGTGACCCGCCGCCAGGGGCTGATGCTGCGTCACGAGGACAGTCACCGCATTCGTGCCATGGGGGATCTGGCGCGCGGTGATATTCGATTTATCCAGCGCAACGAGCGCTCCGGGACCCGCCAGCTGTTCGATCTATTGCTGGCAGAGTACGGTGTCGATGAAACCGACCTTCCCGATGCGCGCCACGAGGAGTTTACGCATACGGCGGTGGCAGCCTACGTGGCGGCTGGGATGGCGGATGCGGGCTTCGGCGTGGAGGCGGCCGCCACACAGTTCGGCCTTGATTTCGTTCCGCTGGCGACCGAGCACTATCTGCTGATCTGTCAGGCGCAGCGACTGGTTCAGGACAACCTGCAGGCGCTTTTGACCTATATGGGATCAAAGGGGTTTCTGGCGGAAGTGGCCGCGCTGAATGGCTATGCGCCGGATCGCTGCGGTGAGGTGACCTCGCTTGAAGCGCTGCTGGCGGAAAACGCAGAGCGCGTCTGAAGGTTTGTCATTGGTCATCATTACTGTCGTAGGGCGGCTCACGAGTCGGTGGCGGTATCGTTCGGCACATCAAAGCACCCCAGAAGCGAGCGCTGCAGCCAGCTGAAGTTGTCATCGCTGACCATCAGGTAGCGCCGAGGGCCAATACGGGCCAGGCCTTCGAAGTTGTCCAGCCGCCAGCCCTCGTCGCTGGCCAGGCGGGCGATGGTATTGCCGGGTATCACGCTGTTGTGTGGCCCGTCAGTGATACGAGCGCGGCGCAGCGAGATGATCAGGGGGCGGCCGACCTTGAAGTCGCGCTCCAGCATCAAAAGATCCTCCCCCAGTGGGGCCATCGCCGTCAGTCCGCTGTTATTATCGGTGCGCTGCCAGCGCCACTGGTGGCCGTCGAGATCGAACAGGCGGCTTTCATTGTCGGCCATGCCTTCTGATGCAAATTCCAGCCCGCCAATGATGCCGTGGACCGGGTGGTTGGCCAGCGCTTCCAGACTGCCGTTGTATTGGGCCCCTTCAAGTGCCGAAGGCACGATGGCCTCGTCCACCGGCGCGCCCTCAAGCGTGAAACGCTGCAATCGGTGGCGGCGCTCAAAACCGATCAACAGCTCCTTTTCCCCATCTTCGCCTTCGACCAGAGCCATTGATTCGCTGTCGGCCCAGGGCATCTCGAGCGGCCTGCCCTGACGGTCACGCAGAGGCGTCGAGTCGAGCAACTCGAGACGATTCAGCTGCTGGCGGTCATCGAAATGGGGGCGAGCGCGATAGAGCCGGGCGCGATCGGAGAGCATATACAAGAGGTTGTTTTTCTCGTCGTACGCCAGCTCCGACAGGCCACCCAGCGGCTGGCCGTCGGGCATGCGATCCGGCAGCTCCAGCATGCCGCACCACTCGAGCTGCTCGGGGCGGGATCCGCCCGACGGGCCGCCCGGGTCAACGACGCCTGCTCGGGTGCAGCCGGGCAGCAGCGCCAGCCACAGGGCAACGGCATAAAGGGAGCGGTGCGTGCGTCGGTCTGCCATGGGGTCATCCGGTTGCGTGATCTGATGGGTTATAGTGGCAGACAGGCGCGTGAGCAAACGATGAACATGACACGAAGGGGGATGTGTGACACGAATCGCCATCATGGGCGCTGCAGGGCGCATGGGCAAAATGCTGATCGAAGCGGTTGGCGGTGACGACAGCGCTCGATTGACCGGGGCCGTGGTGCGCCCGGACAGTTCACTGATCGGCGCCGACGCCGGCGAGCTGGCCGGGCAGGGGCGTCTGGGCGTGACGCTTGCCGGCAGTCTCGAAGAGATTATCGATGACTTCGACGTGTTGATCGATTTCACCACCCCGGCCCTGACGCTTAAGAATCTGGCCTGCTGCGCCGAGCACGGCAAGCGTCTTGTGATCGGCACGACCGGGTTTGACGACGAGCAGCTGACAACGCTTGAAGGTTATGGCTCAAAAGTGGCGTTCGTGTTTGCGGCCAACATGAGTACCGGGGTCAACCTGTCGCTCAATCTGCTCTCGACGGCGGCCCGGGCGCTGGGCGATGCCGGCTTTGATATCGAGATCATCGAGGCCCATCACCGTCACAAGGTGGACGCACCATCCGGCACGGCACTGATGATGGGACGTGCGGTGGCCGAGCCGCTGGGGCGGGATCTCAAGGCTGACGGCGTCTATCAGCGCGTCGGCCAGGTCGGGCCGAGAAGCGCGCGCGAGATCGGTTTTTCCACGGTGCGCGGCGGTGACATCGTCGGCGAGCACACTGTGCTGTTTGCTGCCGACGGCGAGCGTATCGAGATCACCCACAAGGCCTCGAGCCGGCTGACCTTCGGGCGTGGCGCGGTGCGTGCGGCGCACTGGCTGATGAATCAAAACGCAGGCCATTACGACATGCAGGATGTGCTGGGGCTCAAGCAGGCATCGACTGACGCGCCACTGAGGTGATCATTGCGTGATGGCATGCGGGGGTGAAATCCGATATTATCGGCACAATTTGGCCGGGTCGAACCCGCAGACCATGGCGATAATACAAGCGGGATGAAGCCCTTCAGGGTTTCGTCCCGCTTTTTTGCAGCCCGGGGGTTGCGCCTTTAGTCAAAGCGCACCGGGAGAGCATGGTCAATGGGGTCGTCAGCCGGCCGGTTTTCCGGTCAGCGTTGTGGCATGTCGCTTTCGCTGACAGTCTCTTTTGCCCTGTGGAGGACGTTGCATTGATCAAACCCGCGATTCTGGCGCTCGAGGATGGCAGCGTATTTCACGGCGTCTCCATTGGCGCCGACGGAGAAACCAGTGGCGAGGTGGTCTTCAATACGGCCATGACGGGCTATCAGGAGATCCTGACCGACCCTTCCTATTCTCGCCAGATTGTCACGCTCACCTATCCCCATATCGGTAATACCGGCATCAATGAAGAGGATGTCGAATCCCACAGCATCCATGCCGCCGGCCTTGTCATTCGCGATCTACCTCGCCTGGTCAGCAACTTCCGCAGTGTCCGCGCTCTGGACGACTATCTCGCCGCCCACGGCATTCTGGGTATTGCCGATATCGACACGCGCCGCCTGACCCGTCTTTTGCGTGACAAGGGCGCGCAAAACGGTGCCATTATCGCCGGAGCGGATGCTCAGGGAGACGAAGCGGTGGCGCGCGCGCTGGCGGCAGCCAATGCCTTTCCCGGGCTCAAGGGCATGGATCTGGCCCGCGAGGCCGGCACCCGCGAGATTCATGAATGGCATGACGGCGAGTGGCAGCTCAGCTCGGGCTACGCCGATTTTCGCCAGCGTGAACGCCCCTGGCATGTGGTGGCCTATGACTTTGGCACCAAGCACAACATCTTTCGCATGCTGACCAGCCGGGGCTGTCGCCTTACGGTGGTGCCGCCGCAGACACCTGCCAGTGAGGTGCTGGCGATGAACCCCGACGGCGTGTTTCTGGCCAACGGCCCGGGTGACCCGGAGCCCTGCGATTACGCCATCACGGCCATTCAGGATATTCTGGCCACCGGCACGCCGGTCTTTGGTATCTGTCTGGGACATCAGCTGCTGGCGCTGGCCAGCGGGGCGAAAACCGTCAAGATGAAGCAGGGCCACCATGGCGCCAACCACCCGGTGCTGGATATCGATCGCGGCCACGTCATGATCACCAGTCAAAACCATGGTTTCGCCGTTGACGAGGCCTCACTGCCGGCCAACGTACGCGCCACCCATCGGTCGCTGTTTGATCAGACCCTTCAGGGGATCGAGTTGACCGATACTCCGGCCTTCAGCTTTCAGGGGCATCCGGAGGCCAGCCCCGGGCCACATGATGTTTCACCGTTGTTTGATCGCTTCGTGGCCATGATGGAAGGCCGCCGTCAGGCAGCCTGACGCTGTCCCGATGGCGGCCTGTGCCGCCGTCGGGGCCGCCATCGCACTCGACTTGTTCGCATCCCATTTTTCGACGCAGTGAAATCGTCATGCCAAAACGTACCGACCTGAAAAGCATTCTGATCATTGGCGCCGGCCCCATTGTTATCGGCCAGGCCTGTGAGTTCGACTATTCCGGCGCCCAGGCCTGCAAGGCGCTGCGCGAGGAGGGGTACCGGGTCATCCTGGTCAACTCCAACCCGGCTACCATCATGACCGACCCGAGCATGGCGGATGCCACCTATATCGAGCCAGTCACCTGGGAGACGGTAGCTCGCATCATCGAGCGCGAGCGCCCCGATGCCGTCCTGCCCACGATGGGCGGTCAGACGGCACTCAACTGCGCGCTTGAGCTGGACCGCCGCGGCATTCTCGGCGAGTTTGGTGTCGAGCTGATCGGTGCCAATGCCAAGACCATCGAAAAGGCCGAAGATCGGGATCTCTTTGACAAGGCGATGAAAAATATCGGCCTTGAGTGCCCGAAGGCCAAGGTGGCGCACGCGATGGAGGAAGCCTGGGAAATTCAGGCTGAGCTGGGCTTTCCCTGCATCATCCGCCCGTCCTATACCATGGGCGGCTCCGGTGGCGGCGTGGCCTATAACCGGGAAGAGTTTGAAGAGATCTGCCATCGCGGCTTCGAGCTCTCTTCCAACCATGAGCTCTTGATCGACGAATCGCTGCTGGGCTGGAAAGAGTACGAGATGGAGGTCGTGCGCGATCACAACGACAACTGCATCATCGTCTGTGCCATCGAGAACTTCGACCCGATGGGCGTGCACACCGGTGACTCCATTACCGTAGCGCCGGCCCAGACGCTGACCGACAAGGAGTACCAGATCATGCGTAATGCATCGATCGCGGTACTGCGCGAAATCGGCGTGGAAACCGGCGGCTCCAACGTGCAGTTTGGCGTTGATCCGCAGACCGGTCGCATGGTAGTCATCGAGATGAACCCGCGCGTGTCGCGTTCGTCGGCGCTGGCTTCCAAGGCGACCGGCTTTCCGATCGCCAAAGTCGCGGCCAAGCTGGCGGTCGGCTATACGCTCGACGAGCTTCAAAACGAGGTTACCGGGGGCGCCACACCGGCGTCTTTCGAGCCGGCCATCGACTATGTGGTCACCAAGATCCCGCGCTTTACCTTCGAAAAGTTCCCCCAGGCCAACGACCGTCTGACGACCCAGATGAAGTCGGTAGGCGAGGTGATGGCCATCGGGCGCACCTTTCAGGAATCCCTGCAAAAGGCGCTGCGCGGTCTCGAAATCGGCGTTGACGGGCTGGACCCGAAGCTCACCGGTTTTGATGAGGCGTCACGCCAGCTTATGCAGGGCGAACTGCAGCGTCCGGGCGCCGATCGAATCTTTTTTGTGGCCGATGCCTTCCGGGCCGGCCTGTCGCTGGATGAAGTCTTCAACTTCACCAACATCGATCGCTGGTTTTTGATCCAGATTCAGGAGCTGATCGTTCTGGAAGGTCAGATCGCCAAGACGTCTCTGGGTGATCTCAGTCGCAAACAGGTCTATTTCTACAAGCGCCGCGGGTTTGGCGATGCGCGTCTCGCCCGTCTTATCGGTGTCAGCGAGAAGGCCTTCAGGGAGCGTCGTCAGGCACTGGATGTACGCCCGGTTTTCAAGCGGGTCGATACCTGCGCTGCCGAGTTCCCGACTTCAACGGCCTATATGTACTCCACCTATGAGGAGGAGTGCGAGGCCGAGCCCAGCGATCGACAAAAGATCATGGTGCTGGGCGGTGGTCCCAACCGTATCGGTCAGGGCATCGAGTTCGACTACTGCTGCGTTCATGCCGCGCTCGCCATGCGTGAGGACGGTTATGAAACCATCATGGTCAACTGCAATCCGGAAACCGTATCCACCGACTATGACACCTCTGACCGTCTCTATTTCGAGCCGGTTACGCTCGAGGATGTGCTGGCCATCGTCGAAAAGGAAAAGCCGGTGGGTGTGATCGTGCAGTTCGGTGGCCAGACGCCGCTGAAGCTGGCGCGTGATCTGGAAGCGGCGGGCGTGCCGATTATCGGCACCACGCCGGATGCCATCGATCGCGCCGAGGATCGTGAGCGCTTCCAGCAGATGATCGATAAGCTCGGTCTCAAACAGCCCAACAATGCCACGGCGCGCAGCTTTGAAGATGCCTTCGTCAAGGCAGCCCGCATCGGCTATCCGCTGGTCGTGCGCCCCTCCTATGTGCTGGGCGGACGTGCCATGGAGATCGTCTACTCGGCTGACGAGCTCGAAAATTACATGACCCATGCGGTCAAGGTCTCCAACGATTCGCCGGTTTTGCTGGATCACTTCCTCAATGCCGCCATCGAGGTGGATATTGATGCCATCAGCGATGGCAAGAATGTCGTGATCGGCGGCATCATGCAGCATATCGAGCAGGCCGGGGTTCACTCCGGTGACTCGGCATGCTCGCTGCCGCCCTATTCGCTGCCGGGTGAAGTGCAGGATCGCATGCGCGATCAGGTGCAGCGCATGGCGCTCGAGCTCAACGTCGTGGGTCTGATGAACGTACAGTTGGCCTGGCAGGACGGCGAGGTCTATGTCATCGAGGTCAATCCGCGCGCCTCACGGACCGTGCCGTTTGTCTCCAAGTGCATCGGACGGTCACTGGCGCAGCTGGCGGCGCGTGTCATGGCTGGCAGGACGCTGGTAGAGCTTGAGTTTACCCGCGAGCACATTCCGGATTTCTATAGCGTCAAGGAGGCGGTCTTCCCCTTCAACAAGTTCCCGGGCGTGGATCCGATCCTGACGCCGGAGATGAAATCGACCGGCGAGGTCATGGGCACCGGCACGACATTTGCCGAGGCCTTCTACAAGGCGCAGCTGGGCGCGGGAGAGGCCATTCCGGCACTCAGCGGCGATCGCCGGGCGTTTTTGTCGGTTCGGGATCCGGACAAGGAGGGCGTTATTGAGGTGGCGCGTTCTCTGTTAACATTAGGCTTTACGTTGATTGCCACGCACGGTACGGCACAGGCACTGGATGCTGCCGGTCTACCGGTCGAAGCGGTCAACAAGGTGTTTGAAGGCCGTCCCCATATTGTCGACATGATTAAAAACGATGAGGTTGCCTACATCGTCAATACGACCGAGGGACGGCAGGCCATTAACGATTCTTCCATGATTCGCCGTTCGGCGCTGTCACACAAGGTACCCTATGCCACGACACTGGCCGGGGCCCGCGCCGTGTGTATGGCGCTTGAGTATGGTAACGAGATTACCGTGCGGCGACTTCAGGAACTCCATACGAGTGTAACGGCATGACCAGGGTTCCGATGACGGTGCAGGGCGAGCAGGCCCTGCGTGAAGAGCTTAACCAGCTCAAAAGTGTTGATCGTCCGCGTGTGATCGCGGACATTTCCGAGGCGCGCGAGCACGGTGATCTCAAGGAGAACGCCGAATATCATGCCGCGCGTGAGCAGCAGGGGTTCATTGAAGGGCGCATTCAGGAAATCGAGTCGCGCCTGTCCAATGCTCAGGTCATTGATGTGACCAAGATGCCGCATACCGGCAAGGTCATCTTTGGTACCACGGTCAGGCTCTTGAATCTTGATACGGACGAAGAGGTGGCCTACCGCATCGTCGGTGAGGACGAGGCCAGCATCAAGGACGGCAAGATTTCGGTCAATTCCCCCATCGCCCGTGCGCTGGTAGGCAAGGCCGAAGGCGATGTGGTCAATGTGCGCACGCCCGGCGGCGACGTTGAATATGAAATCGACAGTGTCGAGCACGTCGGCTGATCCGGACCACGTGTTTTGCGCCATAAAAAAGCCCCCGACAGTGTCGGGGGCTTTTGCGTTGTAATCATCTGCAGCAAAAAGGGCCGCATGGCGATTACTGCGTATAGCGTGCCACGTTGGATAGTCTGGGGTCTGCCTTCGGGTTGTGGCGATAAAGCAGGGCAGTCTTGCCGATGCTTTGTACCAGTTCGGCGCCGGATTGCTCCAGCAGGTGATTGATGATCCCGGCCCGCTCGTCGCGCTCGGCGCCGGCAATGCTGACCTTGATCAGTTCGTGGTCGGCGAGTGCACGTTCCAGCTCGCCCATGACACCCTCGGTCAGGCCCTTGTCACCGATCCGGACAACCGGATTGAGAATATGGCCGACGCTACGCAGGGTTTTCTTTTGTGCCGCTGTAAGGCTCATGATATGTTGAAAACTCTCGATCCCTTTTCATGTGCAATCATCTTACTCCAGACAACGGCAGTGGCGCCAACGGTTGTATTGCGTTCGGTGTCCTTATCCTGTGGTCATGCTGGCGTTTGATCGCTGTAGCACGGCAATCCCTTTTTTCGGAAGTTAACGTGACACGCGCCAAAAAGCCGTCTGCCGGCAAAAAGGCTTCAGCCGATAACGGCTGGATGAAGGAACACTTTGACGATATCTGGGTAAAGCGCAGCTGGGCCGATGGCTATCGTTCCCGCGCCAGTTACAAACTGCTTGAAATAGACGATCGTGATCGTTTGTTTACACCGGGCATGAGTGTGGTGGATCTCGGAGCAGCGCCGGGAGGATGGAGTCAGGTCGCCATGGCGCGCGTGGGAGAGACGGGGCAGGTCATCGCCACTGACATTCTCGAGATGGATGCTGTCGCGGGGGTGAATTTCATTCAGGGTGACTTTACGGAAGAGCAGACCCTGCATGCTATGCTCGAGGCGCTCGGTGATCGGCAGGTTGATGTCGTGCTATCGGACATGGCGCCCAATCTGAGCGGGCAGATGGCCATTGATCAGCCCGGTGCCATGTATCTTGTGGAGCTGGCGCTGGATATGGCTCAGCAGGTGCTGACGCCGGGCGGCGATTTCCTGACCAAGATCTTTCAGGGTGAGGGTTTTGATCAGTATCTAAAGGAAATGCGTCTTCGGTTCGATAAGGTAGTTACTCGCAAACCCGATGCCTCGCGCCCAAGATCGCGAGAAGTATATCTGCTGGGGCGTGGTTTTCGCGCTTGAGCTTGTAATCGACAGGCCGCGCCCCAAGCTTTCCGACACATACCGGGCCACGCCTGGCAGGCAGAATCACGTAGTGAGGGTGTCCCCTTGAACGACATGGCCAAGAATCTGATCCTATGGTTGATTATCGCAGCGGTTTTGCTGACGGTATTTAACAACTTCAGCGTCGATAATTCGCCGCAGGCGATGAACTATTCCCAGTTCGTCGAGCAGGTGCAAAACAATCAGGTCCGTCAGGTCACCATCGATGGTTACGATATTCGTGGTGAGCGTGACGATGGTTCCACCTTTCAGACCATCAGGCCGTCTGCTGAAGACCCGCGTCTGATGGATGACCTGCTCAGCAATAACGTGACCGTGGTAGGCAAGGAGCCCGACCAGCAAAGCATATGGTCACGATTGCTGATTGCCAGCTTCCCCATACTGCTGATTCTGGGCATCTTTTTGTTCTTCATGCGGCAGATGCAGGGTGGCGGCGCCGGCAAGGGCGGCCCCATGAGCTTTGGCAAATCCAAGGCCAAGCTGCTTTCCCATGAGCAGGTCAAGACCACTTTCAAGGATGTCGCCGGGTGCGATGAAGCCAAGGAAGAGGTCGAGGAGCTGGTCGACTTTCTGAAGGATCCTTCCAAGTTTCAGCGGCTTGGTGGGCAGATCCCACGAGGGGTGCTGCTGGTAGGCCCGCCCGGCACGGGCAAGACCCTGCTGGCAAAGGCCATTGCCGGCGAAGCGCGGGTACCGTTTTTTACCATCTCGGGTTCTGACTTCGTTGAAATGTTTGTGGGTGTTGGCGCCTCGCGTGTCCGTGACATGTTCGAGCAGGCCAAAAAGCAGGCGCCCTGCATCATCTTTATCGATGAAATCGATGCCGTGGGTCGCTCGCGTGGCTCCGGCATGGGCGGCGGTCATGACGAACGCGAACAGACGCTCAACCAGCTGCTGGTTGAAATGGACGGTTTTGAAGCCAACGAAGGCATCATCATCATTGCCGCGACCAACCGTCCTGACGTCCTTGACCCTGCGCTGCTGCGCCCGGGTCGTTTTGACCGCCAGGTCACTGTCGGTTTGCCCGATATCCGCGGGCGTGAGCATATTCTGGGCGTACACCTTCGCAAGGTGCCGCTTGCCGATGACGTCAAGCCGGAGATGATTGCACGCGGCACCCCGGGCTTTTCCGGTGCAGAGCTTGCCAACGTGGTGAACGAGGCCGCTCTTTTTGCGGCTCGCAAGAACCGCCGTCTGATCGGCATGGCCGAGCTTGAGATGGCCAAGGACAAGATCATGATGGGGGCCGAAAAGCGCTCGATGGTCATGTCCGAAAAGGAAAAGCGCAATACGGCCTATCATGAAGCCGGTCATGCGATTATCGGGCTTTTGATGCCGGAGCATGACTCGGTCTACAAGGTCACCATCATTCCGCGCGGTCGGGCACTGGGTGTGACCATGTTCCTTCCCACTGAGGACCGCTACAGCTATACGCGTCAGCAAATCATCAGCCAGATCTGCTCGCTCTTTGGCGGACGTATTGCCGAGGAGATGACACTGGGACCCAATGGCGTCACGACCGGGGCTTCCAACGATATCAAGCGTGCCACCGAACTTGCTCACAACATGGTTGCCAAGTGGGGGCTTTCACAGGAGATGGGCCCGCTGATGTACGACGAGGACGAGTCGCACCAGTTCCTGGGTGGCCCGGGTGGCGGTGGCGGCAAGTTCACTTCGGCGGAGACATCGTCGAGACTGGATCGCGAAATTCGTCGCATTATCGATGAGTGCTATCAGCAGGCCGAACAGATCCTGCATGACAATCGCGACAAGCTGGACGCGATGACCGATGCCCTGATCAAGTTCGAAACCATTGATGCCGAGCAGATCAACGACATCATGGAAGGTCGCGACCCGCGACCGCCGAAGGAGCCAGGCAGCAGCGGTCCGAGCGGCGGTCTGGGGACGCCTGCCGATACCAGTCCTTCAGACGTGCGCCCGGTGGATGATCCGGAGGGAGACGGCACTGACGATACAAGGCGCCGTCCGTCCGACCCGCTGGGTGGTTCTTCCGGACATTGATCGAGGTTTTACGTATCATGACCGCCCTCCGGGGCGGTTTTTTTATGTCCGATGATGGCGATGGGCAGTCATCGGTCCAGCTTTCAGGAATTATCATGTCGAATGCAGATACGTTCATGGAGTGTGGCAAGCGCCATCAACTGGCGCTGGGCTGGCCCCATGTAATGGGGATTCTCAACGTCACGCCGGACTCCTTCTCTGATGGAGGAAAGCATGCTGCGGGCGATGCCGCGCTGCGCCGTGCAGAAGAGATGCTCGCGCAGGGGGCCGGCATCATCGATGTGGGCGGTGAATCCACTCGACCCGGTGCTACGCCTGTGGGCGTGCAGCAGGAGATGGACCGGGTGGTGCCGATCGTTGAGCGACTGGCCGGCGAGCTCGACGCGCTGGTGTCGGTGGATACCAGTGCGCCGGAGGTGATGACGGCTGTCACCGAGGCGGGCGCCGGCATGATCAACGATGTACGCTCATTGAAACGCCCGGGGGCGCTTGAGGCGGCGGCAGCCTCGGGGCTGCCCGTATGTCTAATGCATATGGTGGGCGAGCCCGATAACATGCAAAATGACCCGCAATATGAGCGACCCATTGAAGAGGAAGTGGCGGCTTTTCTGGGACAGCGGATTGCTCGCTGTCGCGATGCAGGCATTGCAGATGAGCGGCTGCTTGTCGATCCGGGCTTCGGGTTTGCAAAGACGCTTGCGCACAATCTGCGCTTGATGAATCGCCTAGAGTATCTCCAGCGTCTGGGTTATCCCCTGCTGATAGGTACCTCCCGCAAGGGCATGATCGGTCGTACATTATCACGTGAGGTTGATGAGCGCCTTTATGGTGGGCTGGCGCTGACAACCCTTGCCATCGGCAAGGGGGCCTGGATTATCAGAACGCATGATGTCGCGGCCAGCGCTGATGCCGTTGGCATGACCTGTGCAGTACTCAAGGAAGGCAGATAGCAATGGCAAGACAATATTTTGGTACGGATGGTATTCGCGGTACGGTCGGCCAGGCCCCCATTACGGCAGACTTCATGCTGCGTCTGGGATGGGCCGCCGGGCGTGTCTTTGCCCGTCAGAATCGTCGGGCGCGCGTACTGATCGGCAAGGATACCCGTATCTCCGGCTATATGTTCGAGTCTGCACTGGAGGCTGGTTTCTCGGCGGCCGGCGTGGATGTGGCGCTGCTCGGTCCGATGCCCACGCCCGGCATCGCCTATCTGACAAGTACACTGCGCGCCAGCGCCGGTGTGGTCATCAGCGCCTCGCACAATCCCTACCAGGATAACGGCATCAAGTTTTTCTCGCAGCATGGCACCAAGCTGCCGGATGCCCTGGAAGATGAGATCGAGCGTGAGCTTGAGGGGCTTCAGGAAACGGTAGGTCCTGACCGGCTTGGCAAGGCTGTGCGTATCGAGGATGCCGCCGGGCGCTATATCGAATTCTGCAAGTCGACGGTGCCCAACCGTTTCGGCCTGCACGGTCTGAAAATCGTTATCGACTGCGCCAACGGCGCAACGTATCACATTGCCCCGAATGTCTTTCGCGAGCTTGGCGCTGAGGTCATTACCCTGGGCGTGACGCCAGATGGGCTCAACATCAACCAGCAGGTCGGTTCTACCCATCCGGAGGTCATGCGCGAGAAGGTGCTCGAGACCGGCGCCGATCTGGGAGTCGCCTTTGATGGCGACGGTGATCGTGTGATCATGGTGGATCATGCCGGTCGCATCGTGGATGGCGATGACATCCTCTACATCATTGCGCGTGATCGCCAGCGTCGCGGCGTGCTGGGTGGCGGCGTCGTTGGTACATTGATGAGCAACTTTGGTCTGGCATCGGCGTTTGAAGAGCTGGGCATTCCCTTCGAGCGTGCGAAGGTTGGCGACCGCTATGTCATCGAACGAATGCAGGCGCGTGACTGGCAGCTTGGTGGGGAATCTTCGGGCCACATCCTGTGTGGCCATGCCCAGACGACCGGTGACGGAATCGTTTCTGCCCTGCAGGTTCTGGCGACGATGGTCATTGAAGAGCGAAGCCTTGGTGAGCTGCTGGAGGGCATGGAAAAGGCGCCGCAGGCACTGATTAATGTTCGTCTGGTACCCGGCATTGACAAGACGGCACTAATGGAAAGTGAGCCGGTTACAGATGCCGTCAGAGAGGTCGAGCAGACGCTGGGCGAATCCGGCCGTGTACTGCTCAGACCTTCAGGTACAGAGCCCCTGATTCGGGTCATGGTGGAAGGTCGCCCGCGCTTTGATGTTCAGGCGCTGGCACAGAAAATCGCCGACGAAATCGAGCAGGGCATGTCGAAAGCCCGGGGTTGAAGAAAACGGAGCGTGGTTGTGTTCGCGCCATCGCTCCATTAACATCGCCCTCCTTGCGGAGGCGTCTACCAATACTTTCCTGTTCCCGACAGGCTAGGGAGAAGTCACCATGCGTAAGCCACTGATTGCCGGCAACTGGAAGATGAATGGTTCGCTGGCGCTTTTGGAAACCATGAAGCAGGCACTGACGTCTGCCAATATTGCCTCCGGCGTTGATGTCGCCATTATTCCGCCCTTTACGCTGCTCATGTCGGCAAAAGGTGTGCTGGCAAAAAGCTCATTGTCGCTTGGCGCGCAGACCCTTCATCCCGAATCATCGGGTGCCTACACCGGCGAGATCAGCGCCGATATGCTGACCGAGTGTGGCGTCAATCATGTACTGGTAGGCCACTCCGAGCGCCGTACCCTGTTCGGGGAAGATGACCAGGCCGTGCTGGCACGGGTCAGGGCAGCACTTGATGCCGGGCTGACCCCCATACTGTGTATTGGTGAAACGCTTGAAGAGCGGGAAGCCGACCGGGTGGAGACAGTGGTGCTGGGACAGGTCAAAACCGTCATTGATGGCCTTTCAGCAGAGCAGCGTTCAAGGCTTGTGATGGCCTATGAGCCGGTCTGGGCCATCGGCACGGGCCGTACAGCAACGCCAGAACAGGCGCAGCAGGTGCACGCCATGATTCGCGCATGGTTGTCAGACAAGGATCCCGCCCTGGGAGAAGGCATGCGTCTGCTCTATGGCGGCAGCATGAAGGCCGACAACGCAGCCGAGCTTCTTTCCCAGCCGGATATCGATGGGGGGCTGATAGGCGGCGCCTCGCTTAAACCCGATGACTTTATTGCGATTTGTCACGCAGCAGGTTGATTAAATGTACGTTGCCATCATTTTGATTCACGTCCTTCTTGCCATCAGCCTGATTGCGCTGGTGCTCTTGCAGCGCGGCAAGGGAGCCGAAGCCGGCGCTGCCTTTGGAGGCGGTGCCTCGCAAACGGTGCTGGGTTCGCAGGGTGCTTCCAAGACGCTCGCCCGCTTGACGGCCGTATTGGCCGGCCTGTTTTTCATTACCTCACTCGGGCTTGCCTGGCTTGTAAACAGCGGCAGCGGCGATTCCCAGAGCGGCATCCCTGATGCCAGGGTCATCGAGCAGCAGCGAAGCGGTGCGCCGAGCCTGGATGATGGCGACGATGCCCCCCGGGCACCCAATGCCCAACAGGGCAGCGATAGTGGCAACGAGGGGCTATCCGTCCCGTCTACGGACAACAGCAGCAATAATTGATACACGAGGGTATGCATCGCTTGACGAATCCTGTCAGGAGATGCATAATCTCGCGCCAGTGATGAGGCGCTCATTCAGCAGTGCTTCATCATTTGTCCGGTAGAAAATGCCGGGCATGACAGAAGAAGCTTTCTGTCAAACCGAAAGCCGAAGTGGTGGAATTGGTAGACACGCTATCTTGAGGGGGTAGTGACCTTATGGTCGTGCGGGTTCAAGTCCCGCCTTCGGCACCATCGGAACTGCAAGTCGCGACAGACGGATCATGTTGATTCGGCAGGACAAAGTCCTTATACTGATTGCGCTATTGATGCGGGGTGGAGCAGCCTGGTAGCTCGTCGGGCTCATAACCCGAAGGTCGTCGGTTCAAATCCGGCCCCCGCTACCATCCAGGTGTTAATGGATGGAAATTTTTCCCCGAAAAGCCCCTTCCATCGAAGGGGCTTTTTGTTACAGCGCAACAAGATCGCTCATCAGTCACCTCATCTGCTCTCCTGTATTTTCGCTCAGGTGCCTGATGCCACTGCAGGAGGCCATGTCGTGCCAACCAGGCAAGAAACACTGCATACGCTGATAGAACCCGCCGTCGCAGCGCTCGGCTTCGAACTCTGGGGCATCGATTACAGCGCTCAGGGCAAGCACTCCAAGCTGATTGTCTACATCGACCATGAAAACGGTGTCGGTGTGGATGACTGTGCCGATGTCAGTCGGCAGGTAAGTGCGCTTCTGGATGTAGAAGACCCTCTCCCCGGACAGTATCAGCTTGAAGTGTCCTCTCCCGGGATGGATCGCCCGCTTTATTCCCTGTCACATTTTGCCCGGTTTGCCGGCCATACGGTTACGTTGAAGCTGCGCGCGCCCTTTGAGGGACAGCGTCGTTTCAAGGGGCTGCTGGCAGGTGTAGAGGGTGATGAAGTGCTGCTGCAGTTCAACGACGAAGAGTATGGATTTCCTATCGAGACCATTGAGCAGGCACGAGTCGTGCCCGGGTTTGATAACTGATGCTTGATGATAACAAGGACTTTTCTGGCGAGGCACAGGCATGAGCAAGGATATTTTGCTGGTCGTCGATGCGATATCAAATGAAAAGGGTGTCCCCCGCGACATTATTTTCGAAGCCGTTGAGGCGGCGCTGGCCAGCGCCTCCCGCAAGCGCTATGAAGGAAAGGATGTCGATATCCGGGTGCATATCGATCGCAATAGCGGTGATTACGACACTTTCAGGCGCTGGACGGTCGTGCCTGATGAGGATTACACCACCTCGGCGCGTCAGATTCCGTTGGGCGCTGCAGAAGAGCGTGATGAGCCGCTGGGTCTGGATGCCGTGGTGGAAGAGCAGATCGAGTCCGCCGAGTTCGGTCGTATCGCTGCCCAGACGGCCAAACAGGTTATCGTACAGAAAGTGCGTGAAGCCGAGCGCGCTGAAATCGTACGTCAGTACGCCGAGCGTGAAGGCGAGCTGGTTGGCGGTAGTGTCAAGAAAACCACACGCGATGGCCTGATCATCGATCTGGGGGACAACGCCGAAGGGTTTTTGCCGCGCGGTGAAATGATTCCGGGCGAGCGCTATCGACTTAATGAACGTGTCAGGGCACTGCTCTGGCGTGTTGACCCCGAAGCCCGCGGCGCGCAGCTGATTTTGTCACGCACGCGTCCGGAGTTTCTGGTAGAGCTGTTCACCATCGAGGTTCCCGAAATTTCGGAGCAGCTGATCGAAATCAAGGGGGCTGCGCGTGATCCGGGCTCTCGCGCCAAGATTGCCGTCAAGACCAACGACCGCCGCATCGACCCGGTCGGTGCCTGTGTCGGCATGCGCGGGTCCAGGGTGCAGGCCGTTTCGAACGAACTTCGTAACGAACGTGTGGATATCGTTCTTTGGGACGATAACCCGGCTCAGCTGGTGATCAACGCCATGGCGCCTGCCGATGTGGCCTCCATCCTGGTGGATGAAGACACGCATGCCATGGATGTCGCGGTTGGCGAGGACAATCTGGCGCAGGCCATCGGTCGCAGCGGACAGAATGTGCGTCTGGCCAGCGAGCTGACGGGCTGGACGCTCAACGTCATGACGGAGGAGGAAGCCGAAGGGCGCCGCGAGCAGGAACTCGACAGCTATATCGAATACTTTATCAACCATCTCGATGTTGATGAAGAGATGGCGCGACTGCTGGTGGAAGAAGGTTTCACTTCGCTGGAAGAAGTCGCCTATGTCCCGCTGGAAGAGATGCTGGAAGTCGACGGCTTTGATGAGTCGCTGGTTGAAGAGCTGCGTGCACGTGCCAAGGATGAGTTGCTCAATCTGGCAATCAAATCCGAAGAAGAACTGGACGGCACCGCGCCCGCCGAGGATCTGCTCTCGATGGAGGGTATGGATCAGCATCTTGCCTACCGGCTGGCCGGGCGAGGAATTATCACCATGGAAGATCTTGCCGAGCAGTCCATTGAAGACCTCAAGGATATTGAGGGAATGGATGAAGAACGCGCTGCGGCACTGATCATGACGGCCCGGGCGCCGTGGTTCGAATAATACATCGTATCGCGACAGATCACGGGCTCAGGAGGTCATAAATGGCAGAAACAACAGTCAAGGAATTTGCCGGCAAGGTGGGGCGTGATGTCAGCCGCCTGCTGGAGCAGATGAGTGAAGCAGGCCTGCCGCACAAGGCAGAAAACGATGCGGTCTCGGAAGAAGACAAGCAGAAGCTGCTCGACTATCTCACCAAAAGTCACGGCGGAGCCGGCGCGCGCGGTAACAAGAATCGCATTACCATGACGCGCAAGACCCGCAGCAAGATTCGTACCGGCGACGGTCGCAACAAGACCATCGAGGTGCAGGTTCGCAAAAAGCGTACCTACGTCAAGCGTGGCGATGAAGAAAACGGCGAGCAGGAGCAGGAAGAGCAGGCGCCGGTAGCCGAGCAGGTCGGTGAAGCAGCGACAGCTGCCGAGGCGCCGACACAGACAGCGGCCGACGCACCCGTGGCCGATGTCGCCGCGACAGCGACTGACGAGGCGGCAAGCAACAAGGCCGCGCCGGTTGAAGACGTGGTTGCGGCACCTGTTGCAGGAGCCGAGACAGGCGAGCCGGCCGTTGAAGCACCGCCGCGTGAGCCGCGCAACGACAACAGTCGGCGTACGCCCCGTCGGGGTGAAGGTGCCAAGTCGGCCGGCGGCCGTCGTGACGAGCGCCGTGACAATGCCGACGAGCGCAGCGAGCGCAACGAGCGCAAGCGTGGCGGCAAGAAGGTCAAGCGCGCCGAACAGCGTCGCGGCACTCGTCGCGGTGGCAGCGGTCGCAGCGATAACGCGCACGGCTTCCAGAAGCCTGTTCAGAATATCGTACGGGAAGTGCCCATTCCTGAATCCATCAGCGTGGCAGACCTTGCCGACAAGATGGCCATCAAGGCCAACGAAGTCATCAAGGCCATGTTCAAGATGGGTGCGGCGGTCACCATCAACCAGACCATCGATCAGGACACCGCTGCGATCGTGGTCGAAGAGATGGGGCATACGCCCAAACTGGTGAAGGAAGATGCCCTTGAGACCGAAGTGCTCGAGAACATCTCCTACGAAGGCGAGCAGATCTCGCGTGCGCCGGTTGTGACCGTCATGGGTCACGTTGACCACGGCAAGACCTCGCTTCTGGACTACATTCGTCGCACCAAGGTAGCGACCGGTGAAGCCGGTGGTATCACCCAGCATATCGGCGCCTATCACGTCGAGCATGACAACGGCGATGTCACGTTCCTCGATACCCCGGGTCACGCCGCCTTTACGGCCATGCGTGCCCGTGGTGCTCAGGCCACTGACGTGGTTATCCTGGTGGTAGCGGCCGACGACGGCGTCATGCCGCAGACGGTCGAGGCCATCGAGCACGCCAAGGCAGCCGGTGTGCCGCTGGTCGTGGCGGTCAACAAGATCGACAAGGCCGGTGCCGACCCGGACCGCGTGCGCAACGAGCTGTCGCAGCGCGGCGTTATTTCGGAAGAGTGGGGCGGTGATACCCAGTTTGTCCATGTGTCGGCCAAAAGCGGCGAAAACATCGACGGACTGCTGGAAGCCGTACTGCTGGTTTCCGAAGTGCTGGAGCTCAAGGCCGTGCCCGAAGCACCCGGCAAGGGTGTTGTGGTCGAGTCCCGTCTGGACCGCGGCCGCGGCCCGGTGGCCACTGTACTGGTACAAAACGGTACGCTCAGAAAGGGCGATGTTGTACTGGCCGGCCTGCACTATGGTCGCGTGCGAGCACTGGTCAACGAGCTGGGCAAGCAGGTCGACGAGGCCGGGCCTTCCATGCCGGTCGAGATCCTCGGTCTGGGCGGTACGCCAGAAGCCGGTGACGATTTCATGGTGCTGGCCGACGAGAAAAAGGCGCGTGAAGTCGCCAACTTCCGTCAGGGCAAATATCGCGAAGTCCGTCTGGCACGCCAGCAGAAAGCCAAGCTGGAGAACATGTTCAGCCAGATGGGTCAGGACGAGACCGCAACGGTCAACATCGTGCTCAAGGCCGACGTTCAGGGCTCGCTCGAAGCGATTCGCGGTGCGCTCGAAGAGCTGTCGACCGAAGAGGTCAAGGTTGCCGTGGTCTCCTCCGGTGTTGGCGGTATCACTGAAACCGACACCAACCTGGCGGTCGCCTCCAACGCCATCATTGTTGGCTTCAACGTTCGTGCCGATGCGTCCTCGCGCGACATCGTCGAGCGCGAAGGGCTGGATCTGCGCTACTACAGCGTCATCTATCAGCTCATCGACGAGGTGAAGCTGGCGATGAGCGGTATGCTGGCACCGGAATGGCGTGAAGAGATCGTGGGCGTGGCCGAAGTTCGTGACGTCTTCCGCGCTCCGAAAATCGGCGCCGTCGCCGGCTGTATGGTTGTCGAAGGCAACGTGCACCGTAACAAGCGTATCCGCGTCCTGCGTGAAAACGTGGTGATCTATGAAGGGGAGCTGGAATCCCTGCGCCGCTTCAAGGATGACGTCAGCGAAGTGCGTAACGGCATGGAGTGCGGCATCGGGGTACGTAACTACAATGATGTCCAGGTCGGCGACAAGATCGAAGTCTTTGACCAGATCGAGGTCCAGCGCTCCCTGTGAGCGCTGCACCCATGACGGGAGAGATTGATGCGTGAATTCAGTCGTACGGATCGGGTCGGCGAGCAGCTGGCACATGAGCTGGCGCAGCTTATCCAGCGTGAGGTCAAGGATCCCCGGCTGGGCATGGTGACGGTCACGTCGGCCGATGTCAGTCGTGATCTGGGCTATGCCGATGTTCACGTCACCCTGATGGGTGAAAATGATCCGGAGCGCATTCGTGAAAACCTGGCCGTGCTTAAAAAGGCCAGCGGGTTTTTGCGATCGCGCATCGCCCGGACCATGAAGCTCAGGCATGTACCCGAGCTTCGTTTTCACTTCGACGAGTCCGTCACTCGCGGGCATGCACTGTCGAGTCTGATCGAGCGTGCGGTGCAGTCCGATCGTGATCGGGCCCCCGAAGATGATGAAGAGGGTTCGGAGCGCAACGGCTGATGGCCAGACGACGTCGCGGACGGCCCATTGATGGCGTGCTGTTGCTGGACAAGAGCGAGGGGGTGACCTCAAACCGCGCGCTGCAGCAGGTGCGCGGGCTCTATCAGGCGCAAAAGGCCGGTCATACCGGTACGCTGGACCCCATGGCCACCGGGCTTTTGCCCATCTGTCTGGGGGAGGCGACCAAGTTCTCCTCCTGGTTGCTGGATGCCGACAAGCGCTATCTGGCCGATGTTCGGCTGGGTGCGATGACTGACACCGGCGATCGCGAAGGTGAAGTGCTCAAAAAGCGTGATGTCCCTGCGCTGAATGACGACGACATCGAGAGCGTGCTGGCCGGCTTTCTCGGTGAGATCGATCAGGTACCGCCCATGTACTCGGCACTCAAGCATCAGGGGCGCCCGCTCTATGAGCACGCCCGTGCCGGACGAGAGATTGCGCGTGCACCCAGGCGTGTGAGCATTTATGATATCGCGCTCACATCGCGGCACGACCTGGGGTTTGCGCTGGATGTCAGCGTCAGCAAGGGGACCTATATTCGGACGCTGGCCGAGGATATCGGCGAACGTCTTGGCTGTGGCGCCCATCTTGAAGGGCTGCGTCGTCTCAAAACCGGCTCCTTTGATGATACTGCCATGCTCGATATCGAAGCGCTTGAGTCCATGAGCGATGAGCAGCGTCTTGAAAGGCTGCTGCCCGTTGATGCCCTGATCAGCCATCTTCCGGCGCTTGAAACAGACAGTGAAGGGGCGCGGCGCATCATGCACGGCCAGCCCATAACGCTTGAAACGTCCGCGCTGACAGATGGCAGCGTTGCCAGGCTTTATCATGATCACTGCCTTTTGGGCGTGGTCACCGTCAGTGCGACGGGGCAGTGCGTGCCCCGCCGACTGATCAATACTGCCGACGAGCGTCGGTAGGGTTCGCGAAGACTGCAAATATGCGTGGTCTTCGACATTTATTCATGCTCAGGCATATTAGACTGGAGAAGTAACATGGCACTGACTGCCGAACGCAAGGCCGAAATCGTCAAGGAATTCGCCACCGTTGAGAACGACACCGGTTCACCGGAAGTTCAGATCGCCCTGCTGACTGACAACATCGTCACGCTGCAGAGCCACTTCAAGGATCACAAGCAGGACCACCACTCGCGTCGTGGCCTGATTCGCATGGTTAACCAGCGCCGCAAGCTGCTGGATTATCTCAAGCGCAAGAATTTTGATCGCTACCAGCAGATCATCTCCCGCCTGGGTCTGCGTCGCTGATTGCGTCGCTTTTCCGGCAGGAACTGACAGGCGGCTCCCGAAGGGGAGCCGCCTGTTTTTTGTTGTGCCGACCGGGTGAGAGTGACACCTGGGGCGTTTGATTTTAAGATGACATCGAAAGTAGATGAATGGTTTACGAGAAAAGGACAACGCATTGAACGCGGTTAAAAAGACATTTCAATACGGCAATCACAGCGTCACGCTGGAAACCGGCCGTCTGGCACGTCAGGCCACCGGCAGCGTACTGGTCACCATGGACAACACCGTGGTGCTGTGTACGGTCGTGGCGCGCAAGGACACCAAGCCCGGTCAGGATTTCTTCCCCCTTTCCGTGCATTATCAGGAAAAGACCTACTCGGTCGGCAAGATTCCGGGCGGCTTTTTCAAGCGCGAAGGGCGTCCCAGTGAAAAGGAGACGCTGACCTCGCGTCTGATCGACCGTCCGATCCGTCCGCTGTTTCCCAAGGGATTCATGAACGAAGTGCAGGTCGTGTGCACGGTACTCTCGGCAGAACGGGATCAGGATCCTGATATCGCTGCCATGCTGGGTACTTCAGCCGCACTGGCCGTCTCCGGCGTCCCCTTTGCCGGTCCGATCGGTGCCGCACGCGTGGCCTTCAACAATGAGCGCGGTTATTTCATCAACCCGACTCAGGAAGAGCTGCAGGCTTCCGAACTCGACATGGTCGTCGCCGGTACTGAAAAGGCCGTGCTGATGGTCGAGTCCGAAGCAAAAGAGCTTTCCGAAGACGAAATGCTTGGCGCCGTGCTGTTTGCTCACGAAGAGATGCAGGTGGCCATCAAGGCCATCAACGAATTCGTGACGGAAGGTGGCAAGGCCAAGTGGGACTGGCAGGCTCAGTCCGAAAACTCGACGCTCAAGGAGGCACTGGCCAGCGGTTTTGAGGCAGGCATCGGTGAAGCGTATCGGATTACTGACAAGATGGCGCGTCAGGACCGGTTGAGCGAGCTCAAGGCGCAGGCAAAAGCGCAATTGTCTGAAGGCGACGCCGCACTTTACAGCGGCGAAGACGTCAGCGGTGGTTTTGCAAAGCTCGAGAAGCGCATCGTACGTGAGCGCGTGCTCAACGGCGAGCCGCGTATCGATGGCCGTGATCATGCCACCGTTCGTGCACTGGATATCGAAGTCGGTTCGCTGCCTCGTACGCATGGCTCTGCCATCTTCACTCGTGGTGAAACCCAAGCCATCGTGACCACAACGCTTGGCACCACACGGGATGCGCAACTGGTTGAAGGGCTTAATGGCGAGCGCCATGACCGCTTCATGCTGCACTACAACTTCCCCCCCTACAGCGTGGGCGAAGCCGGCTTCATCGGCTCGCCGAAGCGTCGTGAGATCGGTCACGGCCGTCTGGCCCGTCGTGGTGTTGCGGCCATGCTGCCGTCTGCCGATGATTTCCCCTACACAATCCGTGTGGTCTCCGAGATCACCGAGTCCAACGGCTCAAGCTCGATGGCCTCCGTGTGTGGCTCTTCGCTGGCGCTGATGGATGCCGGCGTGCCGCTGAAGGCACCGGTGGCCGGTATTGCCATGGGTCTGGTCAAGGAAAACGATCGCTTCGCCGTTCTGACCGATATTCTGGGCGATGAAGACCATCTCGGTGACATGGACTTCAAGGTGGCCGGTTCCGTTGACGGCATCACCGCGCTGCAGATGGACATCAAGATCGAAGGGATCAACGAAGAGATCATGGAAAAGGCGCTGGAGCAGGCTTTCCATGCGCGCCAGCACATTCTGGTCGAGATGAACCGCGTGATTGCGCAGAGCCGTGGCGAAGTCGCCGAGCATGCGCCCACCATGGCACGTCTCAAGATCGATCCCGAGAAGATCCGTGACGTCATCGGCAAGGGCGGTGCGACCATCCGCCAGATCTGTGAAGACACCGGCGCCTCGATCGACATCGATGATGACGGCAGCGTGCGGATCTACGCCGAAACCAAGGCCGGCGCCCAGAAAGCGATGGATACCGTCATGGGGATCACCGCCGAAGCCGAGATCAACAAGCTCTATCGCGGCAAGGTCGTGCGGATCGCCGACTTTGGTGCCTTCGTCAACTTCATGCCGGGCACCGATGGGCTGGTACACATCTCTCAGATCGTGCCGGAACGTGTCAACGACGTGCGTGACTTCCTCAGCGAAGGTCAGATGGTGACCGTCAAGGTGCTCGATATCGACAACCGCGGTCGCGTGAAGCTTTCCATCAAGGAAGTGGGCGAAGAAGAAAAGGCCGCCTTTGAGGCCACGCTGGAAGAGTAATTTTCCAGCCTCTTTGAAACACGGCGTCGACTCGATTGACGCCGGTGTTTCGGTGAGATGAAAGGGCGCCTGGCGTCAGGGCCTGAATCCGGACTTTCCGGGTTCAGGCCTTTTTTGTATTTACATGCCTCGTTAGAGCTGCCGCGCCATGGGCTGGATGCCGCGCTCGCTGACGGGGCCGGCGTCGGAAAAACCAAGACGTTGATACAGTTTGATGGCCGACGGGTTGTCGGTTGCGACCTTGAGCGTTATCCGTGAGGCGCCCAGATGAATGGCGTGTGCGACAAGATAGCGACAGAGCTTCTCACCCAGCTGCTGCCCTCGTCGATCAGGTGCGACGATCAGCCGGCACAGATGCCTGGTTGTGGCCTGATCGCGTGGCGCCAGCTGTCCAAAGGCCAACAGCTCACCGCTCTCTTCCAGAGAGAAGGAGGGAAACGATGCAGCCTCGATCTGCTGCCACAGATGATCGGGCAGCACCGGCCACGTCAGCGATGGACCACCCCAGCGGGCCAGTGTCTGTGGCGAGTCGATCCAGCTTGCCAGTATTGCCATGTCTTCAGGCCGGGCCGGTCGCCACCCTGTCATGATCGAAAGGAGAGATTGTCGATCAAACGAGTACTTCCCAGCCAGGCCGCAACCAGCAGTACCGCGCCGGGCTGCCAGGTGCTGATCGGGCGCAGCGTGGTGGCGTCACAAAGACAGAGGTAGTCAGGCCGAAAACCTGCAGCTTTCAGCTGTTCCATTCCCTGTGTCAGCACCTGCTCGTGCGACTCGCTCTGCTCAAGGCGTCGAGCGCTCTCGACAAGGCATTGATGGAGCCTGCCTGCCTGCGCTCGTGCCTCATCATCCAGATAGCGATTGCGCGAAGACAACGCCAGCCCATCACGACCACGTACGATGGGAACGCCGATAATGTCGATGGGCATGTGCTGATCGCGTACCAGCTTTCGAATCACCGCCAGCTGCTGAAAATCCTTTTCGCCAAAGCAGGCCACATCCGGGCGGGTCAGGTTGAACAAAAGACTGACTACGGTCGCTACCCCATCAAAATGACCGGGACGATGCGCGCCGCACAGTCCTTGTGATACCTGTGGAACGCTGACCCGAGTCAGGGCGGACTGGCCTTGCGGATAAAGCGTCTCGACACTCGGGGCAAACAACGCGTCGCAACCGCGCTCGGCCAGCAGGCGCTGATCCTCGGCCAGCGTGCGCGGATAGCGGTCAAGATCCTCGTGGGGACCGAACTGAAGCGGATTGACAAAGATGGTGGCCACCACGCGGTCCGCGTGCTGGCGCGCGGCATCGACCAGTCTCAGGTGCCCTTCATGAAGATTGCCCATGGTGGGCACCAGCGCGATCCGGCTGTCCTCACGGCGCCAGTCGGCCAGTATCCCTTGAAGCGCTGTAATATCGTCAAACGTCTGCATGCCCTGTTATCTCCCTGTTCAGAAGCAGTGTTCCGGCGCGGGAAAACGGCGGGTCGTAACCGCCTCATGATAGGCCCTGAACGCATCGCTGATGCTGTCGGACTCAGCCATGAAATTCTTGACGAATTTTGGCGGCCGACCTGTCGTTGCTCCCAGCATGTCGTGCATGACCAGGATCTGTCCGTCCACATCAGGACCGGCCCCGATGCCGATGACCGGTACAGCAAGCGCTTCGCGAATGCGTGCGGCCAGCGCACGCGGCACGCATTCCAGCAAAATGGCGCTGGCGCCGGCCTGCTCAAGCGTCATGGCAGCTTCGAGCATGGCGTCGGCACGACCTGTATCACGACCCTGAACGCGGTAGCCGCCCAGCGCATTAACACTTTGTGGCGTCAGTCCCATGTGAACGCACACCGGCACGCCCCGATGGGCGAGTGCCGTGACCGTTTCGGCAAGCCACGCCTCACCCTCGATCTTGATTACATGCGCGCCCGATTGCATCAAAAGACCGGCGGCCTGCAGGGTCTGGGTTGTCGTGGTGTTGGTCATGAAGGGAAGGTCCGCCATGATCAAACAGGCAGTGTCTGCCCGCGCGACACAGCGAGTGTGATAGATCATGTCGTCGAGCGTGACGGGCAACGTCGAGGCATGCCCCTGCAGCACCATGCCCAGCGAGTCACCGATCAGCAGGACCTCGATGCCGGCCTCACCTGCAAGGGTGGCCATGGTAGCGTCATAGGCCGTAAGACAACTAAAGGGCTGACCTGTCGAGCGACGCTCGTTCAATGTCTGGATGGTGATGGGGCGGGTCATGTGTTCCTCGACGCTTGACAGCCGATATGGCGGGTCGAGTCTAGAGTCACAGCGCCAGGCGCTTCAAGTCCTTCGATGGTTGGGCGCTTGAAAACCGATTCAGGGGCAGGCCATCGGGCATACAAAGACCGGGGTCGATGTCCAGCATGGGCTGAACCACGAAGGCACGGCTGGAAAGCCAGGGGTGCGGCACAACAAGTCGGGGAAGATTGAGCGCGTGCTCATCGTAAAGCAGAAGATCCAGGTCCAGCGTGCGTGGCCCCCAGTGACGCTGTCGGACGCGTCGATGGCGCTGCTCCAGTGCCTGAAGCTGATCCAGAAGGGCCAGCGGGGACAAAAGAGTATCCAGAACCACCACGGCGTTGACGAAGTCGGGCTGATCCTGTGGCCCCACCGGGCGGCTGCTATAGAGAGGGGAGCGGGCGCTGAGCCTGGTCAGAGGCAGTCCTGCCAGACCCTCAAAAGCGTTCAGCACCTGCTGTTGAGGATGGTCCAGATTACTGCCAAGTCCGATCCAGGCCCTGTGGCTCACTCCTGATCGTCCCTTGGGCCGCGACGTCGACGACGGCGCCTGGGCTTGCGGGACGGCATCGGCATGCTTTCGGGCGCATCGTCATCGACAGCAGTATCGTCCTGGCCCTGTTCGACCTTTTGCACCATCTCGCGCTGCTGGGTTTCACTGGCTTCCTGAAAGCGCGTCCACCAGAGCCCGAGACCCGAGGCAATCTCTCCGGCCGATTCCCTGAGCAGCAGAAAGTCGTAGGCAGCGCGAAAGCGCTGATGCGTCAGCGTCTGGAAGGGACGCTTGCCCCGCCGACGCGGCAGCATCAGCTGCATGTCCCAGATTTCGCGCATGGGCAGGCTGAAACGCTTTGGGATGGAGGTGTGCTGCAACTGGCGATTGAGTACCTGCTGAGAGGCCTGCTGTGCGGCGGGTACCGGCGGAATACCGTCATCAATCAGCTGCGCCGTCTGGGCGACCGTAGCCGGCCAGAGCAGTGCGGCATACAAAAAGGCCGGCGTCACCGGCTTGTCGGCCCGAATACGCTCATCGGTGTTGATCAGCGCCTGCTCGACCATGGGCTGCGCCCAGCTCAGCTGAGTAAAGGATTCCTCGGTGCCTGGAAACAGCATGGCAAAAAGGCCATGACGCCGAAGACCGTGGAAGGTACTCAGCGCATAGCCGGAAAGAAACAGCTTGAGAACTTCTTCGAACAGACGGGCCGGCGGAATCTGCAAAAGCAGCGAGGCACAGTCTGCCAGCGGCGCTTCGGTCTCGGGAGCGAGCGTAAAATCCAGCTTGCTGGCAAAGCGTACGGCGCGAAGCATACGGACCGGATCTTCACGATAGCGCAGATCCGGGTCGCCGATCAGACGGAGCACGCGATGCTCGAGATCCTCCAGGCCACCGGTCCAGTCGTGAATGGCGAAATCGCGCACGCTGTAATAAAGCGCGTTGACCGTGAAGTCACGTCGCATGGCGTCTTCATCGACGCGGCCCCAGACGTTGTCGCGCAGCAGCAGCCCTTCCTCGGACTGATGCGAATGCCGTTCGGCCATTTCGGCGTCGTGGCTGCCACGAAAGGTGGTGACCTCGATGATTTCACGACCAAAACGGACATGAACGATACGAAAGCGTCGACCGATCATGCGGGCATTGCGAAAGACGTTGCGGACCTGTTCCGGCGTGGCACTGGTGGCGACGTCGAAGTCCTTGGGCACCTGCCCAAGCAGGGAATCTCTGACACATCCACCCACCAGATAGGCTTCAAAACCTGCCTGATTGAGACGATAGAGAACCTTCAGCGCATTTTCGCTGAGCATTCGTCGAGAAATGGGATGTTGATCGCGGGGAAGAATGGTGGGCGTCAAGGTGAAGCCATGTTGACCTGATGGAAATTCCGGGGGCCGATCGTATAACGGCCATGATGTCTCGATCGGTCTGCGCTTTGCTGTATCGCGACCTCGATCAGGAGCTCAGTGTAGCCGAGCGGCAAAAGCTTGCAAAGCAGCCTGTCATACAAGGGGGCTTTCATTAATGAAAATGGGGAGACATGTCGTCTCCCCACCAATCGTGATGCATTGTGATTTTTCTTCGTGATGGCGCATCGCCCTGAATACGTACCATGTTCACCAAATGCGATAGGCCGTGACGTTTTGTTGTTGTGTCATGACGGCTGCGAACATCTCGTATTCAAAACAATCTTCCATGACGACAGCCAGCAGGCTGCTCCAGAGATGTTGTTATTGTTCTGGAGTGTCGCAGGGTTGCGTTATTGTTGTGATGCAACGCTGCAGTGACATCGCATTCTGACAACGATAAGGCCGTTATTATTGTTGTTGTTAACGCCTTTTATATCCTGAGCCATTGTTGTTGTTGGCAGCCCGTTGTTGATACATGGATGACTGACCCTTTCCTATTATTGTTGTTGTTCAGAGTCGTTTGATCGGGATTTGGCCATTGTTGTTGTTGGGAGGCCGTTCAAGCGATCGCTGTTGTTTTTCTTCAGTCAGTCCTGTTGGTGCAGAACGCGTGCCATCTAAAAAATAGTTCTTTTTTTTCAACAACCTGTTAAATGTCGGCCCGCATGTCATGGGCGTCGCTGAAGAAAGCGGCATCAGAGAGCGTTTTTTTGCACTAATTTTGTGCAAGCCGCCAGTCTGATGCTTTTTTGTGGTGCACTGTTCTTGTTGGGTAGGGTCAGCATACGCGCAACATGGCGTAAAAAAAGACGACGATGGTCGATAGTGGTCACTTCAACGTCGTTTGTTGAACATCATAAGGGAGTAAAAAGTGCGGTCGCCAGCTTTCAACGGCCGCCTGCAGCTGCTTATCGACACTGGCATGACGTAGCGTGCTCGATGGTGACTGGCCCAGTAGCGTCAGCGCTTCATGCAGCAGTGGTCGTACGGCGTGACTCTGCAGGGGGAGGGCAGGGGCACGGTTTTGTTTGGAGAGTTTCTGTCCGTTGTCGGCAATGACCAGTGGCAGATGCAGATACGTGGGCGTGGGGTACCCCAGTGCCTGCTGAAGCCGGATCTGCCAGGGGGTATTGTCGAGAAGATCTGCGCCGCGCACGATATCTGTCACCCCCTGGCGGGCATCGTCGACCACAACGGCCAGCTGATAGGCCCAGAGGCCATCGCGTCGCTTGAGCACAACATCACCGAGTTCGGGAAGGGACCAGCACTGATGGCCAAGGCGTCGATCCTGCCAGCAGATATCGGAACCGCCGAGATCGGTGCGCAGGCGCCAGGCATGATCGCGTTCGAGGTGCAGGGGCCCCTGGCGACACCACCCCGGATAGACACCGAGGTGTTGCCACGCCTTTCGAGAGCAGCTGCAGGGATAGGCCATGCCGCTCGCTACAAGCGTTTTCAGCGCCCCCTGGTAATCGCGGTCATGATCGTGTTGGTAAGAGACGGCGCCATCATGATAAAGCCCGAAGGCCTCGAGCTGTTCAAGGATGGTCTCGCTGGCCCCGGGCGGGCAGCGCGGCGGGTCGATATCCTCCATGCGCAGCAGCCAGCGCCCGTTTCGTGCACGCACATCCAGCCAGCTGGCCAGTGCCGCCAGCAGGGAGCCAAAATGCAAGGGCCCCGAGGGCGTTGGTGCAAAGCGACCAACGACCGCAGGGCCATTTTCAACATGCCTTGTGCCCGGCATTCAGCCTCCGAGTTGCTTTTCCTTCAACTCCGACAGCGTCTTGCAATCAACACAGAGTGTGGCCGTGGGCCGGGCTTCCAGACGACGGATGCCGATCTCGATGCCGCAGGCCTCACAGAAGCCGTAATCATCTTCGTCGATCTTTTCGATGGTCTCGTTGATCTTTTTGAGCAGTTTGCGCTCACGATCCCGGGTGCGAAGCTCAAGATTGAAGCCTTCTTCCTGAGTGGCGCGATCGGCAGGATCGGCATAGTTGTTGGCATCTTCCTGGAGGTGGCGAACGGTGCGATCGACCTCTGCCATCAGGTCGTTTTTCCAGTTGAGCAGGATCCGGCGAAAGTGTGCCAGCTGATGCTCGTTCATGTACTCTTCGCCCGGCGCCGGCTCGTAGGGCGTAAAGGTATCGGGCGACTGCGTCTCGGCTACTGCCATGGGGATTGCCTCACTGCAGGTAATGGCGATGCCGTAAGCCCGCAAGACTGTTCCTGATTACCGCATCGCATGTTTCAGGGTAGTGCTGTTTATAGGAAATCCATGCCGATTGCAAGACGGTTTCAACGAAAGTCAGCAGGCTCGGAGATCACCTCTTGAGTGTAGTGGAAAGCACTATATTGACCCGGAGTTTGCCTGCATGAAGCTGCCTGCGTTGTGGTCCGGCGTGCTCATCGCGCGCTACAAGCGCTTTCTGGCCGACATTCGCCTTGATGATGGGCGTGTCATCACGGCCCACTGCCCTAATACGGGCTCGATGCGGGCCGTTAATGTGCCTGGTTGCCGTGTCTGGGTGTCCTGGCACGATAATCCGAAGCGACGTCTGGCATGGACATGGGAGCTGATCGAGCTGCCGGATGGCGCGCTGGCCTCCATTCATACCGGACGAGCTAATGCGCTGGTGCAGGAAGCACTGGAAACCGGCGCTCTACTGCCGTTTGATCCGGACTGGCCGTTGCAGCGAGAGGTCAGGGTGGAAGGCTCGAGACTTGATTTTCGCCTGACACCTCATGACGGCATGCCTGTCTGGCTGGAAGTGAAACAGGTGACGCTGAAGGAGGGCGATGAGTGTGGCTATTTTCCGGATTCGGTCAGTACCCGCGGGCGCCGCCATCTGGAAGCGCTCATGACACGGCGTGCTGCCGGCGACCGGGCGGTGCTGGTATTTCTGGTCGCCCACAACGGCATTGATGATGTCCGACCGGCGGCCCATCTGGACCCTGGCTATGCCCGCACCTTTCATGCGGCCTGTGAGGCAGGCGTGGAGGTGATGATGCTGGGCTGTGATATCACGCCGGAACAGATCACCGCCCGTCGCTACCGCCGTCTGTACTGAGATCAGGTCGCGCTGTCAGGCCCTTCCAGTTCGCGGTCACGCAGATAGGTGATCTCTGTCTTGCCGTGGGCGGCGGGTTTGCCGTCATCCCCCATGTTGACGAAGACGATTTCATCGATGGTCAGGATGTTTTTGTGGGTGATCTTGTTGCGCACCACACAGTGAAGAGTCAGCGATGTCTTGCCAAACCGCGTGGCGGTAATGCCCAGCTCGATAATATCGCCCTGACGTGCGCTGGAAACAAAGTTGATGGACGACATGTATTTGGTCACGACGCGTGAATTGGCCAGCTGAATGACGGCGTAGATGGCAGCTTCTTCGTCGATCCATTTCAGAAGACTCCCCCCGAAGAGCGTGCCATTGGGGTTGAGATCCTCGGGCTTGATCCACTTGCGGGTATGAAAGTTCATGTTCAGGCCTCGCTGAAGTCGCGGAAGGAGGCGCCATTATACCAAAGTCCAAAAGAGCGGGTGTCCGGGCTTCAGCGACGTACTCGGAAGATGGCATCCTGACCGAATAGATTGGGCCAGCGCCTGTGGCGCCATTGGCCTTCCCGGCTGCCATTGCCCACTGCGCGGTCGGTGATGGTATGGCCCTGCATGCGACACAGATCGGAGAAATCCCGAAACGTCGACAGATGGATGTTGGGCGTGTCGTACCAGGCGTGCGGCAGGGAGCGTGATACCGGCATACGCCCCTTGAGCCCCAGCGACAGGCGGTGGCGCCACCAGGCAAAGTTGGGGAAGGCGATAATGCACTCGTTGGCCACCCGCAGCATCTCGTCGAGCATCAAATCGGGCCGTCTCAGCACCTGAAGGGCCTGCGTCATGATCACCAGATCGAAGGTGTCATCGGGAATATTGGCCAGCCCCTGGTCCAGATCCTGTTCGATGACATCCACGCCCTTTTCGAGACAGCGCGAGATACCATCGCTGTCGATTTCCAGGCCGTAGCCCGTGACCTGCTTGTCACTGGACAGCGCCGCCAGCAGGGTGCCGTCGCCACAGCCCAGATCCAGCACGCGCGCCCCCTGGGGCACCCAGTCATAAATCAATGCAAGATCGGCACGCATTACAAAGGCTCTCCGTCGGCACGTTCCACGTCGTTGGCGATACGCGTCATGAAACCACCCAGCACGGCTTCGTAACGTTCGTTGGGCAGCAAAAAGGCATCATGGCCATGGGAGGAGTCGATATTGGCATAGCTGACATGCTTGCCGGCACGCAGCAGAGCATCGACCAGTTCCCGGGAGCGGGCCGGGGCAAAGCGCCAGTCGGTAGTGAAGCTGACCACGAGAAAGCGACAGGCTGCTGTCGACAGGGCTTTGGGCAGATCATCGTCGTGCTCGCCGGCCGGGTCGAAATAGTCGAGTGCCTTGGTCATCAGCAGATAGGTGTTGGCATCAAAGCGGGTCGAGAAGGTATCCCCCTGATAACGCAGATAGGATTCCACCTCGAATTCGACATCGTAGCCATAGTTGAGGCTGTCGGTGCGCAGATCGCGGCCGAACCGGGCACCCATGGAGTGTTCCGAAAGATAGGTGATATGACCGACCATTCGGGCCAGCCGCAACCCCTGTCTGGGCAGAGTATGATGCTCGCTGTACCAGCCGTTAAAGAATTCCGGGTCGGAGCGGATGGCCTGACGTGCCACTTCATTGAAGGCGATGTTTTGTGCCGACAGGCGTGGCGTGGCAGCGATAACGGCTGCATTGGCGATGCGCTCGGGCAGGCCCATGGCCCACTGCAATACCTGCATGCCGCCGAGGCTGCCGCCCACTACGGCGGCAAACCGCTTGATGCCCAGTCTGTCGGCCAGCATGGCCTGGCTGTTGACCCAGTCGGTGACCGTCATGAGCGGGAAGTCTGGTCCCCAGATGCGCCCGGTAGCCGGATTGTCGCTGGAAGGGCCGGTACTGCCGTGGCAGCCGCCAAGATTATTGACGGAAATCACGAAAAAGCGCCGTGTATCGATGCTCTTGCCGGGGCCAATATGGGCGTCCCACCAGCCGGGCTTTCGATCATCAACGTGGTGATAGCCGGCAGCATGGTGATGACCCGATAGCGCATGACAGATCAAAATCGCGTTGCTTGCCGTCTCGTTGAGGGTGCCGTAGGTTTCATATACCAGCTCGAAGGCCGGCAATTCACGGCCGCAGGCCAGCCTCAGGGGCGTATCAAAGCGGGCGACCTGTGGGGTAATCAGGCCAACCGATGTAGAAGACAGTGTCTCGGGCATCAGCACTCAAATCCGGTCGGACAGGGCAGGCCGGACTCGTGACCCGCCGTCGGAGGCGCACTGTAGCATATCGATGCAGGCATCGGGGCGTGGCTGGCGGGGAGGCTGTCGTGCGCGGGCACGACAGCCTGTCGAGTCTTAAATCAGCGGTGCCAGCGGCCCGGCGGCGCGACTCAGTGCGCCGACCAAAAAGCTGTCGAGCACGTTGATCAGCAAAAAGACCACGATGGGGGAGAGATCGATCATGCCGATCGAGGGAATGACACGTCGTACCGGCGCCATCACCGGCTCGGTAATCTGAAATACCAGCAGGGCGCCGGGGTGGCCGGACTGGGGGGCGACCCAGCTCAGTATGATCATGATGATCATGGCGAAGAAATAAATCTTCAAAATGGCATTGACCACGCCGGCCAGCGCTGCGATGGCCAAAAGCCCGATGGGCGGAAAGCCAAAGATCGCCATGCAGATCAGGGCAATACCCACCATCTTGAACAGCAGCGCGACCACCAGCGTGGCGATATCGATCGGGCCGGCAGGTCGCAACACGCGCTGCAGGGGCGCCACCAGCGGCGAAGTCGCCTTGACGATCGCCTGACTGATGGGGTTGTAGTAGTCGGCATGTGAAGCATGCAGCAAAAAGCGCAGCATCAGCACAAACAGATAAAGGTTGATCAGGGTGTTGACCAGCATGATGCCGGTATCGCCCAGTGCGCTCCCCATGGAGACTCTCCGTTATATAGTCACAAGATGACAGATACAGTGAATTTACTGATCCCGCAGCTCATGTGCCAATGATTCGGCACGCTCGAAACAGGCCAGTGTGGCATCATCCACCATTTTCTCGAAGCCGGCCTGCTCAAAACTTGCAATGGCGCGCTCGGTAGTACCTTTCGGCGACATGACCTGTTGCTTGAGCGTTTTTGGATCATGTTCGCTTTCACTGGCCATATGGGCAGCACCCAGTGCCGTCTGAATGGCCAGCCGCCGGGCAACGTCGCGGGAAAGGCCGCGGGCCACGCCGGCTTCTTCCATGGCTTCCAGCATGTAGAAAAAGTAGGCGGGTGCGCTGCCGGCGATGGCCGTCACGGCACTAAGCTGGGTTTCCTCTTCCACCCACTCAACGATACCGATGGCCGACATCAGATCGCCGGCCAGTGCACGATGGTCATCGCTGATGCCGGCGGGGGCGTAAAGTCCGGTCGCCCCCTTGCCAACCAGTGCCGGGGTATTGGGCATGCAGCGAACGATCGGCAGGCTCTCATCTCCCAGCCACTGGCCCAGCGTGTCGAGGGTGAGTCCGGCGGCGATGGAGATGATCAGCGGTCGGCTGATCTGCAGGGCATCCTGAAGCGGTTCGCAGACCTCGCGCATGATCTGTGGCTTGACGGCCAGAATCACGACATCGGCGTCGCTAACGCCTGCAGCATTGTCGGTGGTGGTGTTAATGCCGTAGCGCGCATGGTGCTGCTCGAGAATGGCCTTGTCGGGCGAGGTGGCCGTAATGGCCTCGGCCGGATAGCCATTGTCGATCAGTCCGCCGAATATGGCGCTGGCCATGTTGCCGGCGCCGATAAAGGTCAGTTGACTTGCCATGAAAAGCGTCCTTGTGGTCGGGGTGTTCAGTTGCGGCTGCCGAAAATGGCCGTACCCAGTCTGACCAGAGTGGCGCCCTCGTCAATGGCGGCCTCCATGTCACCGCTCATGCCCATCGAAAGCGTATCCAGCGGCGCGTCGGGATGGCGTTTGACCAGCTCATCGAAAAGCGCGCGCAGGGCAGCGTGGGGTACACGCTGTTGTTCCGGATCATCGCTTGCAGCCGGAATGGCCATCAGGCCACGCAGACGAAGGCCCGGCAGGGCCAGCACCTGCTCTACCAGCGCCGGCAGCGCCTCCGGCATGACGCCCGATTTCGAGTCTTCCCGACTGATATTGACCTGCAGACAGACATTGAGCGGACCCAGCGATGACGGGCGCGCCTCGCTCAGACGCCTGGCAATTTTCTCGCGATCCACGGTATGAACCCAGCTGAAATGCTCGGCCACCTCGCGCGTCTTGTTGGACTGAAGCGCGCCGATATAGTGCCATTCGATGCCTTCAAGGTCGGCCAGCGAGCGCTGTTTTTCCAACGCCTCCTGCAGATAGTTCTCACCAAAAAGGTGCTGGCCGGCCTCGAACGCCTCTCGCAGCATAACCGCCGGCTTGGTCTTGCTGACGGCCAGCACGGCTGCCGAATCTGCGGGGCGGCCGGCGCTGGCAAGCGCCTGCTCAAGTCGGCGGCGTATCGCGACGATAGTGTCTTTTACTGTGTGGCTCTGATCGGGGGTCGCGCGTGACTGCTGATCGCTCATGAGTGATCACTCTTTGTGACGTCCGGAACTGCGAACGCATGGATATTACCGAACTGCTGGCTTTTACAGCAAAACAGGGCGCCTCTGACCTTCACCTGTCAGCAGGTCTGCCGGCCATGATGCGCGTTGATGGCGAGATTCGTCGTCTTAATGCGCCGGCGCTTGACAACGAGGAGGTCCACCGTCTGCTGGCAGCAGTCATGAGTGAGACGCAGCAGCAGGACTTCAGGGCCTCGCTGGAGCTCGATTTCTCCGTCGAGGTGCCCGGCGTGTCGCGCTTTCGTGTCAATGCCTTCCATCAGGACCGGGGCGTGGCCGGCGTGTTTCGTACCATTCCCTCTCATGTGCCCAGCCTGGAGTCGCTGGGGCTGGGAGAAGTCTTCAGGCGGCTGGCATCCTGTCAGCATGGCCTGGTGCTGGTCACGGGCCCTACCGGTTCCGGAAAGTCGACCACGCTGGCGGCCATGGTGGATCATATCAACGCCTCGCGCGCTCAGCATGTGCTGACCATTGAAGACCCCATCGAGTTTGTACATCACTCACGTCGTGCGTTGATCAATCAGCGGGAAGTCCAGCGTGACACCCATGGCGTGGCCAGTGCGCTGCGCTCGGCACTGCGTGAGGACCCCGACGTGATTCTGGTCGGCGAGATGCGGGATCTGGAAACCATGCGCCTGGCTCTGACGGCTGCCGAAACCGGGCATCTGGTATTGGCCACGCTGCACACCACATCGGCCGCCCGGACGGTGGATCGAATCGTGGATGTCTTTCCCGGTGATGAAAAGGCAATGGTGCGCGCCATGCTGTCCGAATCACTTCAGGGGGTGATCTCCCAACAGCTGGTACGCCGTATCGGCGGTGGCAGGATCGCCGCGCATGAGATTCTGATCGCCACGCCTGCCATCCGGAATCTGATCCGCGAAGACAAGGTGGCGCAGATTTACTCGTCGCTGCAGACCGGTGGTGCGTTGGGTATGCAAACCATGGAAGCTGCCATGTCGAAGCTGGCGGCCGAAGGGCTCATTATTCAGGAGCAAGGGGTCTAGCCGGGGAGGGTGTCGAACCCTTGCCATTGTCAGACAGCGTCAGCGCTCGTAGACCCCGCCCAGTATACGCGGCCCTGCCGCACCGGTTACCGAGGCCAGATTGCCCGGGAGACCTTCCAGACGTCGCCAGGCAAGCCAGGCAAAGGCGCCGGCCTCCAGCCAGTCCGGTGACCAGCCCAGTGTCTGGCAATGCTCGGTTCTGATTGGTGAAAGCCGGGCTGTCAGAGCGTCTATCATGGCGATATTGTGCGCCCCGCCGCCACAGGGAATGACACAGGCCTCAGTGCGGGCATTCCCGGGCAGGTGACGCTCCAGTTCACGCGCGATACTTTCAACGGTCAGGGTTAAAAGCGTGGCCTGTACATCGACCGGGGATTCGTTCTCCAGATGGGTCTTCAACCACTGGAGATGAAAATGTTCGCGCCCCGTGCTTTTGGGTGGCGGGCAGTCAAAAAAGGGATCGCTCAGAAAGCGTGTCAGCAAGGGCGTTTGACACTGCCCCTGAGCACCCCAGGCGCCATCGCGATCAAACCGGCCCTCGTGATGCTGGGTATACCATCCATCCAGCAGGGCATTGGCCGGGCCGGTATCAAAACCGATCACCGGTAGTTCGCTGCCCTCGGGAGGGAGCAGGGTAACGTTGGCAAAGCCACCCAGATTAAGCAGCACGCGCCACTGTTGAGGGTGGTGAAAGAGCGCGTCATGAAAGGCGGGTGCCAGCGGCGCGCCCTGACCACCGGCGGCGATATCGCGTCGCCGGAAGTCGGCCACAACGCGACAGCCGGTCAGTTCGGCCAGACGCGAGGGGTTATCCAGCTGCCATGTATAGGGGGCGGGGCCATCCGGACGATGCTCGATGGTCTGGCCGTGACTACCGATAGCGTCGATGTCTTCGACCCTGTAGCCGCTTTTCTCGAGCAGCGCCGTGACGGCCTGCGCCTGAAGCCGGCAGAACGCCTCTTCGGCATCGGCCAGGGTGTCGAAGGCGGCGTCGTTGGCATGACACAGCTGCCATAACTGACGGCGCAGGGACTCCGGCATCTCGATGCCCGTGGCTTCCAGTAGAGCGGGGCGGTGATGGTGGTTGCATTCGACCAGTGCGGCGTCGATACCGTCCAGACTGGTGCCGGACATCAGACCTATTACAAGACTCATCTGCTCACTCCTGCCGGGGCGGTCTACGCGTTTGACGCCATGCTATCATGCCCCACATTTCCTGCTGCTCGCCCGCGGACCGGACGAGGGGAGGGCAGCTGCAATTATCTGAATACAGGAGAGGCAGGTCATGGCCGATGTTGCCGAGGCGCTGGCGCTGATCAAACGTGGTGTCCACGAGGTACTTATAGAAGAAGAGCTGGAAAAGAAGCTCTCTCTGGAGCGGCCGTTGCGTATCAAGGCCGGTTTCGACCCTACCGCGCCCGACCTTCACCTCGGTCATACGGTGCTTTTGAACAAGCTGCGCCAGTTCCAAGATCTGGGGCATGAGGTATTGTTTCTTATCGGCGATTTCACCGGGCGTATTGGTGACCCGACCGGCAAGAGCGTGACGCGAAAGCCGTTGACCCAGGAAGACGTCATGGCCAATGCCCGTACCTATCAGGAGCAGGTGTTCAGGGTGCTCCATCCCGAGCGCACGAAGGTGGTCTTTAACGCCGAGTGGATGAGCGCCATGTCAGCAGCCGACCTGATCGGGCTGGCCGCCCAGTCAACAGTGGCACGCATGCTTGAGCGCGATGATTTCGAAAAGCGCTACCGCGGCAATCAGCCTATCGCCATTCACGAATTCCTTTATCCGCTGATACAGGGGTATGACTCGGTGGCGCTGGAAGCCGATATCGAAATCGGCGGTACCGATCAGAAATTCAATTTGTTGATGGGGCGTGAGCTTCAAAAGCATTACGGGCAGGCACCGCAGGTCGTGCTGACCATGCCGCTGCTTGAAGGTCTTGATGGTGTACAGAAGATGTCCAAGTCACTGGGCAACTATGTGGGCATTACCGACCGGCCCGGTGAAATGTTCAACAAGATTGTCTCGATGCCGGACTCACTCATGTGGCGCTACTTCGAACTGCTCTCGCTCAAGCCGATGGATGAGGTACGGGCGTTGATGAGTGATGTAGACAAGGGAGCCAACCCGCGTGACGTCAAGATGGTGCTGGCGCGCGAGCTGGTCGCCCGCTTTCATGGTGAAGAGGCGGCGGCTGGCGCTCACCGTGCCAGTGGCAATCAGCTCAAGGAGGGTGAGCTGCCCGACGATCTGCCGGAAGTGGAGGTGACTGTCGAGGACATGACCGAGGCACCCATTGCTCTGATCCTCAATCGTGCCGGCCTTGCTAACAACGGGGCACAGGCAAAGGACATGCTGAAAAATGCGCGCGTCTGGGTCGATGGGCATAAGGTAGAGGCAGATCATATGCTCACAGTGGGCCATGACTACGTGATTCAGGCTGGCAAGAAGCGCTATGCAAGGGTCATGTTGCACAAGGCATAACTCTATTCCTGGACAAGTCATACACCTGCAGCAGTTTTCCTTACAAAAAGTTGGACATGTCCGCTACAGTCAGGTAAATTTGTTTATACACCGAGGCAGCGGACGCAAGGAAGCGTTGCACCCATGGAAGGGAAGCCTTGGTGTAAATTTCAAGGACATCACCATGGAAGGTGATGTGTCAGGATCAGGAAGATCCACGAAGCCCGCAGCTGACATTGTCAGTTGCGGGCTTTTTCTTGGTTGGCAGTCCCCTGACAGGGCTCTCTATAAACTGCTTTTCAAGGATGGATATATGAAGAGCGGCCTTTCATGAAAGCCGGCTATCCAAAGAGGGTATGAAGGCAGGCGTATCATGCTCCTTTCACCGTCATGACAGAAAGATGAAACTTTTTGGCAAAAGGGGTTGCGTGGTCCCGGTCTGATCTATAAAGTACGCATCCGCTGCCACGGAGCACACGGCGACGAGGCAGCGGGGAAGTTAAGCAGGTGATTGTTTTGACTAAGGTTTTGGTCGCTCAATCAGGGTTTCAAATCCAGCCGCTGACTTCCGGATCGAAAAAAAGAGGTTGACTTTTCGATTCAGGGCTGTAAAATGCCCACTCTCTCGAAGCAGCCGTCACGGCGACTGAGGCAACATCTTCGAGACGCTCTTTAACAAGTCGATCAGGCAATTTGTGTGGGCGTCTGGCTCGTGTGACACCAGTCACATAGATAATCGAGCAGACGAACACTCGTCAAGAGTACTAGTTTGACCTCGAGCCCGGATTGATTCACCTCGATGACTGCTTCGGCAGGCTTCGAAACGAATCTCAAAGCTTCAAAATAAACTGAAGAGTTTGATCATGGCTCAGATTGAACGCTGGCGGCAGGCCTAACACATGCAAGTCGAGCGGTAACAGGGGTAGCTTGCTACCCGCTGACGAGCGGCGGACGGGTGAGTAATGCATGGGTATCTGCCCGGTAGTGGGGGATAACTCGGGGAAACCCGAGCTAATACCGCATACGTCCTACGGGAGAAAGCAGGGGATCTTCGGACCTTGCGCTATCGGATGAGCCCATGTCGGATTAGCTTGTTGGTGAGGTAACGGCTCACCAAGGCAACGATCCGTAGCTGGTCTGAGAGGATGATCAGCCACACCGGGACTGAGACACGGCCCGGACTCCTACGGGAGGCAGCAGTGGGGAATATTGGACAATGGGGGAAACCCTGATCCAGCCATGCCGCGTGTGTGAAGAAGGCCTTCGGGTTGTAAAGCACTTTCAGTGGGGAAGAAGGCATGGTGGTTAATAACCACCATGAAGGACATCACCCACAGAAGAAGCACCGGCTAACTCCGTGCCAGCAGCCGCGGTAATACGGAGGGTGCAAGCGTTAATCGGAATTACTGGGCGTAAAGGGCGCGTAGGCGGCTTGCCAAGCCGGATGTGAAAGCCCCGGGCTCAACCCGGGAACGGCATTCGGAACTGGCAGGCTAGAGTGCAGGAGAGGAAGGTGGAATTCCCGGTGTAGCGGTGAAATGCGTAGAGATCGGGAGGAATACCAGTGGCGAAGGCGGCCTTCTGGACTGACACTGACGCTGAGGCGCGAAAGCGTGGGTAGCAAACAGGATTAGATACCCTGGTAGTCCACGCCGTAAACGATGTCGACCAGCCGTTGGACCCCTTGAGGGTTTGGTGGCGCAGTTAACGCAATAAGTCGACCGCCTGGGGAGTACGGCCGCAAGGCTAAAACTCAAATGAATTGACGGGGGCCCGCACAAGCGGTGGAGCATGTGGTTTAATTCGATGCAACGCGAAGAACCTTACCTGCTCTTGACATCCTGCGAATCTCCCAGAGATGGGAGAGTGCCTTCGGGAACGCAGAGACAGGTGCTGCATGGCTGTCGTCAGCTCGTGTTGTGAAATGTTGGGTTAAGTCCCGTAACGAGCGCAACCCCTATCCCTTTTTGCCAGCGGTCCGGCCGGGAACTTCAGGGAGACTGCCGGTGACAAACCGGAGGAAGGTGGGGACGACGTCAAGTCATCATGGCCCTTACGAGCAGGGCTACACACGTGCTACAATGGCCGGTACAAAGGGTTGCGAAGCGGCGACGTGAAGCCAATCCCATAAAGCCGGCCTCAGTCCGGATCGGAGTCTGCAACTCGACTCCGTGAAGTCGGAATCGCTAGTAATCGTGGATCAGAATGCCACGGTGAATACGTTCCCGGGCCTTGTACACACCGCCCGTCACACCATGGGAGTGGACTGCACCAGAAGTGGTTAGCTTAACCTCCGGGAGAGCGATCACCACGGTGTGGTTCATGACTGGGGTGAAGTCGTAACAAGGTAGCCGTAGGGGAACCTGCGGCTGGATCACCTCCTTAAACGACTAAAGTGCTCACGCGAACCAGCGCGTCCACACAAATTGCCTGATCGGATAGAGCGAAGACTGCTTGGGTCTGTAGCTCAGTTGGTTAGAGCGCACCCCTGATAAGGGTGAGGTCGGCAGTTCAAGTCTGCCCAGACCCACCAACCTGTCGGGGCCTTAGCTCAGCTGGGAGAGCGCCTGCCTTGCACGCAGGAGGTCAGCGGTTCGATCCCGCTAGGCTCCACCATACCGGCTCGGTGCATACAAACAGTCTCGCTGATACTGATGAAACCACAGTCAAAAGTCATGATGATGACAGATCATCGACATGATTTCTGACTGTCTTTTTGACAGTACGCTCTTTAACAATGTGGATCATGCTGACCTGTCGGTCGGTGAACACCCCTTCTTCGGAAGGGTGTCGTGACCCGACCGGCAGACAACGTATAAGTTTGCTGTGATACGTAATGTCGTACGTATTCCAGCAAATGTCGTGTGATCGTGAAACCGGACCCCTTGGGGTTATATGGTCAAGCGATTAAGCGCACACGGTGGATGCCTAGGCAGTCAGAGGCGATGAAGGACGTGACAGCCTGCGATAAGCGTCGGTGAGGTGGCAAATGACCTGCGACCCGGCGATTTCCGAATGGGGAAACCCACTTACCATCAGGTAAGTATTCATGAGCCAATACATAACTCATGAAGGCGAACCGGGAGAACTGAAACATCTAAGTACCCCGAGGAAAAGACATCAATTGAGATTCCCCCAGTAGCGGCGAGCGAACGGGGACCAGCCCTTAAGCAGTGCAACCGATAGGCAAACAGTCTGGGAAGTCTGACCATAGCGGGTGATAGTCCCGTAGCCGAAATCCGAGCATTGTGAAATCGAGTAGGTCGGGGCACGTGAAACCCTGACTGAACATGGGGGGACCATCCTCCAAGGCTAAATACTCCTGACTGACCGATAGTGAACCAGTACCGTGAGGGAAAGGCGAAAAGAACCCCGGCGAGGGGAGTGAAATAGATCCTGAAACCGTGTGCGTACAAGCAGTGGGAGCAGACTTGTTCTGTGACTGCGTACCTTTTGTATAATGGGTCAGCGACTTATTTTCAGTAGCGAGCTTAACCGAATAGGGGAGGCGCAGGGAAACCGAGTCTTAAATGGGCGAATTAGTTGCTGGGAATAGACCCGAAACCGGGCGATCTATCCATGGCCAGGATGAAGGTCAGGTAACACTGACTGGAGGTCCGAACTCAAGTATGTTGAAAAATGCTGAGATGAGCTGTGGATCGGAGTGAAAGGCTAATCAAGCTCGGAGATAGCTGGTTCTCCTCGAAAGCTATTTAGGTAGCGCCTCACGTATTACCACCGGGGGTAGAGCACTGTTTCGGCTAGGGGGCCATCCCGGCTTACCAACCCGAGGCAAACTCCGAATACCGGTGAGTACAGCGTGGGAGACACACAGCGGGTGCTAACGTCCGTTGTGAAAAGGGAAACAACCCAGACCGCCAGCCAAGGTCCCAAAATCCCGGTTAAGTGGGAAACGATGTGGGAAGGCACAGACAGCCAGGAGGTTGGCTTAGAAGCAGCCACCCTTTAAAGAAAGCGTAATAGCTCACTGGTCGAGTCGGCCTGCGCGGAAGATGTAACGGGGCTCAAACCGGGTACCGAAGCTGCGGGTGCATCCTTATGGATGCGCGGTAGAGGAGCGTTGTGTAAGCCTGCGAAGGTGGATCGTGAGGTCTGCTGGAGGTATCACAAGTGCGAATGCTGACATGAGTAACGACAAGGGCGGTGAAAACCCGCCCCGCCGGAAGACCAAGGGTTCCTGTTCGACGACAATCGGAGCAGGGTGAGTCGACCCCTAAGGCGAGGCCGAAAGGCGTAGTCGATGGGAAACGGGTCAATATTCCCGTACCGGATGTTATTGCGATGGGGGGACGAAGAAGGCTAGGTGAGCCGGGCGCTGGTTGCCCCGGTGAAAGCGAGTAGGCCTGAGGATCAGGCAAATCCGGTCCTCTACAAGCCGAGACGCGAGACGAACAGACTACGGTCTGGAAGTCACTGATGCCACGCTTCCGGGAAAAGCCTCTAAGCTTCAGATAACATGCGATCGTACCCCAAACCGACACAGGTGGTCAGGTAGAGAATACCAAGGCGTATGAGAGAACTCGGGTGAAGGAACTAGGCAAAATGGCACCGTAACTTCGGGAGAAGGTGCGCCGGCCAGGGTGACGGGACTTGCTCCTTGAGCTCTGACCGGCCGAAGAGACCAGGTGGCTGCAACTGTTTATTAAAAACACAGCACTCTGCCAACGCGTAAGCGGACGTATAGGGTGTGACGCCTGCCCGGTGCCGGAAGGTTAATTGATGGTGTTAGCCGCAAGGCGAAGCTCTTGATCGAAGCCCCGGTAAACGGCGGCCGTAACTATAACGGTCCTAAGGTAGCGAAATTCCTTGTCGGGTAAGTTCCGACCTGCACGAATGGCGTAATGATGGCCACGCTGTCTCCACCCGAGACTCAGTGAAATTGAAATCGCTGTGAAGATGCAGTGTACCCGCGGCTAGACGGAAAGACCCCGTGAACCTTTACTATAGCTTCACACTGGACGCTGATGTTACTTGTGTAGGATAGCTGGGAGGCTTTGAAACCCCGACGCCAGTCGGGGTGGAGCCAACCTTGAAATACCAGCCTGGTATCATCGGCGTTCTAACTCCGCACCGTGATCCGGTGTGAGGACAGTGTGTGGTGGGTAGTTTGACTGGGGCGGTCTCCTCCCAAAGAGTAACGGAGGAGCACTAAGGTACCCTCAGCACGGTTGGAAATCGTGCAATGAGTGCAAGAGCATAAGGGTGCTTGACTGCGAGACGGACATGTCGAGCAGGTGCGAAAGCAGGTTCTAGTGATCCGGTGGTTCTGTATGGAAGGGCCATCGCTCAACGGATAAAAGGTACTCCGGGGATAACAGGCTGATACCGCCCAAGAGTTCATATCGACGGCGGTGTTTGGCACCTCGATGTCGGCTCATCACATCCTGGGGCTGAAGTCGGTCCCAAGGGTATGGCTGTTCGCCATTTAAAGTGGTACGCGAGCTGGGTTTAGAACGTCGTGAGACAGTTCGGTCCCTATCTGCCGTGGGCGTCGGAAGTTTGAGAAGTGCTGCTCCTAGTACGAGAGGACCGGAGTGGACGCACCGCTGGTGTACCGGTTGTCATGCCAATGGCACCGCCGGGTAGCTATGTGCGGACGGGATAACCGCTGAAGGCATCTAAGCGGGAAGCCCCCTTCAAGATGAAACTTCCCTGGAGCCTCGAGCTCCCTGAAGGGCCCTCGAAGACGACGAGGTCGATAGGCGCGGTGTGTAAGTGCAGCAATGCATTGAGCTGACGCGTACTAATTGCCCGTGAGGCTTGACCATATAACACCCAAGTGGTTCGCATCACACGAATACGTTGATGTATTGATCAGCATGATCCCGATTTTGACCCGCTGCCCAAAGGGCAGCCGGTCTGCAGAATTGCCTGACGACCATAGCGTGCCGGCACCACCCGATCCCTTCCCGAACTCGGTAGTGAAACGGCTCCGCGCCGATGGTAGTGTGGGGTCTCCCCATGTGAGAGTAGGTCATC